>JAAYZW010000007.1 GCA_012514645.1 Chloroflexota bacterium
CGTCCATGCACCAACCCAACCTTGAGGTCAGGGAAGATTTCGCGCTGCAGGCGCATTTGCTCGTCAACCGCGGCTTTCTTTTCTTCGTTTTCTCCTGCTTCCACCAGCGGATAAATGATAAAAGCCTGGTAGCCCGTTTCGACTTGTTTGCGGATGTTCTGGTAGACTCGCTCGCGCTCGGTCGGATATGCGATGTGCGTCGAAACCGGCAGCCTGCCGGCAGGCATTTCGTCCATGATGCTCACATCAAGGTCACCAATAATTGTGAATTGCAATGAACGCGGAATCGGTGTCGCCGTCATCACCAGCAGGTGCGGGTTATCGCCCTTATTTCGTAATGCGGCACGCTGCGAGACACCAAAGCGGTGCTGCTCGTCCACCACGACCATTTGCAGGTTATGAAAAGTGACTGGATCTTCAATCAAGGCGTGTGTGCCAATCAGAAGTTTCACATAACCAGATTTAAGTCCATCAAAAATTTCGGTTCGGTCTGCCTGCCCGGTATCACCAGTAAGCAGCCTTACCTGTCCTTCTTCTAAAAATGCTGGGTGTTCAAACGTGCCAGTAGTTAACAATTTGCGAATGGTTTGATAGTGTTGTTCCGCCAGGATTCCTGTTGGAGCCATCAGGGCAGCCTGAGCGCCCGATTCGATCACCATCGCCATGCCCATCACCGCCACAATGGTCTTGCCAGATCCCACATCGCCCTGCAGTAAGCGGTTCATCGGGTGATCCTGAGCAATATCTGCACGGATTTCAGCCAATGAACGCTTTTGAACATTGGTTAATTCATATGGCAGGGTCGCTACACGCTCGGCAACCCAGTCATCGCTGACATAATACGGGTGCCCGACCAATTGCTGCCATTGCCGTTTTTGCTGCAGCACGCCAAGCTGCAGCAAGAAGAGCTCATCAAAGGCAAAGCGGCGTTGAGCAGCCTTAAGAGTCTCATTCGTTTCCGGAAAATGAATTTGCATCAGGGCGTTACTGGTTTTGAGTACCCTGGCTTCTTCCCTGATTTTTTCTGGTAAAAAGTCATTGACCCTCGGAGCCCAATAGCGAACAGTGTTGAATTGCGTTCGCCGCAGCCAGCGCTGGGTAATCTTGGCAGTCAGGGGATAAACAGGGACAATCCGGTTGGTATGCAATTGCTGTTTATCAATGGGTTCATAATCCGGATACCAAATCACCGGTCTGCCGAGGTAGGTGTCGATCTTGCCGGAAACAGATATGAACAAATCTTTCTTCAAATAGCGCACATGCCAGTCTTGGTTCATCCACAACAGTCGCAGCGCCCCGGTAGTGTCTGAGACCACCGCTTCCACCAGGCGTTTGCCCTTCTTGGATTGAAACGTATCCACACTAACCACACGTGCCAGTATGGTGACTTCTTCGCCGTATGCAAGCTGATTGATAGTTTTGAGCTTGGAATAGTCGTCATACCGGCGAGGGAAAAGGTAAAGCAAATCTTTAATCTTATAAACCCCGAGTTTGGTAAGGTGCGCGCCCTGTTTATCGCCGACACCCCTGATCACGCTAACAGGGGCTTCCAACCCGTGCGATTCGTTTTCCATCGGTTTGCTGGCAATCTCTCGCAAGCGCGTATTTACCTTCGATCGAACGACCTGTTCTTCTGGCTGGTTGGTCGGAGTTTTCGGTTTGGTTATGCTTGCTGCGGTCTCTGTTCTGGCTTTAGGTTTGGTTGTTTCGCGAAGCTTGGGATCTTCTTTTGGATAGTAATAGGGGAGCGATTGAATGTTTGCTATCGAAAGCAGGTCGCCAATTTCGAGCAACGCAGCCCTCCGGTTTTCCGGTTCAATGACCGCGTAGCCGCCTAAAAGAGAGCTTATTACCGGAATCAGGCTTTCCGATAGCCCTTGTTCGCGGGCTTCGGCAGGCCAGGTCTTCGCTAACGCCTGGATTCCGCCCATTACCGCCTTGTTTTCATAGCCCTGGCTGGCTTCAAACTGGAAAATTTTGAAGTATTTATCGGTTATTTTTTGCATTTTGTTTACTCTTGTTTCCGCTTAATCATAACCGATAGATGCCGTGTCTGCCTCAACCGTAACCGTTTTAGGCAGACTAAAAAAGATCAAGACCGGAGGGTATGCGCTTGCTATCCGATCCAGACCACGCTGTCATAAAAATCGCCAAGCGTTTTTTCAATAACCTCACGGTCAATTAGAGTCAAACAATCGCAGTCAAAAAGGTTGAACATCACAAAACATTTCGCCGTTGGTGGGATGCCCTTTAATCCTCCCGAAGGGTGTTTTAGATATCGCAAAATTGACTCAAGATCGACCAGCATGTTCATCGGAAGCCCAGTCAGCTCCGAAAAAATCTGGCTGCGAAAGACGTTCTCTTCATTCAGCGGCTTCATAAACCGCGCCAATCCGACCACGACAATCACCAGGTCAGAAAAATCGGGAATCACCGGCTCGTAAACCGCCGGGGCTTTGAGCGGTCTCCGCTTTGAGCCATCAGCTTCGATAATCAAGGGCAAGCCTCTTTGATCACAAATCTGTTTAAGTGCGGTTAGTTGACTGTCAGTTAAGCCGTTCAATTTTCGTGCTTGGTTGACCTGAAAAGACTCGCCGGTCACCAAAACGCTGCCACCACTTGGTGGCAAACGAGGAGGCAATTGATCTTCTTCTTCCCAGGTTATGTGGGCATCAAATAGTTTTGCTTCGCTTTCAGCCAGCTTGGTCGAGGTCGTGCACACCACCAAACCAGTCAGGCATTCGGAAAGTAAACGCATCAAAGTAGTCTTGCCGCCCGAGCCAACAACAGAGATAGCGAAGCCTCGCTCATCAGGAAAAAGCCTGAGGATTTCTGCGACAATGCCCAGTGTCATTCCAGACTCTCAAGCACTCGCAAAACACTCTCCCCGACAATTAAGGCCTTATCAGAGATTTGGTAGGCTAATTCAACATTGATGCGTGGGTCAACATCGCCCAATTTGGTGCCGGCTTCAACAGAGATCCCTTCTCTCAGCATCCCACGAACTACACCATCGAAAGGTGCTTGCACAGCCACGCCGGCGACATCCGCCAACAATTGCCCTCGTTTCACGATGACGCCGATATCAGCAAAAACTTTCAACACGCCTGCAGCCGGGGAATACAAAACCCGCTCGAGCCCACGCCCCTCCACGATTCCAGGGATGCCAGTGTCAGCCTGGGCAGAGCCCTTCCAAATAATCTCACCCAGCTTTTCACCGCGGTTGGTTTCAATCACCGCTGCGCAATTTTCGGGCGCAACAAAGCCAGGTCCCAGACCAATTATCGCTGCGGTCCAGCGCGAATTCTTCGGCAAATATCGTTTCAGCATGCGGGCATCTATGATTGCCTTAAAATCAATTCGCTCCGCGATCTTCGCTTCAGAATCGACAACAACAGGAATAACCCCTTCGGAAAGCAGCCTGATGACCTCCTGATCGCTTTCTGCCAAAGCCGCTTCGATGCCTTCTACCCAGACACGCTTCTCCCAGACTGACTCAGCAAAAGCCACTTTTCGGCGGACAACCA
>JAAYZW010000110.1 GCA_012514645.1 Chloroflexota bacterium
ACGGTGATCGTTGCCGGCTGCATGCAGGGTGACATCGTTTGCCAAAAACTTGAGATTCGCGCCAGCGGTAAAATCTGGGGCGACGTTGTAACCACTTCGTTTAGCAGTGAAGATGGCGCGTTCTATCGCGGTCAAATGCGCATGGAAGAACGAGTAGCCCCGGTGGTGCCGCAACCTGAGATTGCCCCGGAGCACCCAACTGACCTGGAGATAATTCCCCAGGTCTGATATGCTTTTTTCAGCCGATTAGTTGTGAGCTAATTCCGCATCGAGAGTGATCTCAATACCCGCAAGAGCAGCCGACACGGGGCAGCCGTTCTTAGCAGCTTCGGCAATTTCCTGGAAGTGTTCTTCAGTAATTCCGGGCACAATTGCCCTGGTGACCAAGTGGCTCTTGACGATTTTTGCGCGCCCATCAACCTGTCTCAGGGCGACATGAGCCGTTGTCTCTATTTTCTCAGGAGTGTATCCTGCCTTGCCGAGCTCATTGCCAAACGCCATCGAGAAACAACCGGCATGGGCTGCCCCCAATAACTCTTCAGGGTTTGTGCCGGTGCCTTCTTCAAAGCGTGATGAAAAACTGAATTGTCCATCATAGTCTGCAAAACGCATGTTTCCTTTGCCACTTCTTAAGTCCCCCTCCCAAACTGCTGTTGCTTTTCTGTCTGCCATGTCTATCTCCCTTTTTCGGTTTAGTATATTTTGATGATAACAAGCGTAACCTCAGGGGCAAAATTGTTGTAAGCACTTAGACAGAGAGGCTAAGAGCCAGCGAGGAGGGGTGAGCGGAATGAGAGCGACTTTTTCTTTCGGCACAACAATAACCCTGCACGCCCACCTTGTTTGTCCAACTTTTTTTACGACAGGGAACAAAAAAGCCGGTCGGGCGACCGGCTTCTACAAAAACAAATAAATTTTAGATCCAGCCGCGCAGTTTCATCGCCTTGACAACTTTGTCAATCGCGACCATATAAGCGGCATCGCGCATGTACACATTCTTTTCTAATGACATATCCAAAACCGATTTGAACGCGCTGGTCATCTTTTGATCAAGACGTTCGTTAACTTCTTCCAAAGCCCAGTAGAAGTTCTGATCATTCTGAACGCCTTCAAAATAAGATACAGTCACGCCGCCGGCATTGCAGAGGAAATCGGGAATCACAAAAATGCCGCGCTCAAGCAGCACCTTGTCGGCATCCGGAGTGGTAGGACCGTTGGCTGCTTCAGCCAGAATCTTGACCTGGTCACTGATCTGATGAACCGTATCACCAGTAATCTGACCTTCGAGTGCTGCAGGAATGAGCACATCCACATCCTTGCTCAGCCAGGCATCGCCATCTTCGATCTGATAGCCAGCGTCGCGGGCTTTATCTTTGTTAATCGAACCATATTGATCGGTGATGGTCTTCAGGAAAGCAGGGTCGATGCCATCTTCCTTGGTGAAGGTATATGATTTTCTTTCAACTCTGTCCCAGCAGGATACACAGATTACTTTTCCGCCCAGGAACTGGTTGAAACCGATGGCTGCATATTGGGCAACATTACCAAAGCCCTGGATGGCTGCGGTTGTAGTTGTCGGGTCGATTCCAAGGTGTTTCATGGCTTCGCGAACAGTGAAGATTACGCCATAACCAGTTGCTGCGGTGCGACCTTCAGAGCCGCCGCCGCCGAGAGGCTTACCGGTAATCACGCCAGGCGTGAATTGACCAACGATGGAGGAATATTCATCCATCATCCAACCCATCATCTGGGCGTTTGTGCCAACGTCAGGTGCGGGAACGTCCTGGCGGGGACCGATATTTTTCCACAGTGCTTTAACATAACCACGAACCAGCCGTTCTTTCTCACCATCAGAGAGGGTTGAAGGATCGACATCTACGCCGCCCTTGCCGCCGCCGAGAGGGATATCAGCAACAGCCGTCTTCCAGGTCATCCACATTGAAAGCGCGCGCACGGTATCGGCTGTCTCACCGGCAGCAAAGCGCAGACCGCCCTTATTGGGACCGCGCACATCGTTATGCTGCATACGGAACGCCTGAAAAATACGGACTGTGCCGTCATCCATGCGAACCGGAATGCGGAAATGGAACTCGCGCATGGGCCAACGCAAAAATTCACGCACATCCTGACCTAACTCGAGCTGATCTGCTACTTTGTCGAACTGAGCTTGCGCCATTTGAAAAGCATTTGTACTACCAGACATTAATTTCTCCTTTATTAGATTGATTGGATTGGGTAA
>JAAYZW010000111.1 GCA_012514645.1 Chloroflexota bacterium
AGATTTCAACAGCGGCTGCGATGGCTGCTTCATCGGTGCCATCTCGCAGGTCCAGCAGTTCCTGGTAGCGCGGATAGACGGCGATGATGTGGTCCCAGTTGGCATCAAAAAAACGGGTAAGGATAAAGGTTTTCTGCTCGAAGGTCAGCTCACCTGCTGGGATCTCTGCCAGTGTCCAATAGAGGTCCTTAGCGCCATGCTCGACGAAATCGTCAATCTGGCGGATCAGGGAGGGTGTCAGGTTGAACGTGGCGGTCATGCCCGGGTGTTGGGCAACCATTTCAGCCATGTCAAGGTAGTCTTTGGTGGCATGCACGCGCACCCATGGGCGCGTATAGACGCCGTCTTCGTCTTTGTAGTAGAGTGGCTGATGCTGATGCCAGGTCAGGTTGACGTATAACGGCAGCTTTTCCACGATTTCTGTGGGAAGAGGTGTTGCCGTGGGGGCAGAACAACTGACAAGCACCGCTAACAGGAGTATAAAACTTAAGAATTTTGAAAGCTGTTTCATTTTTTCCTCCAAATCATCAAACTAAGTGGTTGTATTATTTCTTCAATGTCAAAATCATGGTTTGACCGCCTTCAAGCAGCGGGGCGACAGGAAACTCGGCTAAGGTTCCGTTTTCAGAGAAGACGATTTGTTCAAAAGGCAGGTCTCCCCAGGCGTTTTCAACCGTCCAGGTGCCCTCCAACGGGCTTTCTTCGATTGATATTGTGCAATTTTCCAAGGTTTGTACGCCCAGGTTTGCCAAAATGAGTACAACCTGGTCTTCGTAAACCCGCGCGACGCTATAGAGCCGGGAGCATGATGAGGTGAAGGGTAGGTAGCTGCCTTTTTGAAGCGCTGGCAGCTGGTTGTGCGTGTTCACCAGTGCCTTATACCAGTTCAGCAGTGAATCAGGAGACTGAGCCTGAATTTCGACGTTGGTTTCCAGCCAGCCTTCTGACAACTCCTGCCAGGGAACAAAATCGCTAAAACCAGCGTTCGTCTCTGAAGACCATTGCATCGGTTTGCGGATCATTTCATCCGGTTTACCGCCGACCATTCCAATTTCTTCGCCATAATAAATATATGGCGTTCCGGGTCCGGTCAGGTAAATGAAGGCAGCCAGTTTTTGCTCCCTCAGGCGTTCCCGATAGTAGGAAGCGACCCGCTGCTGGTCGTGATTGGTCAGGAAGGTGGCGAATTGCTGGTCAGGGAAATATTCGAGCGTTTCCAGGTAGCTCTTCATAATGCGGGAGGGATCGGGCGAGTAGATACCACCGAGGATATCGGCTGCCAGGTCAAACATGAAATATTGCTGCATGCCGCGGGTGGGCTCGTTATACTTCGCGATCACTTGCGTATCCGTCCAGACCTCACCGACTGTGTAGGCTTCGGGGTCAATCGCAGTGTAAAATTCGCGCCAATCCTGGAACCAAGCAATACTGCTTTTGGTGTCCTGCTGGCTGATGCCGTCCTCAAACAGGTAGCGAGCGGCATCCACGCGAAAGCCATCCACGCCCAGGTTGAGCCAGTACTCGGTGGCGTTATACATCGCCCTGGTAACCATCGGCTCGTAATAATTCAAATCGGGCATGCCGCTCCAGAAAGGTGCGTAATAGTAATAGCCGCCGGCTTCATACCAGGCGTTTTGCCCCCAGGGACCAGGACGGCGCGGGTTTTGTTCTTCCCAGACGTACCAGTTGCGAAAGCCGCTGGCGGAGTCTTGCGCCGAGAGGAACCAGGGGTGTTCGCTGGAAGTATGGTTGACCACCAGGTCGATAACGACACGAATACCGCGTGTGTGGCATTCTTCTAGGAGCCTCTTGAAGTCTGCAAGGGTGCCGTAATCGGGGTTGACTGTCTGGTAATTGGTGACATCGTAGCCATGATAGGAAGGCGAGGGCATAATCGGCATCAGCCAGATGCCCCCAATGCCGAGATCGTCGCTGGTTTCCGGGTCGCCATCATTGAGATAGTCAAGCTGCGAAATGATGCCCTGGAAATCACCGATACCATCGCCATCGCTATCCTTGAAGGAGCGCACAAAGATCTCGTAGAAGACCACCTCGTTCCACCAACCCATCGGGTCTTCTGTGGATGGTTCTTCTGGAAGTGATGCTTGTGGGGCTTGCTCTGATGGTAAAGTTGTTGGAATTGGGGTTTGAAGCGCAGGTTGGCAGGCAGCCAGCAGCAGAGTTGTTAATAAGAGTGCCGCAGTGGCACGTTTTAATGATTTCATCCAGTATGCGTCCTTATCCCTGATTTGGTATAGCTAATTTTACATTACATCGGTTGGAT
>JAAYZW010000112.1 GCA_012514645.1 Chloroflexota bacterium
ATCCAACCGATGTAATGTAAAATTAGCTATACCAAATCAGGGATAAGGACGCATACTGGATGAAATCATTAAAACGTGCCACTGCGGCACTCTTATTAACAACTCTGCTGCTGGCTGCCTGCCAACCAGCGCTTCAAACCCCAATTCCAACAGCTTTACCATCAGAGCAAGCCCCACAAGCATCACTTCCAGAAGAACCATCCACAGAAGACCCGACGGGTTGGTGGAACGAGGTGGTCTTCTACGAGATCTTCGTGCGCTCCTTCAAGGATAGCGATGGCGATGGCATCGGTGATTTCCAGGGCATCATTTCGCAGCTTGACTATCTCAATGATGGCGACCCCGAAACCAGCGACGATCTCGGCATTGGGGGCATCTGGCTGATGCCAATTATGCCCTCGCCTTCCTATCATGGCTACGATGTCACCAATTACCAGACAGTCAACCCCGATTACGGCACCCTCGCAGACTTCAAACGGCTCCTCGAAGAATGCCACGCACGCGGTGTTCGTGTCGTTATCGACCTGGTGGTAAACCATACTTCCAGCGAACACCCCTGGTTCCTCTCGGCGCAAGACTCCGCCAGCGGCTTCCGCAACTGGTACGTCTGGGAAGAACAAAACCCGCGCCGTCCCGGTCCCTGGGGGCAAAACGCCTGGTATGAAGCTGGCGGCTATTATTATTACGCACCTTTCTGGAGCGGCATGCCCGATTTGAATTATTACGAGCCGATGGTTACCAGGGCGATGTATAACGCCACCGAGTTCTGGCTCAACCTGGGCGTGGATGGCTTTCGCGTGGATGCCGCCCGCTACCTGTTTGAGGACGGCATCAGCCAGCAAGACACTAAAAGCAGTATTGCCTGGTTCCAGGATTGGCGCGAATTTTACACTGCGATTGACCCCGAAGCCTACACAGTCGGCGAGGTCTGGACGGATACGCAGGTGATCGCGAAGTATAACGAGCCCACCCGTGGCATGCAGCAATATTTCATGTTTGACCTGGCTGCTGATATCCTTGGTGGTATCTATTCGCCCGATCCCTCCCGCATTATGAAAAGCTACCTGGAAACGCTCGAGTATTTCCCTGACCAGCAATTCGCCACCTTCCTGACCAATCACGACCAGCAGCGCGTCGCTTCCTACTATCGGGAACGCCTAAGGGAGCAAAAACTGGCAGCCTTCATTTACCTGACCGGACCCGGCACGCCATATATTTATTATGGCGAAGAAATTGGCATGGTCGGAGGCAAACCGGATGAACTGATCCGCAAACCGATGCAATGGTCTTCAGAGACGAACGCCGGTTTTAGCGATTTTGATCCCTGGCAGGAGTTGTCAGAAGGCTGGCAGGAAAACAACGTCGAAATTCAGACTCAGTCTCCTGATTCACTGCTGAACTGGTATAAAGCACTGGTTAACACGCGCAACCAGTTGCCGGCGCTTCAAAAAGGCAGCTACCTGCCCTTCACCTCTTCATGTTCCCGGCTCTATAGCGTCGCGCGGGTTTACGAAGACCAGGTCGTGCTCATTTTGGCGAATCTGGGCGTGCAAACCCTGGAAAATTGCACAATATCAATCGAAGAAAGCCCGATAGAGGGCACCTGGACGGTTGAAAACGTCTGGGGAGACCTGCCTTTTGAACAAATTGTCTTCTCTGAAAACGGAACCTTAGCCGAGTTTCTTGTCGCCCCACTGCTTGAAGGCGGTCAAACCATGATTTTGACATTGAAGAAATAATACAACCACTTAGTTTGATGGTTTGGAGGAAAAAATGAAACAGCTTACAAAATTCTTAAGTTTTATACTCCTGTTAGCGGTGCTTGCCGGTTGTTCTGCCCCCACAGCAACACCCCTTCCCACAGTAAACGTGGAAGAGTTACCGTTATACGTCAACCTGACCTGGCATCAGCATCAGCCGCTCTACTACAAAGACGAAGACGGCGTCTATACGCGGCCATGGGTGCGCGTGCATGCCACCAAAGACTACCTTGACATGGCTGAAATGGTTGCCCAACACCCGGGCATGACCGCCACGTTCAACCTGACACCCTCCCTGATTCGCCAGATTGACGATTTCGTCGAGCATGGCGCTAAGGACCTCTACTGGACACTGGCAGAGATCCCAGCAGGTGAGCTGACTTTCGAGCAGAAAACTTTTATCCTTACCCGTTTTTTTGATGCCAACTGGGACCACATCATCGCCGTCTATCCGCGCTACCAGGAACTGCTGGACCTGCGAGATGGCACCGATGAAGCAGCCATCGCAGCCGC
>JAAYZW010000113.1 GCA_012514645.1 Chloroflexota bacterium
TCGAAAAGTGGGCAGTAGTCCACTTTTTTGTTTAGAACTGCGATAATGATTTTTTGGAGAAAGAAAGCGATGAAAAGCGAATTTGCATTAGCCTTTAATGAGGTCCTGGAAGAAAGAGGACTACCGCGAGACGTTATTTTGGCAGCTCTTGAGTCTGCGATGGTTTCTGCCTACCGTAAAGCGGTTGGTGCGTCTGCCGCCCAGGATGTTCAGATTGTCATGGACTTCGATACTGGCAATGTGAGTGTTTTTGCTGAGAAAGAAGTTTCTGACAGCATCACTGATTATCGGACTGAGGTCCTCCTGGAGGAGGCTCGAAAGACTTATCCCGATACTGAGCTTGGCGATCTGGTGATGGTGGAATCAACGCCAGCAGACTTCGGTCGCATCGCTGCCAGCACCGCAAAGCAAGCCATTCAGCAAAAAATCCGCGATGCTGAAAGGCAGCGCCAATACGAGCATTTTAGCAAACAGGTTGGTGAGATCATCAGCGGTATCGTCCAGGCAGTGAATTCACGCCAGGCAACAATTGGGCTGGATATGAAGGCAGAAGGAATCATGGAAAAGAAAGACATGATCCCCAACGAGCGTTTCCGCATCCATGATCGCATCCGCGCTTATGTCGTCAGTGTTGACGACACAAACAAGGGTCTGAAAATTGAACTTTCCCGCGCGCACCGCAATTTCCTGCGCCGGCTGCTCGAAAATGAAGTTCCTGAGATTTTCCACGGTATTGTTGAGATTCGTTCAATCGCCCGCGAACCGGGGCAGCGCGCCAAGGTGGCTGTTTCGGCAACCCAGCAAGGGATTGACCCTGTAGGTGCTTGTGTTGGTCAGCGCGGCGTACGCATCCAGGCAATTGTTCGTGAATTGCACGATGAAAAAATTGATGTAATTGAATGGAGCCCCGACGCTGCCGTCTATATCAGCAAGGCGATCAGCCCGGCTCGTGTTTCAGGCGTATACCTGAACCCTTCAATTCACGAACACAAGACCGCAACCGTTGTCGTACCCGAAGACCAGCTTAGCCTGGCTATCGGTCGCGAAGGGCAAAACGCGCGCCTGGCTGCCAAACTAACTGGCTGGCGAATTGACATCATGAGCGTTACCGAAGCGGCTGCGAAAGCCTTGACGAACCTGCGGGAAGACGAAAGCCTGGCTGCGCTGGCTGAACAAGAAGCCGAAACCATGGTTCGAGTCGAAGAATTGCTTCAGGCAAAATCGGAAGGTCGTGTCCTCAGCCTGGATGACAGCGCCCTAATCGGCAAGTTTGTTGATCGTGTCGAGCGCCGTGGTGAAGCCGACCGCAAGGATGAGGTTGACGCTCACATGGCTGAGCTTAAGACCATCCGTGATTCGATTGATGAGCGCGCATATGAAATGTCGATTTACGAAGTGCCCGGCATTAAGGAGCATATCCTGGTAATTCTCCAGGAAAACAAGCTCGAGACTTTCGGGGATCTTATTTTCGCTGTTCGCAGCAATCCAGACGAGATATTAAGCTACAACGGCATTGGTCCCAAGACATATGAGGATATTCTGGAAGCGGTTAATAGCTTTAAATTCCCTGACATCGAAGTCGAAGAAGAGGTTGGTGAGCCCGAGGATGCCGATAAAGCAGATGTAATCGTAGAGGTTACTGACGCGGTTTCTGTGGACGAAACCCCGGCGGTTGAGTTGGTGGAAGAGATCGCCGAAGTTGAAACAGAGGCTGAAGAAGTTAATGAGGAAGCAGAAGCTACTGGCGAAGCCGGCGATGACACTGAAGAAAAGAGCTTTGAGGAGCTTTTCCGCCTCGATTCAATGCGCCGCGAAAAGGCAACTGCTGAAGATGATGAAGAATTGCAGCAGATGGTTCCCGACAAGAAGAAAAAAGCCAAGAAGCGCCGCGGTTATACCATCGAGTATGACCCGGATCAGGACACCGATGTGGTGCATTATAAACATCGCAAGAGTGAAGACTCCTGGGAAGATTGGTAAAATAGTGAACCCGGGTCGCCCAAACCCGACCCGGAAATTGCCGAATATGCAGGTGAATAATATTTATCGCTTTTGTTAGAGAAAGCATTAAGGTGGCAGCAAAAAACAAACCTAAACCCAAGCACATCCCTCAACGCACCTGTGTTGGTTGCCGGCAGGTCTTGCCCAAGCGGAACCTTATCCGATTGGTCAGAACCGAAGACGGTGTCAGGATCGATGAGAGCGGCAGGCTGCCGGGACGTGGAGCATATTTACACGACCAGCAGAGCTGCTGGGTGCAAGGGTTAAAAGGATCATTAGCAAAGGCTTTACGGACAACAGTTCCGGAGCAAGATTTCGCATCACTGCGGGCATATATGGAAGGCTTGCCGGTGGATTCAATTTCAAAAGATGAACCCCAGGCAGATGAAACTTCCGACAAGGACCACGTGATGACAACCTGATTGTCTTCTGACAATTTGCTCAGGATACCGTTACCGCAGGGCGAGGGGTATGCTGCATTATTAAAATGGAGGAGTGAATGGGCAAAAAAGAAGACAAGATCATCCAGTTACCATACGGCATTACCGTACGTGAATTAGCAGGGCGGCTGGATACCAGCGCAGTGCAGGTAATTAAAATTTTGATGTCGAACGGCGTTATGGCAAGCATTAACCAGACGATCGACTTTGACACCGCTGCTGTTGTTGCCACAGAGTTGGGTTTTGAACCGCAACTTGAACAAGAAGAAGTGATTGAAGAAGAACTCGGTGAGATCCCTCTGTGGCGCCGCGTAATTAAAGAAGAAGAAAAAGAAAGCCTGACAGCGCGTCCCCCGGTGATCACCATTCTGGGTCATGTCGACCACGGCAAAACCACACTGCTGGATGCCATTCGCAACACCAACGTGGCTGGCGGTGAAGTCGGTGGCATCACCCAACATATTGGTGCTTATCAGATCAGCTATAAAGGCAGACCACTGACCTTCCTGGACACTCCTGGGCATGCCGCTTTCTCGTCTATGCGCGCGCGTGGGGCACAGGGAGCTGATATTGTCGTGCTGGTAGTAGCGGCAGATGACGGTGTACAGCCGCAAACGCGAGAAGCCGCAAACCACGCCAAGGCTGCGCAAGTGCCGATTGTGGTTGCTCTGAATAAGATCGACAAAGCCGGCGCGAATGAAGACCGCGTCATGCGGCAATTGTCGGATATCGGTCTCCAACCGGAAGCCTGGGAGGGCGAGACTTTCGTCATGCCTGTGTCTGCCAAGAATCGCGAAGGCTTGGAAGATCTGATCGAGACAATTTTGCTGGTTGCTGATAACATGACCATCAAAGCCAACCCCAAAGGCGATTGCATCGGCACAGTGGTTGAGGCTCGCCTGGAAAAAGGGCGTGGTCACCTGGCAACCCTGTTGGTGCAAAATGGCACGCTAAAAGTTGGCGACGTGGTCGTCGCTGGCGAGGCAACCGGTAAGATCAAGGCAATGTTTGATCAACGTCAGAAGCGTGTTTCTAAAGCTGGTCCATCCACGCCAGTTTTGGTAATGGGTATGAACGCGCTGCCGGAAGCGGGAGATCTCTTCCAGGTGGTTGCCTCAGATCGTGAGGGTCGGGCGATGGTCGCGCAGCGCAAGGCTGAACGTGAAGCCAAGCGGAACATTAAACGCGCAACCTTGGAAGAGCTTTTTAATCGTTATAAGTCTGGAGAAGCCAAAGAACTACGCCTGATTCTAAAAGCAGACGTGCAAGGCTCCCTGGAACCAATCACCAACGAGTTGGAAAAATTGAGTGGACAGCACAAAGACATTTCAGTGAAAGTGCTGCACGCTGAAACTGGCAATGTTACCGAAAGTGATATCATGCTGGCGGCAGCTTCCAACGCGGTCGTGATGGGCTTTGATGTCTCCATCGACCAGGGAGCACGCCGGCTGGCTGATACCGAAGGTGTTTCGATCCGACTTTATAACATTATTTACCGCATGGTTGAGGATGTTGACAAAGCCCTGAGTGGTTTGCTTGAACCTGAAATGGTTGAACGGGTTATCGGAAAAGCTGCGGTTTTGGCGACCTTCAAAGTTTCCAAGGGCGGCACCGCTGCCGGTTGTCGGGTTTTGAGTGGAGAATTCCGCCGCAATGCCTCTGTAAGGATCACGCGGGCGGGTGAAGAAGTGGCAGTCGTTGAGATTGCCGGTATTCGCCGCGAGAAAGATGAAGTCCGTGAAGTCCGTGAAGGCATGGAATGCGGTATTACCTTGAAGAATTTTGAGGACTTTGAGGTTGGCGATCTGTTTGAATGTTTTGTCGTTGAAAAATTCGGCGGCTAGATAGGAGGAGGTTGACATGCCTTCGAGTTTAAGAATGAAGAGGATTAACGACAGGATGAAACAAGTCCTTTCCACGATTCTCTTGGGAAAAATTGAAGATCCGCGTTTATCGGGTGTCATTGTGACCGATGTTAACGTTGATCGTGAGCTCGATTTTGCAAATATTTATGTTTCTGCCATTGAAGGGCATGAGCGTACCGAAGAAGTTATGGAAGCGCTGCATCATGCCCGCGGCTTTTTGCGTTACGAAATCTCGCAAGAAATTGACCTGCGTGTGACCCCGCGACTGCGCTTTTTCTGGGATCCAACCCCGGAGAAGGCAGCCCGAATCGAAAGCCTGTTGAGTGAATGGCAAAAAGAGGAACACCCTGTGCTCGATGAAGACGAGGAAGATGTATTTGACGATGAATATGCTGACGATGGCGAGTTCGGAAACTACCAGGATGAGGATGAGGATTAAGCATGAAAAGCGCCCAAATGGATCAGCTTATCAAAAAGCAGATTGAAGACGCCCAAAAATTTGTGATCGTCTCGCACATCAGACCGGATGGTGACGCGATTGGAAGCGCCCTGGCGTTTGCCAGCGCGCTTCGTGAGTTTGGCAAGACTGTCCAGTGCGTGTTGCAGGACGGCGTCGCAGAACGCTATCGCTACCTTCCAGGCACCATTGAAGTCGCAACAGAAATAAGCCTGGACTACGATTATTTGATCGTGGTCGACAGCGCCGATCGCCACCGTGTTGGCGACGTATTGGATGGACATCCGAAACCAAACCTGGTCATTGACCATCATAAAACCCATATCGACTTTGGTGAGCTCGAATACGTTGAGCCGGATACCGAAGCCACCGCGCTTTTACTGGTTGATAAGATGCCAGATTGGGGGCTGGCAATTAGCAAAGATACCGCGACCTGCCTGATGGTGGGGCTCCTGGGTGATACGCTTGGATTCCGGACGAACAATACAACCCCCCGCGCGCTGCGCACTGCTGCTGACCTGATGGAAAAGGGTGTCGACCTGGTGCAGGTTTATCACCAAACGCTGTCAATGCGCTCGTTAGCTGAGATTCGTTATTGGGGTCAAGGTCTTACAAAGTTAGTGCTTAAAGATGGAGTTTTGTCATCAACATTGACGCTTAATGATAGAATTGTGGCAGGTTATATGGAGAACGATGATGCCGATCTGATCAACACCTTGACTGTGGTGCCAGAGGCGTTGATCTCAGTTATGTTCATTGAACAAGAGAATAATTCTGTAAAAATCAGTTGGCGATCAGTGAAAGGTTTGGATGTGTCTGTGATCGCAGAGAAGTTCGGAGGAGGGGGGCATGCTTCCGCGGCAGGTGCAGACATCGCCGGAGAGCTTGATGAAGTGAAGGAAATGGTGTTGGCTGAAACCCAGCGCTATCTGAATACCAAGGGGTAGAGATTGAGGAACTATGGAGTATAGAGAACCCCAAGATTTTAAGAACAGGATTTCAGGTGTTTTAATTGTCGACAAACCAGTTGGGATGACCTCCCACGATGTCGTGCAATTTGTTCGCAGGGGAACCAAGATCAACCGAGCCGGACATACTGGCACGCTCGACCCCCGGGCTTCAGGTGTTTTGGTTGTTTTGGTTGGTCCTGCTGTAAGATTGAGCGAATTTGTTTCCGCATCGGATAAACGCTACCAGGCGGTAATCAAATTTGGACAGACTACCACCACCTACGATTCTGAAGGTGACATCACCAGCCGCCGACCGGTTGATATTAGCCATGAAGAATTGGAAGAAGCATTAAGTGAATTTGTTGGTGAGGTAGAGCAAACTCCGCCGGCGTATTCCGCTTTGAAAGTTAAGGGGAAAAAAGCTTATGAACTGGCTCGGGATGGTAAAGATGTGCAACTGGAACCAAGGCTCATTACCATTCACAGCCTTGAACTGCTCGATTGGGATCCGCCTGAGGCTGTTGTTGACATTCAATGTTCGTCAGGCACCTATGTGCGTTCCCTGGCTTCAGACCTGGGTGAAAGATTGGGCGCGGGAGCAACCTTGGTTGGTTTGCGCCGCACCAAAAACGGACGGTTTGGTCTCAGGGAGGCAGTGTCGCTGCGCCGATTGGACGAAGCTTTTGAGAACGGAGACTGGTATAGATACCTGGTTCCTGCTGCTGAAGCACTGGGAGACTGGTACACGGTCATTTTGAAAGTAGATGAGATTGACGATGTAACCCACGGACACCGCATTTTGGGCGAAGCAGGTCTCGAGCACGGCTTGCTGGCACGGGCTGTCAGCGAAGATGGTGAACTGGTTGCTCTGGTTGAATATGATGCTGAAACGAATGAGTGGCAGCCCAAAAAAGTCTTTAGCAACTAATTTTGCTAACACACTCCGGCTTGATGAAAGACGGAGTATCCTTAAAACAAGGAATTGTTCATGAGCGTAATGATCAACGATTGGCCAACGGAGCCCATAGCCCCTGCCTGGGTGACGATCGGCAATTTTGATGGTGTCCATTTGGGTCACCAAGGTTTGATCGCGCAATTGATCGACCGCGCCAGGCTGGATGACGCGCTTTCCGTGGTAGTGACATTCTGGCCGCACCCTCGTGCTTACTTCACGCAGGCAGTTGAAGGTTTTTACCTGAATGACCGCTCTGAAAAAGAGGAACTACTTGCGCAGACTGGTCTGGATGTCATTCTGACCTTACCGTTCAACCAGCAATTGGCTGAGCTTGACGCTCTGCAGTTTTTGAGCAAGCTCAACACGCAGATCCCACTGAAAGGAATTCTCGTGGGTGAAGATTTCGCGCTTGGAAAAAACAGGCAAGGCACTGGTGCCGCCCTGCAGAACGTCTGCATGCAGATTGGAATGCCTTGTCTGGACGTTGTGCCGGTTCGGCTGGATGGCGAAATCGTCTCCTCCCAACGCATTCGCAAGATGCTCGATGACGGTAATGTTGTTGAGACTGCAAGGCTGCTTGGGCGTCCTTACGTTCTTTCCGGGCGCGTAGCACCCGGAAAGCAAAGAGGTTCAAGGCTTGGTTTCCCGACAGCAAACCTGTATTTCGACATCCAGAGGAAGCTTCCCCGATATGGCATTTATGCCACCACGGTGGAATTAGATGGCAAGACCTACCAGAGTGTTACCAATGTTGGCATCCGACCGACTTTCGATGATGGTAACATGCCCAGTGTCGAAGCGCTGCTGCTTGATTTTAATGAAGATATTTACGGCAAAATGATCCATGTGAAGTTTGTCAGATATATGCGGGAAGAAATCAAGTATGACAATATTGAAGACCTGATTGTACAAATTGAGGTTGATAAAATTGATGCCAGGAGGATCCTAAACGATGGACTTTAAACGCAGAATCTACCGCTTGAGCCCCCGAAACTACAGCGCCGAGACCATTGCGGTTACTTTTGCCAAGACTTCACGCTCACCTGAACCCTTTGATCAGATTGCAGCCGAACTTGACGAAGAACGCAGCACCGAATTCAGCGAAAAATGGATCGTCGGTTACGGACACAGCAGTGTCGCCGAGCATGCTGTCTTGCACCTCGCGCTTGAAAACGTCTCGCGGTTGGCAATTGAGACGGTCGAAGCGAATCGGCTGGCGTCTTATACCGAAAAGTCAACCCGCTACCAACAGTGGGATTCAACTGCTTTTGTGACCCCTCCTGAAATTCATCACAGCCCCTTCGCCCGGACCTACGCTGAGACACTTACACGCCTTTTTGTTTCTTATGGCGAGATTTTAGACGGGCTTCTGCCCTGGGGTCAGGCTCAGACCGCGCGAAAAGAAGGTGAGTCAGAGAAAGCCTGGCTCAACCGTGCCAGGGTTAAGGCAGTGGACGTGGCGAGGTTTGTGCTTCCAACCGCATCGATGGCGAATGTGGGGCTAACAATCAATGCCCGTGCCCTGGAATATGCCATCCGCAAGATGCTTTCCTCAGAACTGATGGAAGTACGTTTGGTCGGCGAAGAAATCAAGCAGGTTGCCACCCAGGAATTGCCAACCTTGGTGAAATATGCCGAACCGATTGGTTTTCTTCCTGAAGCTGCCAGTTATGCACGCGGGCTTGCCGCGGAATTGACTGACAGCTGCGAAAAACCTTTCCAACTGATTGATATTGACCCTGATGGTGAAGACAAGATCCTGGCAGCAGTACTTTACCACTTCAGTAATGTCAGTTTTCAAAATTGCCTTACCGAGGTAAAAGGTTTCTCTCAAGCAGAAAAGCAGGCTCTGGTTAATAAGCTTTTCGAGAAGGTCGGTAAGTTTGACAACCCTTTGCGAGAGCTGGAATATGCAGGCGCGACTTTCGACCTGATTATGGACCAGGGTGCCTATTTTGAATTTAAGCGTCACCGCATGATGACTCAAACTGTTCAGGATTTCAACATCGATCACGGCTATGCCATCCCTCTGGCGATTACAGAGGCAGGGTTGGATGACAAGTTCAGGCAAAGTATGGATGAAGCTGCCGGGCTGTATACGCAAATTGCTTCCTGGAATCCACAGGTCGCTGCTTATGTCTTGCCAAACGCCTTTAACCGGCGGGTGCTTTGCCAGGTAAACTTACGCTCACTTTTCCATTTCATCAAATTGCGTTCTGCCGCTAACGCCCATTTTTCGATCCGCAGGGTCGCGATCGGCATGTTGGAATTAATCGAGCCGCACTACCCCTTGTTTACCGGGAAGATCATGGCAAAAGGTGAGTTAAGCAGCCAGGAGATGGAAGCACAGTTCTTTACCAGTATTGATGAGAAAACCAACTGACTGGGTTTGCCTGTTGCGGGCACCAAAACCATCAACAAAGGTATAATCTAAGCGGTGCTGGCTATGCCAGCGGAAAGGAAACCATGAAAAAACGAATAACCCTTCTGATTGTTTTGATGCTGGTCTTTGCCATCGCGTTAACCGCCTGCGGTAAGGAAAAACCCACCGAAGAGAGCACCACCATCAACCTGCCTGCTGTCGAAGCGGGTGGCGATAGCGAACCCGTTGAACAGCCGGTTACCAATCCAGAACCCCAGCCGACTGAGGATCCCGCCATTGCCTATCCATTTGGCGAATCGGACGCGATAATGTTTGACCCGTCTATTGGATACCCAATCGATCCCGCTAGCCCCAGCTATGATGATGACATGGAAAAATATGTTACTGAATTGCTGGGTGACAAGCACACGCTTCAGTTTTTATTTGACCAGGACCTCAGTTTTGATCAATGGATGGAAGTTTTGACTAACGAAAACCACCTTCACCTTCAACTGAATCAAGGTCCCTTGCAAGCCATTATTGACTGGTTGATCAGCAAATAGCCGAGAAAATCCGTAAACCCCCCATAAGCCCTCCAACGAGGGCTTTTTTGTTCTGTATTCCTGAACCCTCACCGACCTGCAACCTTGAGTTATTCTGAAAACCAGCAGTAACTATTAATGCCAAAAAAAATTCAGTGTAGAACTGCTGGAAAATCAGCTTAAAAAACGGACAATTTGCAGTTACAATAATAATGGTGATGAATGGTCTTTTTCTCATTCTTCATACCTTTGTTTCCAGGAGTTTGAAATGGCAATACATCTTTATTTTTCTCTGCTGCCCGAAGCGCTAATCGCCTCGATGCTGGGTCCCGAAGAATTTGGTACTTACTACTCGGTTGGGTCTGCCAAAAAATCACGCGGACAAGCGATGTTTTTCGAGGTAGACCCTGAATTTCGACATCCTTACTTCCGCGTTGAAGAGGCTTTTGCGCGTTGCGTGCCTCATAAGGATGGCAGCCAAAAAGCGTCTGTCTATGTCTCTGTTTATCGTGTATTGGAACATTTAGACTTTGACGCCCTGAAGCATCTCTATCTGACAACGATGGACGGACGCACATTGGAGCTGAGTCCACACAACGAGATCCCCAATGGCGGAGAACAATTGCACCTCTACCAGGAAATCGTGCCAGTGTCTCCGCTGGTCGTTAGCCGGCTTGGACCGATCGCGTTTCTTGATACGATTGTGCGCAACCCGGTTCCCTTGGTCAGCGTTCCAGCCCTTGTCTTTACGGAGCTACAATTGGGAAAACTGGCTGAGGATCCCGAGATGGGACTGATGGAAAACCTTCCTTACAGCAATCAGGACCATTTGCGTCAATGTTTAACCGATGTGAAAACCAAATTCGCAGAGACCAAGATGGTCAACCGAATAAGCTCACCGAATGTGCAATATCGAACGATTAAGAACGGGTTTTTTGTGGGTAATCAGACACAATTGAGATACTTCCCCATGCCCAGCCAGGAAGAGATCCGTATATACAACTATCGCTGGTTCCGATCAGCCAATATGTAAACAAAAGCAGAGTGGTTTTATAAATTTTACCGGTTTTCGCCGCCATCCGCGCTTGCATAATTTTTGTGGGGGCAGCCCGGGACGTGTGCCATAAAGTCGTTGTGTTCCATTTGATCGGTTTTTCATAAGCTATTGCCAAATGACTGCTTGTAGTTGTCTACAGGCAGTTTTTATTGCCGGCAGAGAGGTAGAATGGAAGGTATGAAACGAGAAGACATTGACACCTATCGTGACCTTAATGTGCCCGGACTCGCCCGCCGCAGGGTTGATGTTTGGCTCCCAAAAGCGTATCGTGATCAACCTGAAAGACGCTTTCCGGTGCTTTATATGCATGACGGTCAGATGGTTTTTGATTCAACGCACGCGATCAGCGGTGGCTGGAAAGTAAACCGGGCTATTGAAAACCTGGTGGCACAACACAAGATTGATCCTCCAATCGTTGTCGCGATTCCGAGCACTATCGACCGGAATTTCGAATATTTACCCAAAAAACCACTCACTTATCCTGGCGGGATGGCGATTATCTCTGCTTCCCGGGAAGGCAGCATCAGCTTAGAGAAAAGGGAGTTGTCGACCAATCTGATTGAATGGATGGTTGAGAAGGTCAAGCCAGAAGTGGATGAACGCTACCGAACGCTGACAGATAGAGATAATACAGCTTTGATGGGTTCGAGCCTCGGCGGATTGTTGTCTTTATATATGTTGTGCGAATATCCGCAAATCTACGGTAAAGCTGCTTGCTTGTCTACACACTGGTCGGTTGTAGGCGACGGGATGATCGCATACCTTGACGAAAACCTGCCTGAACCAAAAAACCGTAAACTCTACTTCGATTATGGCAGTGAAGGGCTCGACAGCGAGTACGCGCCATGGCAGGCGAAGGTGGATGCGCTGCTGCGTACGAAAGGCTGGCAGGAGGGCAAAGATTTTGCCAGCTGGAGTTTCCCCGGTGAGGGGCATTCAGCCGAAGCCTGGGCAGGTCGTGTGCACATCCCGCTTACTTTTATGTTTGGCACGACAGATTATTGAGCTTTTGGATTTGTCATCCTGAATGCAGATGTGTCCGCCTTAATTATCGAAGAAAACCAAATCTGGCGGCGCGATGGCAAGGTGGAACTGGTCGTTCACGTTAGGCAGAGCTGTGTCCCGCGCGTCCAATTCGGTGTACAAAATTGATGCTCCGCTGCTGCCACCCGGGGTAGAACAAACCAGCGACTCGGTCACACCTTTGCCAAAACGGTGCAGGCAGGTGACCGGTAGAATGTTTTGAGTTTCCGCATTGAGGTCAGCGACAACTTTAAAAGACTGGCTGTAAGCGCCGCAGTGCTTCGAACTTGCGGTCAGTTTTGATGAGCGCAGGTTGACGCCCCAGTCCAGGGCATTGAAAAGCCCTTGCTCGAGATTAAGAATTTCGACTCTCGAGAAATTTCTGCACCCAGCCAGAACGCCAGCCGAAAGTGACTGTGGCGCTGTAAATAACTCAGAAACGGATTGTTTGACTTCATTTTTGCCATCAGTCAAGACAGTCACCGTGTCACAGAGCTGAAAAATTTCCTCACGGTTGTGCGTTACTAACAAAACCGTCTTTTGCAAACGTTCGAACAGTTCCACCAGTTCCAGCTGGACCTGCCATTTCAAAAACTGGTCCAGCGCAGAGAGTGGTTCGTCGAGCATTAGAATCTTCGGCTGGTTGAGCAAAATACGCCCCAAGGCTACGCGTTGTCGCTGCCCGCCTGAAATCAGGTGAGGCTTCTTCTTTTCTATACCTTCCAGGTTTAATGTTTGAATCACTTTTAAAACTTCAGCGTGTGGGTCATCAAAATCTTCGGGGCGCACCCCGGCTAGCAGGTTTTGCTCTACTGTCATGGTCGGAAAGAGGGCATAGTGCTGAAACAAATAACCAACACGGCGGTTCTGAGGTGTCAGATTGATATTGCTCGCAGAATCATACATAACCACTCCATCAAGTTCGATGTAGCCCGAGTCGGGCGTTTCGATGCCAGCGATACATTTGAGGGTCATGCTCTTTCCACACCCGGAAGGACCGAGGATTCCGAGCACGCCCATATCTGCCTGGAAGTCGACATCCAGCTGGAAGGAGTGTAACTGTTTTTTGAATTTAGCAATCAGCATCAGCGTTCCATTTCCTGTATAGCCCGTTTGGGTGACTGCCTGGCTTCCAAAGAATTGATGGTCAGAAGAACCACAAAACTAATTGCCACATTGGTCAAGACCCACATGTATGCCTCGGCATCATTGCCTGTTCGCCAGAGCTGGTAAACCGTGGTGGAGATGGTTGCTGTCCGTCCGGGAGTGTAGCCGGAGATCATGCTGGTAGCGCCATATTCGCCCAGGGCGCGGGCAAATGCCAGCACTGTTCCCGCCAGGATGCCTTGCCTGGTAGTAGGAAGGACGATCTTCCAAAAAATCTTCCAGTTGGGCATTCCCAGCGTTTGTCCTGCCGAGTGCAAATCCGGGTCAAAGCTCTCGAAAGCACCCCTGGCAGTGCGGTACATCAACGGGAAAGCAACCACGACCGAGGCAAAAATGGCAGAATACCATTCCATGACCAGACGGGTATTGGCAGTTTCCAGGATGAAGCTGCCAATCATGGAGTACGGTCCGAGCAATTTGAGCAGGAAGAAGCCGACGACAGTTGGCGGTAAGACCAGCGGCAGCGTCAGGATGACATCGAGAATCCCTTTGAGGACGCGGGGAAGTTTCGCGATTGACCAGGCGGCGTAGATTCCCGTGAAAAAGATCACGATCGTGCTGATCGCGGCGATCCGCAAGGAGTTCCAAAGAGGGAACCAATCCATTTGTGAAAAGCTCATTTAAGAGATTTTATCAGCACCCTTCAACGCGATAAATTAGCAGTTCGTCGCGTTGAAGGAGTGTTGAATTGTATTGTCGATTAATCCGGAATGGAAAAACCAACACTGGTGAGCACGGTCTGTCCTTCTGCTGACCGCAGAAAATCGAGGAAAGCCTGTGCGACAGTTGGGTTCTGGCTTGTTTTCATGACCGCTCCGGGGTAGACAACCGGAGTTTTCAGGAGATCCGAGCCGGCTTCGTCGACAACTTCAAGACCGGCGGAGAAGGCATCGGTTTTGTAGACAATGCCACAATCGGCAACGCCTTCTGACACCCAGGTGGTCACTTCTTTTACGTTTGAACCAAAGGTGATCTTCGGCTGAATTTGCTCCCAAATGCCTAAATTGGTCAGGAGCTCTTCGGAATATTGACCGACTGGAACGTCTGCGTTACCCAAAGCGATGATGCTGACAGTGTCTGAGGCGAGCTCCGCAAAAGATTGTACATTTGCCGGGTTACCTGTTGGGACTGCCAGGGTGACCTTGTTTTCAACGACATTGACACGCGAGCCAGCCAGGACGAAGTCGAGCCCGGCGGTGTTGGCGGCGTTGCCAGCTTCCAGCTCGTTAATTTGCTTCTGGGCAGCGGAGACAAAGACATCAGCGATCGCGCCTTCTTCAATTTGGGTCTTGAGTGTGCCAGATGAGTCGAATGTGAAGATAACCTTAACGCCGGGATTGGCGGCTTCAAAGAGTTTACCGATTTCTTCAAATGTCTCGGTCAGTGATGCTGCTGCGAAAACGTAAAGTTCCACGTCTTCAACCGGATCGGTTTCAGCAGGCTGTGCTTGGCAGGCGGCAAGAGAAAGGGTCAGAATAGTGAGTAATGCCAGTAGATTTTTCAAAAGTTGTGTTCCTCCAATGTGTACTCAATCATTGAGCAATTTTGTTTATTGTACCCGAGTCTGAGAGTTTTGTCAGGCAATTGTGCGGGAGGTATAGAACGGGATAGGGGGACACCGATTGAATGGTTTTACGCGAGGGTCGGGAGCAATTAACGCATTCTTCGATCCGGATTACATCGCCCTCAATTTCGCCAACGCGGCTTTACAAATCATAGGTAGGCAGGCTGACAGGCGCGCCATCAACCAACACCATGCGGTCCACCAGCGTTTCGGAACAGAAAAGGAAGACGACCTCAGTTTTCCAACCTATAAATGAACTGGCAATCATGTAAGTCCACAGCTCCGGTTGCTGGCAGCCCGGCTGGTTCTCCCCAGACTGCTGCAGTTCTGCGAACCCAGTCAAAGCGGATTTGATATGGCTTTTTGGTGCTCCAATTGGAAAAGTTTTATCAACAAATTCAATAATATGTAAAGAAGGGTCGCAAGCGGTGGCGTAATAATCAGAGATTAAAAGGTTTTCACAGGCGATGCTGGGGAAGTTCTCGACCTGGTTTTCGTAATTCTTCCTGATAATGAAGCGTGCCAGGGGAAAGGCGGCTGAAACAACGAGTATTATCGCCAAAAGGATTGCCATCGCGGTTATGCAGCCCTTTTTGGCTTCTGCTTCGGTGTCTTGAAATTCTTCCTCGAAGGTGTCAACAATCACGGCACCTTCAAAATCATCATTCATAAATCACCGCCATATTGCCGAGCACGCCCCAGGAGGTCAGAAAAACCTCGATGGGTGTGTCAAAAAATTTTCCATTGTTCATGTAGCGCAGATGGGTTTGGTTGTAACCGGTCAGGATGACCACGTGTTCGTAGGGTGCCACCAGAGCGGTTCTGCCCTGCGCATCCAGGTATTCCACTGGCTCGCTGTATTCCATATTACCGATCACCCAGGCGATGATCGGTTTGTTGTTTGCCAGGTCGCGTTTAACCTCTTCGATGGTGTAGCCCGTGACCGCCCTGGCAGGCAGATCAAAAGCGACCAGGGCATCAGCTATCGGTGCGGCATGCACACCGTAGGCATAAGGTGGGATCTGCCCCCAGGCATCAGTGGTGACTTCACCCACATAACCAAGATCCGGGTTGTCGGAAAGCGGCAAGGAGTATTGGAAGACAGATTCGAAGATGGATACCCCAAAGAAAGCCGCCCAGTCAACCGCGGCACTGGCTTCACAGCCGAGTTCGTAGGTCTGCATGTGACCAGAAATCCCGGTAATGTAATGACTTTCTGGGTAAGAATAGGGCGGTGTCGGGGTAACCAGCATGGCTGTTGGGGCAGGTGTTGCTGACGGCTCTGGTGTTTTGCTGGGCACAGCGGTTGCTGTTGGGCTGGCGGTGGAGGTTTGTGTCGGGAGCGCGGTTGCCGTGGCGGTTTCTATTGGTTGAGCTTGGCAAGCGCTCAGAAGGATCAGAGTCAGGGCGAAGAACGCTCTGTAAAAATGCTTGTTCATTGTTTAAGTGTACTTGGTTTTGCGATCATTATGAACACAGGCGTATCAATTTTAACGAAGCGAAGAAACTGACCCTTCCACAGACACGTTTTTACCAGACACAACCGGTCACACTTAGCGCATTGGGATGTTGCCACCCTAAGCAGAATTATTGCCATTGGTTTGAGTAACCGGCAAAATCACCTGGTTCTTGATCGCGCCAAGAATTCTGGTTTTTGTTGGTTCGTCAAAAAAATCGAGATAATGTCGTATCCTGCGACCAACCCTGGCATCATAGCTGTCGCTAATGACTTCTCGTAGTAAATAGGCAGTTTCTTGTTGAGTTTTCTTTGACAGGGCTTCTATGACCAACTGTAAATACTTGTCAAATGCCGACTCAGGGCTGACCAGGTATTCCCGTACGATAGCAAGGAATCCTGGCAACTCATCGGTGTGGCTGTTTGGAATCATTTCAGCCAGGGCGAGAAGACCCATCTTTTGCTCCTGGACTCTCCCACTGTCGAGCAGTTTCAGGATCAAGGATTTCCAGCTGACTGGAGCTTCGATTTGGATCCGACGGGAGGCATTAGCGATGATCGCGTTAGCGACTGCCCGGTCAAGCGGCTCTTGCAGCCAGCGTTCGATCACTGCCAGGGCTTGCTCGTGGTGAGAGATTGGCAAATTGCCAACAAGCGTCGTTGCGAGCTCACGAGACTCATAATATTGATCCTGCCAGAGTTGATCTGCAAGTGTTAGCGCTTCATCGGGGTGTTGAAGTGAAAGCGGCTTGAGACGAGCCTCGATGTGAGGCAGCACTTTATCGGGCATGTCATAGTTTCGCATGAAGGTTTTCGAAATGGTTTCTTTTTGCTTGCGGTGCGAATAGCGATGGTAGAACGAGAAAACTGTGTGCAGCTCCGCCTGGAATGCAGCGGGGTCATGGTAGAGAGCAGCCAAATGGTCGATTTGCCGGTCCAGCCGGGTGAGGTCAATTGCAGCCATGGTTTAGTAATTTTACAATAGGATTGTCAAAAGGCAGCAACTGTAGGGCACCGCGAGTTTTGTGCTATTCGTATGTTTTCAGCCTTCAATCCGCTACTTTTCAGTAAGCAGTGTTGCGGTCCTGCATGAACATTAACGGCCCTCCGATGCAAACAAAACGGAACAGGCGGTCCATTTCCATACAAAAAAACCAGATTACCGCGGTCACCAGGCGATATCGCAATGACGGTCAAAGGTTTTGTCATCCTGAGGAACGAAGGATCTTGATTTTCTAAGGGATAGATTCTTCACTTCGTTCAGAATGACAAGAAGAAGTAGTGTTGAGGCCTGCCTCAACATAAATGGCATTCCGATGCAAACATAACGGAACAGACAGGCGCCAGTTCCCTACAAGGTGTTTGTCCATATTTCAGTAAGTAGTGTTGAGGTCCTGCCTCAACACAAATGGCAATCCAACGAAAAAATAACGGAACAGGCTTGCGCCAGTTCCCTACAAAGCCTATGTCCATCTTTCAGTAAGTAGTGTTGAGGTCCTGCCTCAACAAAAATGGCATTCCGCCAAAAACATCACGGAACAGACAGGCGCCAGTTCCCTACAAAAAAAACCGGGTTCACAAACGGAACCCGGGCTACAAATTTTAAAAACGATAGACCTTAATATCCCTTGGCGAAGTAAGCGCGTTTGTTCGTTTGTTTGCCGGAATAGAAGCAAATACCTTCACCCTCAGCCGGGGCGAAGTTGCGCAGCGTTGCGCGAGTGTCTGCCTTGATGTTAGCTTCGTTTTCGGCATCGTCAAACCACCAGCCTACCGCCCAACCTTTGTTTTCCACCACATCCTTGAAAGTTTCGTATTCGCTAACCTCAAAAATGTGATCATCCCGGAATTTGGTTGCCCTGGCAAGCATGTTGTCTTGAATAGCAGCGAGCATATCCTCCACAGCCTGCACATAACCCTCCATCGGGATAAAGCTTTTGCCGGCTTTACCTAAAACATCGCGGCGCGCCAGGGCTAACGTGTCTTTTTCAACGTCCTTAGGTCCAATTTCGATGCGCAGGGGAACGCCTTTCATTTCCCAGTCATTGAACTTGAAGCCTGGAGTTAGTCCATCACGTTCATCCACTTTGATTCGGAAGTCTTTTTCTGTCAGTTCTTTTGCAACTTTATTGACCATTTCCATTACGGCAGTTTTTTCTTCCTCTTTACGATAGATCGGGACAATAACAACCTGGTAAGGTGCCAGGTTTGGCGGCAGGATAAGACCCTGATCGTCACCATGGGTCATGATGATGGCGCCGATAAAGCGG
The DNA here is from genome assembly GCA_012514645.1 of Chloroflexota bacterium. Classification (GTDB taxonomy): domain Bacteria; phylum Chloroflexota; class Anaerolineae; order Anaerolineales; family Anaerolineaceae; genus Mesolinea. Next base: position 18,110 of record JAAYZW010000113.1, read on the forward strand.
GTGGAAACACCCCAGGAGGTAGTCCAGCAGTATTGGAGCTGGTTGTTTTCGTCAAGGAATTTCATATCGAAGGCTTCGGCGAAGTTCTGACCAAGGAAGTGAGAGGTTCCTGCTTGCAGGGCTTTGGTATCGCCCATCATCGCTTCGATCGAGTAAGTGGCTTTGGCTCCGGCAAATTTCTCCGTGGTCGATTTCTGACCAGGCAGCACCGGAACAGCAGCTTCGTTAATGGCAAAATCGGCATAGACATTTAGCATGCGCTCTGTTTCTTCCACAGCTTCCTGCTCGGTGGCGTGGGCGGTATGCCCTTCCTGCCAGTAGAATTCCAGTGTGCGCAAAAAGAGCTTGGTGCGCATTTCCCAACGGACAACGTTTGCCCATTGGTTGATCAAGATCGGCAGATCGCGATAGCTTTGGATCCATTTGGAATACATCGTTCCGATGATTGTTTCTGATGTAGGGCGAACCACCAGTGGTTCTTCGAGTTCTTTTCCACCGCCGTGTGTAACCACTGCTAATTCAGGCGCAAAACCTTCGACATGCTCCTTTTCTTTGGTCATGAAGGATTGCGGAATAAGCAACGGGAAAGCAGCGTTGACATGCCCGGTAGCTTTGAAGCGTTTGTCGAGTGCTTTTTGGATGTTTTCCCAAAGTGCCCAGCCATAAGGGCGCACGACCATGCAACCGCGAACAGGCGAATAATCGGCTAATTCAGCGCGTAATACCAGTTGGTTGTACCATTCAGAAAAGTCTTCTTCCTGTGTGGGCAGTTTTTTCTCATCCATTTTCATTCTCCTGATGTGAGTTGTTCCAAAAACCGGGCTGCCTCATCCACATCAGCGGCGTAGTGCGGCAAATTCCTGGTTGTATCGTTTATATTTTGAGCCTGACCTCTAAAAAAAGCCCTGAAGCTCTCTTCCCAACCTTGACCGATGAGAATCAGGGTCTTTGAAGGGATGGTCGAGATGACCATTTTATTGAAGACCATGGCGACTTCTGCAAGGGTGCCAACCCCTCCCGGCAATGCCATGAAGGCATCGGCTTCGCTTGTCAGGATTTCAATTCTTTGGCTCAGCGTATCGGTGGGGCTGACCTGTTGAACCCATTGGTTGGGTCTGAGGGGGCGGTAATCTTCGATTTGGCGGCAAGTGACACCGATAGTGTGCCCTCCGGCTTCGACAGCGCCGCGCGAAACGGCTTCCATCGTGCCGCAATAGCCGCCTGTCATAAGCGTGTGACCGGCTTTTGCCAACAATTGACCCAATTTATAGGCTTGTTGATAGGCGGGCTGTCCAGGTGTGGGTAAAGCGGAGCCAAAAACTGAGACGATCATTTTTCAGCCTCCTGTTTCTGGTCTTCCTGCCAAACCCGATCCCAATTTTGTTCTATTTTCGTCAGGATGGCTTGTTCAAGGTCAACCCCGCTGACGCTGGCAATTTGCAAAAGGTAAAGCGCCACGTCAGCCAGTTCGCCCTCAAAATCCTGCTGGTTTCTGGGCTCGTCTGACCATTGAAAATGCTCCAGCACTTCCGCTGCTTCCAGGCAAAGTGATATCGCCAGGTTGCGTGGGGTCTGGGCTTTGGGTGAATCCGGGTCATACCAGCCGTGATGGTCGACCAGTTGGTGCATTTTTTCGGTCAGTTCTTTAATGTTCATAACCAAAAAATTATACCCGAGAAGCTGGTCTACAGATGACAAATGTTTGGTTGTGTGGGAAATGGTGGAATTATGGTTTGGCTTCAGAAGTGCCGAAGAACAGTTCCTTCCAGATATCCAGGCGGCTGCGGATGATCGTCTCCGGTTCAGGTGTGGGGGTGGGTTGAGGCTTGTAATCGCCTGGCTGTAAGAGGATGATTGGGTGATCACCATCCTCGATCATGCGGTTGCTCTCCCGTGCCCATTCTTCCAGGGCAATTTCAGAAGTGGCATAAGCGATCTGGTCTTCCAGCTTGACCTGCGTGGCTTTCAGTTCAGCAATACGGGTTTGCAGTCCGGCTTCTTCATTGCCAAGGCGGATCATGGTGGTCATGCGGTTGTTGAAATCCA
>JAAYZW010000114.1 GCA_012514645.1 Chloroflexota bacterium
ATGGAAGGGGCAAAGAATCCAGGATCGGCAGCCACGCTGAACAATCGGGAATCCCAGTCGTTGGGCAACGTCCTGTGTCTTGATAGACCGGCACAGATCAAAGATCGTCATTGCTTTTGACCTGCTCGGCTAACCACTCGTGCAAAGCATCGACTGGGATTAATATGCGCCGTCCAATACGTACGGCAGGAAATCCAGGTTGGCGCGTGAGTTCGAAAGCTTTGCTCCGGCCGATGCCCAAGGTAATTTGTAATTCTGAAAGGTTCAGGGCGAACTTTTTGATTCCTGATTCTTTTTCCATGATTGATCTCCTTCATTTGAGTTTTTCTGGGCTTGCTAACAACCCAATATGATGCTAGACTATTGTTCGTAATGTATCGAGATAGGTTCAGATTACATTTCCATTACATGTTGGAGGATTATGATGATCCCTATAAAAGAGTTCTTGCCTGATATTCTGCTTCCTATTTCGTACTGGACATACAAGCATGGGGGATATGTCATCAAGGGAAAAAGGATTTATGGCGCAACTTCTGACAATGAGATAATTAAACTTGAAGATGAAAGGGGCATTCTAAAAAAAGCTTCAGAATATTTCGAGGTTTCCGATGGTAACTTTAGGCATTCATCAAACCATGGCATCAGAGTGGCATATTTAAGAAAGTCCCAGAATCAAGAAAAGAAAGAGTATCATGTGCCAAACAGTGTTGAAATGCTTTTGGATTTTCTTCAAGTTGCAGAAATGATAGATTCGAATCCCAGTAAATCATTTAGTCAAAAAGCTAGAAAAGGAATACTGAGTCTTTTCAATAAGTATGGGATGCTTTCCTGGCAACCGGAAAAGCGACCAATCACAGGTTATCTAATTGAATCTACAAGTAGGCGGAATCTTACCGCTGACATCGCTAAAGGACTAACCGGGGATACAATGGGTGATGAGAGCATAAGATTCTGTACGCTTCAATTCACTGTAAAAAAAGAGCTGCTTGAAGTATTTGCACTTTACTTGATTTGGCTTGAGTTGGTGTGGGAACAGGACGGGCTTAATCGAGAGACTTTACATCGAATCCTGCGCCAAGTATGGAGAATCCCAGCAAACGCCAATGTAGTCAAAAGGTGTTACCAAGAGTTTGTTCAGCATATGTCTGAACGTAACAGGAACATCAGGAAAATTGTTTACATGAAAATGTGTCCGGTTATAAGCCCAGTCTATGAAAATCCAATTGATGCTGTTCTTGGAACAATGTTGTCACTTATTGAAATGGGACAGGATTCTCGCGACAATAAAAGGATTGCAATTTGCAACCAGGAAGGATGCGGCCAATACTATATCCAAACCCATGGATCCCAAAGATACTGTGAACCACATAGAGACGGTACAGTGAGAGTGAGGGAATACCGGAAAAACAAGAAAAGTAAGGAAAAGGAGGCTGCAAATGGCGAAACGAGCAAACAATGAAGGCACTATCCGTCAGCATGCCAGCGGGCTTTGGGAGGCCAGGCTTACAGCCGGATATGACGCTGTTGGAAAACAAATCAGAAAAAGCTTCTATGCAAACACCAAGGAAGAAGTCGGCAAACGCCTTCGTGAAGCGCTGAGAGCCCTTGAGCGCGGCGAATTTGTGGAGCCAGCTGATATGACAGTGGCAGAATGGCTTGAAACCTGGTTTAAGGTCTATGGGCGTCCGAGATGGCGGGACAGCACAGCTGCGGAACATTACAGAAATATCCAGCAGAATTTAAAGCCTACGCTTGGCCGGCACAAGCTGCAAAAACTACGTCATGAGCATATCCAGGACTATGTCAATCAACAAGCTTCCAAAGGCAGAGCCAGTACAAGCATCAAAAAACAATTGGAACCCTTGCGGGCTTCCTTAAAGCAGGCGGTTATCAACAACCTCATCATCAAAGATCCCTCCCTCCATCTGGCCTTGCCTTCAACCCCAGCCCGAGAAATTCGGTTCCTTACCATCGATGAGCAACGGAAACTGATAGGTGTGCTGCCCGATACAACTTCAGGGCGAGCTTTGCATTTTGTCTTGGGCACAGGTGTAAGGGCATCTGAACTTTGTGGTTTGCGTTGGATGGATATTGAAGGAGACCGTTTTACGATCCGCAACGCCGTGCAACGGGTTGTGAATCTGGACAGGCAAGTTGGAGAGCCCAAGTACAAGACTTCCTCTGCACCTCCCAAAACAAAGGCAGGGCTGCGAACGATTCCGTTGACTGGCAGCATGATGGACCTACTGCAAAAACAGCAGGAAACCCAGCGACTTGAGCGCATCAAGGCTGGATCAGCTTGGATGGGGGATCAGCCGGCCAAAGGGAGTACCTTTGTTTTTGCCAACGAACTGGGTGGTGCAACAGACCGTGCCAATCTGGGCAGGGTTTTGCGCGTCTGTCTGGATAAAGCAGGTGTGAAACGTGTAGGGATTCATGCCTTGCGGCATACTTTTGCCACCAATTGTGTAAGAGCCGGTGTAGATGTCCGTACCCTGTCGGAAATGATTGGACACACCAAAATTGCTTTTACACTCCAACAGTATGTACACACAAATCTGAACACCATGCGCGAAGCCTTGCAGGCAGTGGATGGGCTGAGAGGATTTTGAGAGTTTTAAGCATAATAAGAGGCAAGGTAGTAATTTGGCTTGAAAATCGAGTTGCTGGGATGGCTTTCAAGAAGGGTTTTGAGTATTTTAAGGAATAAGAAGCCGCTGAAAAAACACGGGAGATTCATGGTAGAGGTTGAATGAATAACGACCCATTTTCCCCAATAGGGGTATTGGTAGGGGTATAGCAGTATTTTCAGCAGAATATTAATAAACGAAGCCCTCGATTTTATCAGCAAAATCAAGGGCTTTTCGGTGGTGGGATTAATTGGGCTCGAACCAACGACCTCCACGATGTCAACGTGGCGCTCTAGCCAACTGAGCTATAATCCCACAGCGGGCAGACAAAAGTTTACCATCACCGCCGTTCTATTGCAAGCATGAAAACGATAACCCGCTTGGCCCTGCAGATTGCAATATTAATTGCCGCACCTTTGTAGCTCTGCTCACTCAAGCTGCCTGGTAAGCCTGCTTGGCCGTCCTATAACCAGGCATACGTCGGGGAAAACTGTTCATCCAATGCTCCATTCACCCAATGGCCTGACAATGTCTTGACATCATTGATATGCATTGATCATCTGAAACAAAAAGCGAGGCTATATAAATGAAAAAGGAATTTCGGTGTTGGTCCTCTTGGTTGGCATCGCAGCCATTGTTTATGGGTTTTCAATCAAGGTTCCCGGTTCATCCTTGACGACATATTCATCCATGGATGGCTATAGAAATTACTCTGCCATCGAAGAATATGTTGGTGGAGACGCATACAATTATATTA
>JAAYZW010000115.1 GCA_012514645.1 Chloroflexota bacterium
CAATGCCAAACTCAATTCCGCCAATGCCTATAAACGCGCGGATGATCTGCAGGAGCGCCTGCAAAGCCGGCTGGCTGAGCTCGAAAAAGAGAAATACATCTCCGCCTCTCCCCCGGTCATCGTGGGCGGGGCAATTGTGGTGCCGCGCGGTCTCCTGGACCAACTGATGGGCGCTCCCGCTGCCTTCACCGCCGATGCCCAGGCACGCCGCGAAGTCGAGCTAACTGCCATGCGCTGCGTGATGGAAATTGAAGCTTCCCTTGGTCATCAAGCCAAAGATGTCAGCCAGTTAAAATGCGGCTATGACATTGAATCACTGCTTCCGGCAGAGCTGCGCGACGGCGAGGGCAACCCGCTGCGTTTCATTGAAGTGAAAGGACGCGTCCGGGGCGCCCGGACGGTGACCGTTAGCAAAAATGAGATTCTGACTGCCTTCAACAAGCCTGAAGAATATATTTTGGCGATTGTTGAAGTGGACGGTGATGGATGCCGCGCCAGCTACCTGCGAAAACCGTTCAGCGAACGCCCCGATTTTGCCGCCACAAGCGTCAATTATGATATTGAAGAACTGCTTGACCAGGCTGAAGTAATTTTAAAAAGAGGTTATTAAATTGACTTATAAAAAGAAACTGATTGAAGTCGCCCTGCCTTTGGAGGAAATCAATGCTGCCTCCGCCCGTGAGAAGTCCATTCGTCATGGGCATCCATCCACGCTGCATTTGTGGTGGGCGAGGAGACCTTTGGCGGCAGCGCGGGCGGTCATCTGGTCTTCACTTGTGGATGACCCTTCTGCTCACCCCGACCAGTTCCCCACCGAAGAAGCCCAAAATGCTGAGCGTGAACGCCTCTTTGACATTCTGCGCGACCTGGTTATCTGGGAGAATTCCAACAACAAACAGGTGCTTGAGGCTGCCAAAGCCGAGATCATGAAATCTACCGACGGCAACCCGCCCCCTTTGCTCGATCCCTTTGCCGGTGGTGGGTCTATTCCGCTCGAAGCACAAAGGCTCGGCTTGGAAGCCCACGCCAGCGATTTGAACCCGGTGGCAGTGATGATCAACAAAGCCATGATCGAGATTCCGCCCAAATTTGCTAATCAACCACCGGTCAATCCTGACGCCAAAAATCAGATCCGCACCTGGGAAGGAGCCCAAGGCTTGGCGGAAGACGTGCGTTATTATGGAAATTGGATGAAAGAAAAAGCTTTTGAAAAAATCGGTCACCTTTACCCCAAGGTTCAAGATGAACATGGCATTGAACGCACAGTCATCGCCTGGATATGGGCGCGAACAATCAAATGTCCCAACCCTGCTTGCGGCGTGCAGATGCCTTTGGTGAAATCTTTTGACCTTTCAAAAAAGAAAGGCAAAGAATTTAGTGTAGTCCCCATCCTGAAGAATGCCAGGCTTGAATATCAGGTTAAACCCCGTTCCAGCAGGCTGAATGGAACTGTTGAGCGAAGCGGGGCGATTTGCATTGCCTGTCAACAACCGGTTGAATTTGAAACTATTCGTTTGGAAGGACAAGCCAATCACTTAGGTGCTGAACTAATTGCAGTCGTAGCCGAAGGACAGAATGGGCGCATTTATCTATCTCCCAATGAAGAGCATAAAAAAATTGCAGAAGTTGAGAAACCAACAAATTACCCAAGCGGCCAGTTGAGTGGTAAAGCAAGGGTAAATGTCACACTTTATGGATACGAAGAGACGTCTGATCTATTCACCAATAGACAATTAATTATGCTAACAACTTTTAGCAATTTACTTAAAGACGTGAGTACTAAAATTTTGCGTGATGGGTCCTCGCAAGAGTATGCAGCAGCGTTGCAAGTATATTTAGCTTTTATCATAGACAAATTAACAGATTTCCATTCCTCGTTTTCATCATGGGCAGTCTCTCGCGAAACAATTAGAAATACTTTTGGTAGGCAAGCAATCCCAATGGTTTGGGACTTTGCAGAAGCTAATCCATTTAGCAACTCCACCGGTTGTTTTGAAAATATGCTTAGATGGATACAGAAGGTCATTGAACAGTTGCCTGGAAGCATTGCTGGTTTTGCTATACAACAAGATGCACAATTAGGCAACGGATTAAGAGAAGTAGTGGTTTCAACTGATCCACCTTATTATGACAACATTGCCTACGCAGACTTAGCTGATTTCTTTTATATTTGGATGAGGCAATCTCTGGGCGAATTGTATCCATCATTGTTTAAAACAATGCTCGGTCCAAAAACGGATGAACTTGTAGCAACGCCTTACCGATTTGAGGGGGGAACCCAGGAAGCCCAGAAATTCTTTGAAGATGGAATGTTAAAGGCGTTTAAACAGATTTTCAAATTCTCGAGTAAGGACTATCCCGTAACCGTCTACTATGCATATAGGCAGACTGAAAATGATTATGGTGATAAAAGTTCTTCGATTGCTTCGACCGGATGGGAAACTATGCTATCTGCCTTAATCCAGGCTGGGTTCAGTCTTGCTGGAACTTGGCCAATGAGAACCGAAATGGCAAATCGTAATGTGGCTTTTGAATCAAATGCCCTTGCGTCCTCCATCGTCCTCGTCTGCCGCAAGCGCTCGGAGGGCGCACCGACCACCACCCGCCGCGACTTCATCAACACGCTCAAGCGTGAACTCAAACCCGCATTGCAGAAGCTGCAAGCTAGCAACATCGCCCCGGTGGACTTGGCTCAGGCGGCCATTGGTCCCGGCATGGGCGTCTACTCACGCTACAACAAGGTGCTCGAAGCCGACGGCACACCGATGAGCGTGCGGACGGCTTTACAGCTCATCAACCATGAGCTGGACGTCTTCTTCAATGAGCAGGATGGCGAGCTCGACCGCGAAAGTCGCTTCTGTGTTGAGCTTTATTCTCAGGCTGCTTTCAACGAAATCCGTTTTGGCGAAGCCGACGTTCTGGCACGAGCCAAAAACACATCGGTTGATACGCTGGCTCAGAACGGCGTTCTGCTTGCCGAAAAAGGAATCGTGCGCTTGCTCACCCGTGAAGAACTGCCCTCCTTAAACTGGGCAAAACTGCGTTCCACCTGGATGGTTACCCAGCAACTCACCAAAGCCATGGAAAGCGGCGGCAACCAAGCCACAGCAGCCATCATCTCCACCCTGCCAGCCGGCAGCGTGGAGCAAGCCAAGGCTTTGGCTTACCGCCTCTTTAGCATTGCTGAGCGTAAGGGCTGGACAAAAGAAGCTTTTGCCTACAACGCATTGGTAAATTCCTGGAAGGACGTGCAAGCTTCCGCCGCCGAAATCAGCGCCGCTGCCTACGACCCCAAACAAACCAGCTTATTTGACGACTAATTGAAATCAGGAGGAAAACGAAATGGCAGATAATCATCTGAAAATTACACAAGGCTTCCGCTCTCTCTTGGAAGGCATGGCACCCTATGTTGCCCGAGAACTCCATATCGAATTCGGCAAGAATTGGTGGCAGGAAGGTGTTTTGGATATGCTTTACGACGATCAAAAACGCAACCTTCCGGCTTCAGGTGAATGGGTTGAATTGGTAGATTCTCTCGACATTCTTAGCTGCCTGACGCTCTTCGCTGACGTGCATTGGCAGGGCGTTTTCCGTAAAAAATTATCCATTGACCATCGAACCTGGGCAATCGAGCTCAAAGGTTTCCGTCATAAAGTCGCCCATATCGGCGGAGAAGATTTTTCTGATGATGACACCTGGCGGGCATTAGATACGATGTCCCGGCTGGCTGAGCAAATTGACCCGGATGGTGCTGAACAGATTCGCACTATCTTACGCACCTTGCGCTATGGCTCAGCTGAAGGATCGACTGCGATCACCCAAAATGGAAACTCATCTGAGTCAGTCAAAACAGGCAAAAAAGCCGGCATCCTGGAGACCACACCGCTTAGCGGTTTGCTCTCCTGGCGGGAAGTGATGGAGCCGCATCCAGACGTTGCTCAGGGACGCTACAAGAACGCAGAATTTGCCGCCGACCTGGCGCAGGTTGCTCGTGGGGAAGGTTCCTTTGAATATCGCGATCCGGTGGAGTTCTTTGCCCGCACCTATGTAACGGAGGGCATGGCTGGACTGCTGACCGAGGCGCTCAAACGCGTGAGCGGAAAAGACGGCGAACCGGTCATTCAACTCAAAACCGCCTTTGGCGGTGGTAAGACCCACAGCATGTTGGCGCTCTACCATATGATGCGCGGCAAGGTGTCGATCGAAAAACTGCCCAATCTGAAACCTGTTTTGAACGAGGCTGGCTATTCCACCCTGCCAAAAGTCAATGTGGCGGTTGTTGTTGGCACCGCATTGGACCCCAACAAAGCCAAACGACCGAGCAATATGCCCGGGATCACGATCAACACCATTTGGGGCGAAATCGCCGCCCAATTAGCGGAAGCCAAAGGTGACCCCAGCCTTTATGACTACGTTAAAGAAGCCGATAAGAAAGGCGTTTCGCCGGGTTCGGAGGCTTTGAAAAACCTCTTTGACGCGGCTGCGCCCAGCATGGTATTGATGGACGAACTGGTGGCTTACGCCAAGAAGCTCTATGGTGCCAGCGGACTGGTTGCCGGCAGCTATGATAATTTCATCGCCTTTATCCAGGAAATCAGCGAAGCAGCCCGGGCGAGCAAAAACAGCCTGGTGGTCGCCTCTATTCCGGAATCCGAGCTGGAAATCGGCGGTGAGGCTGGTAAGCTGGCTCTGGACACTATTGAACATACCTTTGGCAGGATGGAATCAATCTGGAAGCCGGTTGCAGCGAGTGAAGGTTTTGAGGTGGTGCGCCGTCGGTTATTCCTCGATTGTAAAAACCCCGACATGCGCGATGAGGTCTGCAGGCGTTTTAGCCAGATGTATCTCGACAACGCTTCGGATTTCCCCTCCGAAGCCAAAGAAGTGGAATATCGCAACAGGATGCTTGGTTGCTATCCGATCCATCCGGAAGTTTTCGACCGTTTGTATGAGGATTGGTCTACGCTGGATCGTTTTCAGCGTACGCGCGGCGTTTTGCGCCTGATGGCAGCCGTGATCCATGAGCTCTGGATGGGTAATGATGCTGGCTTGATGATTATGCCTGGCTCTATCCCCCTGGATGTGCCCAATGTGCGCGATGAACTGACGCGTTACCTCTCAGAAGGCTGGAACTCGGTGGTTGACAGTGAGGTGGACGGTAAAAATTCGACGCCCTACCGGCAGGACCAGCAAGTGAAGCGTTTTGGTCAGCGGCTTGTTTCCCGCAGGGTAGCCCGCACAATCATGCTGGGCTCAGCGCCATCTGATCGGACGCGCAACATCAAGGGCTTGGAAGCTTCTCGGATCCGGCTGGGAACGGTTCAGCCCGGGGAAACCATTGCCCTGTTTAACGATGCATTGAGCTCATTGAACACATCGCTGACCTATCTGTATTCAAACGCCTCGGGAGACCGTTTTTGGTACGACACGCGGCCCACGCTGCGCAAAACCGTGGAAGACCGCGCAACGCAATTGCCCCTGTCGGACGTGGAATACGAAATAGAAAGCCGTCTGCGCAAACTGAGAAGAGAGCCACCGTTGGCTGGTATTCATATTTGCCCTGGCAGCTCACTGGATGTACCGGATGAGCAAAGCTCCAGATTGGTCATTCTGCGCCCTACGGATGTGCACAAAGACTCGAAACCAAGCGACAAGGCGATGGTTACGGTAGATGACATTTTGAACTTTAGGGGCAACTCCCAACGTATCTATCGCAACATGCTCGTCTTCGTAGCTGCGGATAAAGAAGCGATGGTCTCGCTGCAGGAAAATGTAAAGTTGTACCTGGCATGGAAATCAATAAAAGAGGACAGCGTCGAACTAAACCTGGATGCGGCTCAAAACAGGGAGACAGAGGCAAACCTCAATCGCTCTAACCAGACCGTTGATGACCAAATGGCAGAGGCTTATTCTTGGCTTTTGGTGCCCTATATCGATAAATCAGCAGACACAAAGGAAATCGTTTGGGAACGGGCAAGGATTGGTGGCGGTAGCGAAGGTGTCGTGGTAAAGGCAGCCAGGAAGTTAATTCAGGATGAGCATCTGATTCAGAAGTGGGCTCCAACCCTCTTAAAAATGGAACTGGATAATTTGCTCTGGAAAGACGAAAATCATATTTCGGTGAAACAGTTGTGGGATTACCTCTCTTCTTACGCTTACCTGCCAAGGCTGGCAA
>JAAYZW010000116.1 GCA_012514645.1 Chloroflexota bacterium
CCTTTACTCTCAACTTTCTAAAGACTGAGAGCACATGCGGTATTAGCGTTCCTTTCGGAACGTTATTCCACACTTCGAGGCAGATCACCAACGCGTTACTCACCCGTTCGCCACTATGACAATTTCGTATTACTACAAAAAGGTCACCGTTCGACTTGCATGTATTAGGCACACCGCCAACGTTCATCCTGAGCCAGGATCAAACTCTCCGCTAAAATTTATCACCTTGCGGTGTTTTCATTTTTTTACGGATATTTCATTAACGAGGCTTGTATTGTTCTTACCTTAATTAATTGTCTTGCATTTCTTCCTATCACTTTTCAGTTGTTAAGGTTCTGACTTCAAGAGAGCGAATTCTAATTGATACTTTTTTCCTTGTCAAGCCCTTTTGTCAGACAAAATCACCGGCTCGCAAACTCAGCCGGCATTAGGCTTTCTCAATTAGATCTCTCAGACCCAAGCTATTGTGTTGTAAATAATCGCACCTCACGGCGCAATCATTTGATGTAGCACCTTGGACAGATAAGTATAGACGAATCAATACTCTTTGTCAAGCGAGAATTTGGCTTTTTGTACAGATTCGTATTTTCTGCCAAATTCGGGTTCTCCTCTTTTTTGAAGGTTCACGCTGCCCGTTTTGGGGCGCAAGGAGTTATTATAGGCAAACCGGAAATTAAGTCAAGCCTTTTTTCGACCAATTTCAAAATTGGTCAAAGCAGTTTGATTCTCGGGGCAAAATGGAGGTTTGGGGCAGTTTGGCACGATTCTGGCTACTTATACGACTAACCGTTAAGCAGAAGATTATCGAGGGAGTAGATCATGGCAGACTCAGCCACAGAATCAGACAAATTTACAGTTCTCCAAGCCATGCACGACCCCACTCTGTTCACCCCGCTTTATCAAAAATATCTGTTACCGGTGTATAAGTATGTCTTCAGCAAGGTTTTTGATGCCCTTGTTGCAGAAGACATCACCTCTCAGACCTTCATGACCGCACTTCAGTCGCTTCCAGCGTTGCGTCAACCAGAACGTTTTTCTTCATGGCTTTTCTCAATCGCCCACAACAAAACAATGGATTGGTTCAGGCAGCAGAAACACCAGGTTCAGCTTGAGCAGGAAAGTGAGGGTAAGTTCATCGCCGGTGACGCTGACCCACAGTTCGATGAAGTTGTCTGGCTGCGCAAAATAATCGGCGGTCTCGACAAAACTGACCAGGAAATCCTGCGGCTGCGTTTTGTTGCCAACCTGACTTTTTCTGAGACGGCTGGAGTGATGATGAGCACCGAGAACAAGGTCAAAAAACGTTATTATCGCCTTATTGAACATCTACGAAACCTCATGGAGGTCGACCATGATTAATGCCAGTTCTCCATCCTCTTTTGAAGATCTGCTCAGCCAGGCACTTGAAATGCCCGAACCTGCTCAAACCTTCTCGCTAAGCTTACAACGAAAGCTTGAACTCGAGGCAGCAAGAATCAAATTTGAAGCTAAGGCAGCAACACCAAAGAGATCGATTTGGCGGTTTGCCATCCCTGCCGTAGTCGCGGTCCTGTTGTTTTTCATTTTCAGCCTGCCAACCGGTGCGTTCGACCGGGTCAATCTCTGGCTTGCGCATATTCCTGGCATTGGCTTGGTAAATGGCGCCAGCGAGGATCTTATTTCGCAATTCTCTGCCAACCAAAGCAAGCAGGAAGTTACCTTCACGATCACAGATGCCCTGGCAACCTCTGAACGCACCCAGCTGTTTTATGAAATCAGCGGGCTGGAAACCGGCACAGCAGAGCATGTGCTCAACATCCAGACTTGCAAAGAGCAACCCTGGTTGCTGCTTGAAGACGGCACGCGTCTATCACAGAAGTGGTTTGGCGGTTCGCTGATCTCGGAGAATGTCAGCCAGGGGCAGTGGGATTTTCAGCCCTTGCCCGCTGACAGTTATCGCTTCACCCTGGTCGTGCCCTGTATACCGGGCACGCTGCTTGGGTTTGCCCCCGACAACTGGCAAATTCCTATCGAATTGACTCCAATTGGCTCCGAGTACAACGCACCAACCAGCACTGCCCCTGCTATTGACCCGATCGGACAGCCAATCCATGAAGCAACGCAGAAACCCACAATTGAGCCCACAAAATCTTATGAAGAGATTTCAGCATTTTTAAAGGTAGAGACGGTTATTGCCACTGGAGACGGCTACATTCTTATTGGAAATCTCGCTGAAGCCGAAACCGAGCAGGGTCCGCTCGCCTTGCCATATGAAGGCTTGGTGAAGGTTAGCGACGCGAAAGGCAATTCGGTGCCCTATCGACTTTACCAGGGTTACTATGATGAAATTCAGGCAGAAATCTCTCATTTCAAGAACCCCTGGATTTACGGTTTTGCCGCGGAAGGGGTTTACTTCCCGCTGCATCTTTCGTGGTCTGCTCAACAGTTGATGAACAATACCGGCGAAGAGAAAATTGAAATAAGCATCGATCCAGGCAATTTGCCTGCTGACGGCGGAGTCACCACACTGGACTTTACCTATGAGTTGGGTGGCTATGTGCTTGAGCTGAATCAAATCGTAAATCGTGGAAATGGGACCTATCGAGTGTTTTTTGGTGTGCCGGCTGGTATTGTGCGTTTTGATGTGGCAGCGGTTTCGGGAATTGAGCAGGTCGGTTTCCCCCAATTCCTTATCGAACAACAGCAACCGCAAATCTATTTCGACATAACCATCGAAAGTCCTTCCCCAGCACCAGTTTCGATTTCGCTCAGCCATCTTTACACGGTTTCCGCCAAAATTCCGATTGAAGGAGCCTGGCAACCCTACGCTCAGGGTTACAACCTGGCTGAGGCTTCGGTGGCTGATGCTGATTTAAAAGAGGATTACTTCGAGGTAAGCGGAAAGGTTTTGCCTCTTTGGGAGGATACGCTCTCACTAGTGATTAATAATATTTCTGCAATTAATCGAAACAACAGCATTATCGTCCTGGAGACACCCAGCGGTCTTTCATCTGAGGCGGACGGAGTGGATGGAAGTGTTGGTTGGACAGTTTTACTGCCCACCCATGAACTGGAGTTTCCGATTGAACTCATCTTTGAGGTCACGTTAATCACCGTGGACAACCGCACCATAAACGCTATTATCAGACTGCCCTGGATTCCTGATGGCATTTCGCCTTTGATCCCCTGGCAGGAGCAAATATCGCCCTGAGGAATTCTATAAGCACATAATGCCAACAAGCAAGTTTATCTAGCCCAGGTTGTTTGGTTCAACCTGACATCGGAAATTCAAGCCTGTGGATAATTTTCCAATCTCTGCCTGCAAGATAATTGTCACAAATCACCTGCCTTTCCCGACTTTAATTATGTAGCTACAATTGACCACAGAGAAAAGGTGGATTTTGACGGAAGGACAGCTGAATCAAGACAAAAAAACAACCCGAACCTCATAGCAACCACCGCTCGCGACTGGCATGGGTTGGGCTGATCATTGCTGCATTTAAGGTGCGCGTTATGACGTTGGTCTGACCAATGAAGGTTTGGGCACAGATCCAATCATGGTACGGTTTGAGATGATTCGACCTTTTTGGGCAGAGGATGCTTGCCCGTCTTCAATCCTCCTTAATCCTTAAACCTGTCTCGCGCTGCTGTCCTCCTTTTTCCTGAGTCGGGTGAATTGCTTTCCAACCAAATTTGAAACAGCTTTTGACCAATTTGTCACTTTGCCATCCTCTTCAACGACTATGTATATGTAGCTACAATTAAGGAAAACTATGCCAAATTCAACTATCAACATTTCAAACCCCCTGGCTCAGGGCAGAGTCTGGGAACAAGAGGAAAGTATGACCGAAGCAAGCTTTTCAGAGCTTTACCGCCGTCACGTCAATAAGATCTACTATTACATCTACAGCCGGGTTCAAAACAGTGCTGATGCCGAAGATTTGACCTCTCAAACCTTCATCACCGCCCTAGAGACCCGCCACAAGTTGCGCGATGAGAAGAAATTCACGCCATGGCTCTACAGCATCGCCCGCAACAAAACCAACGATCACTTCCGACGCAATTCACGGCGAGTCGACCTCCCTCTCGAAGACGAACTATTCACTAACAAAGCCCAAAACCCAACTGAAGCCATGCTTCAACAAGAAAGGTTGATTGACCTCGAGCACATTTTAGCTTCACTCTCTCCAATCGAGCAAGAATACATACGCTTACGCTTGATTTCCGAATTGCCCTTTGCTGAAATTGCTCAAGTGCTCAACATGAGCGAATCCAGCCTCAAAAAATCTTATTATCGGCTCCTGGAGCGCCTTCAAGCCCAGGCGGAGTAAAAAATGGAACAAAAAAACGCATTTGAAGAAAAATTGCTTTCCGGACACAGCAAACCGGAGCCAGATCCCGATTTTATCTATCGTTTGAGTGCTCAGCTTAAGCAAAATGAAAGTGAAATGGAAAGTCAAAAAACCAAATTCAGCTTCCGATGGGCTTACGTCTTTGCCCCTCTGATGGTATTGCTAATCTTCTTTTTCGCCGTCGGACCCAGCAAAGTGATAGCACAGTTGCAAACCTGGTTCAACTTTGTCCCCGGACTGGGTGTGGTTGAAAACCCGGCTGGCATTCGCATTGTATCCGAACCGGTCTACCAAACTCAGGACGGTGTTACCGTGGGCATCAAATCAGGCTTGATCACACCAGATCAAGCCCACTTTGAGGTCGATCTTATCAACGTTCCCATTGAAGCAATGTGGTCTTACAACCCGGGTGAGCCAGTATGTGATGAAATGTCTTATCTGGTCTTGTCGGATGGCAGCAAAATATTTGCCGACGCTTTCCAATTTGGAATCCCAGCTGAAGTTACAGAAGCTACCTATGTAATACCCTGCATCGACATGCGCACCCGCGGCA
>JAAYZW010000117.1 GCA_012514645.1 Chloroflexota bacterium
ACCGGCACAGGCAAATCGCTGGCATACCTGATCCCGGCTGCCTATTGGGCAATGCAAAACGGTGAGCGCGTGGTCATTTCAACAAATACGATCGCGCTGCAAGACCAGCTGATTGAAAAGGATATTCCCGATTTAATCCAGGCACTGGGGATTGATTTAAGAGCCGCAGTGTTGAAGGGACGCAATAATTATCTCTGCCCGCGAAGGCTTAAGCTGATGCGCCGGCGCGGTCCAGAAAGCGTTGACGAACTACGCGTACTCGCGAAAGTGCTGGTCTGGCTGCAAAGCAGCAGCACCGGCGACCGCCGCGAAATCAACCTGAACGGTCCGGTTGAGCGAATGATCTGGTCGCGTATGTCTGCTGAGGATGAAGGCTGCAAACTGGAGGTTTGCCTGAAACGAATGGGCGGCACCTGCCCATTCTACAAAGCGCGTATGGCAGCTGAAGGCGCCCATATCTTGGTGATCAACCATGCCTTGCTGCTGGCAGACGCAGCAGCTGACAACCAGGTCCTACCGGCATTCAATTACCTGATTGTCGACGAAGCCCACCACCTGGAAGCAGCGACAACAGATGCGATGAGCTTTAGTCTGCGTGCCGTTGATGTAAACCGCACCGTCAGAGAGCTTGGCTCAACGGAAACCGGCATTCTGGGCAGGTTAGTCAGTGCGGCAGCGCCTGCATTGATGCCTGGTGACATGGCGCTTTTGCTGCAGTCAGTCAAAGCCGCATCAGAACGTGCCTTCCGGTTTGACACGGGCATGACTGCCTACTTCAAAGCGATGGACTTCCTGATGGAAGAGCTGCGGGATGGCAAACCTCTGGGCACTTACCCGCAAAAGACCCGTATTTTGCTCTCAACCCGTATGATCCCTGCCTGGCTGGATGTTGAGGTAGTCTGGGAACAAGCCCGGTCCGACCTGGAAGAACTGATGAAAATTCTGCGCAGCATCCGCGGCTCTATTCAGGGTGTTGAAGGTATTGAGCCCGAGGACGCGGAAGAGATCTTCGGCGCTCTGGCTCGTTCCACGCAGACGTTGAATGAGATCGATTCTCAAATTGAGAAATTGACCATGAACCCATCTGATGACCAAATCTATTGGGTTGAAATCGATCCCTTGCAGCTGCGCATGACCCTCCAGGTTGCTCCATTGCATATTGGCAGCCTGATGGAGAAATATCTCTGGCACGAGAAAGCCAGCGTGATCCTTACCTCTGCGACCCTGACAACGCACGGTGAGTTTGATTACCTGAAGTTGCGGCTCAATGGTGCTGACGCGCACGAGATGATGGTCGGCTCTCCCTTCGATTTTGAAACTTCAGCGATGGTCTATCTGCCGCAGGATGTGCCTGAGCCAAATGACAATTATGGGCACCAAAAAATGCTCGACGATACCATCGTGCGCCTGGCTCGTACTTCTGGCGGGCGAATGTTGGTGTTGTTTACCTCTTACGCCCAGCTGCAGCGCACCTCGCAAAACATCCAGAACGCGTTACATAAGGAAAACATCCAGGTCTTCGAGCAAGGAGAAGGCGCCTCGGCGACCGCATTACTCGAGACTTTCAAGGAAAGCCCGCGAGCAGTGCTGTTAGGAACGCGGTCGTTTTGGGAAGGCGTGGATGTGCCTGGCGAGGCTCTGCAGGTGTTGGTGATCGCCAAGTTACCTTTTGATGTGCCCAGCGATCCGGTTGTGGCAGCACGGTCAGAGAGTTTTGAAAACCCTTTCAATGAATATATGTTACCGGAAGCGATTTTGCGTTTCAGGCAGGGTTTCGGTCGTTTGATCAGAACCCAGACAGACCGGGGGTTGGTCGTAATCCTGGACAAACGAATTTCCAGTAAAAATTATGGCAGATTGTTTATGGAATCGCTGCCGAAATGTCACGTCGTCCGCGGGAGTGTCCTGGATTTGCCTGAGCAGGCAGCCCGATGGCTCGGGCTCTAACCTATTGTCAATCGTCCGGGCGAAGCTTGTCAATAAAAATGATTTGATGACTCTGATTACGCTGATGTCATCTATATACGGCTCTCTACAGCCTGATTGACATTCTCCTCGTTAGTCGTTACACTTTTTCTCGTCAAAGCTTGTGAAAACAAGACCTAATTGAAGGAGAAATGAAATGGCATATAGCTACAAAAATTCAAAAGGCAAAGAATACTTTCTGCACGTTACGAAAGTGAAACGCGCATCAGGTAAAGAAACTGAACTGTACTTTTTTGCACCCGACGTTCGCAAAGGCAAGGAAGTTGCTGCAGTTCCCGAAGGCAAAGAAGTCGTCGAGCTCGCTTCAGGCTTGCCAGTACTGAAGAAGAAATAATCTAACCCGATATGCAAGCCAACCCCGCGATCGCGGGGTTTTTTTTGTTCAATCTTCTGCAAGACTTTCTCATGCCAAGCCTCGCTTAGGCAATCGAACGCCCAATGTGCGTAGGCGTAACCCAAATATCTCACCTCAAAATAATTCTGGCATTGGAATTGCAACTATTCGAGCAGAAGGATCTGTTTAGGAGATTATTATGAAGAAGTATGCAATTTTCTTGTGCGTTTTCATCACACTGGCTTTGGCAGCGGCTGGCTGTCAGCGTTCGGCATCAAAAGCGCCGATGGTGACCCCGGAATTTATGGAAGAAGTGGGCACCCTGCTGCCGGTCGACCAACAAATTATCAATGCCACCATGACTGCCCAGGCGATCATCGAAGAATTCAATATGCCCACCCAGATGGTGCTGAACCCGCAGGGAACCCAGGTCGCCGTCACGCAAATGCCACCGACACCGATCCCGACCCCCACTGCCACCAGCGCTCCCACCCCCACCATGCAGACGCTTACCCGACCGCAAAGCTGGGCGGTGCAAGGCGGAGAGACCATTTATTGTCTCTCTCGGCGCTTTGATGTAGACCCAGGCGATATGATGGCAATCAACAACCTCTACGCTGGCAGCATGCTGCACATCGGTGACGTCTTGCTGGTGCCGCAGACAGGCGCGTGGCCCGGCGGTGATCGCAAAATTTTGGATCACCCCGATGTCTGGAACATTACACCAGGCGAAACCGTCTACGAAATCGCCTGCGCTTATGGCGATGTCTGGCCCGAGCACATCATCCAGGCAAACGGCTTGTCTGAGCATTATGATATTAGCGGAATGCAAACACTGCAGATCCCTTAATTAAAACAAGTTAAAATAGCAGGAGGCTCTCGCCTCCTGATTTATTTAAAGGAGTAATTATGGCAGAAACCGTTATCATCGATCGGGAACAATACTATAGAGGTCACGCGTTCAACCTTGAGAAAGTGAGTTTACGCCTGCCGGATGGTAGAGAGCGCGTCTATGAACTTGTTGACCATGTGGACGCGGTCACGATTTTGCCAATCGACGACGAAGGCATGGTCTATTTTGTGCGGCAATTTCGCGTCGGCGCTGGCAAGGCGTTGTTGGAACTGCCTGCCGGTGTGATCGATGAAGGTGAGGAACCTCTGGAAACGGCGCACCGCGAGCTCCAGGAGGAAATCGGCAGAGACGCCTCGCGCATGGAGCGTATCGGTGGATTTTACATGGCTGCTGGCTACAGCAGTGAATACATGCATGTATATTTTGCCACGAATCTACGCGAGCATGAGCTGGAGCATGACGAGGATGAATTTTTGAGTATTGTTAAGCTGGATATCAGGCAGGTTTCTGACTTGATCAAATCAGGAGAAATTGAAGACGGAAAAACAATTTCAGCCTTCCTGCTAGCAATGCCGCTTCTAAACGAACTGCTGATGGCTTCCAGTGGTTTCTAATCATTGCTGGTAAAAAAACTCTTGCTTATTTGATCAGGCTCAGTTATAATCTGCCATCTATGGGCGGTTAGCTCAGTTGGTTAGAGCGTTGCGTTGACATCGCAAAGGTCGTAGGTTCGAGTCCTATACCACCCACAAAACATCCTCAATCGAGGATGTTTTTTTGTTAATTCAATTCTCTTTACAAAGTCTTCTCTTGATTTTTCGTGGAAATGCGATATATTTACGTCATTGCGTTTACGCAGGACGATTAGGGAGCATTCTTATGCCAGTGAGACCGGGATAGTGTGAACCGGTTCAAGGGAACTTCTGAAAACCACCTGCCAGCTTGAGCCTGAAAGGTTTCCGAATAAGGTAAACGGTCGCCCCGTTATCGGCATAACGAGATGCTCTATTTGAGCAATCTGGGTGGAACCGCGTGAGAGATCTCTCGCCCCAGGCGAGGGTCTTTTTGTTTTAAACACCGGTTGTATGAACAGACCCTTTAAAATCTCACAAACAACCGGTTATGGAGGAAGTATGTCAAGCAAACAAGAAGAATACGAAAAGTCACAACTTTACCGCATTCGCCACTCGGCTGCCCATGTGATGGCAGAAGCAGTGTTGGAAATGTTCCCGGAGGGTCAGGTAGCAATTGGTCCGGCGATTGAAGACGGATTTTATTATGATTTCGACTTGCCGCGAACGCTCACACCAGACGACCTCGAGACCATCGAAAGCCGCATGAAAGAGTTGATCAAGAATAAAGAAGACTTCACATGTGAAGAGATTTCAGCCGGTGATGCCAAAGAGCTTTTTAACAATCAGACTTATAAACTGGAACTAATTGAAGGGCTCGAAAGCGGTAAGCTCGATGACGACGGTAACCCAACCGATGAAAAAGTGCCGATCACAATCTATAAATCGGGCAATTTTGTTGACCTTTGCCGCGGTCCGCATGTTGAAAACACCAATCAAATCAACCCCCACGCTATCAAGTTGCTCAATGTCGCCGGTGCCTACTGGCGCGGTGACGAACACCGCCCAATGCTTCAGCGTATCTATGGCACCGCATGGGAGAGTAAGGACCAGCTCAAGGATTATCTCTGGAGACTGGAAGAAGCCCGAAAACGCGACCACCGCAAACTCGGCAGAGAGCTTGACCTCTACAGTTCGAACGATGAGGTCGGACAGGGTCTTATTTTGTGGCACCCCAACGGTGGGATGATCCGTCATCAGATTGAGCGTTATTGGGATGACCAGCATGTTGCCAATGACTACGAGCTGGTCTATACACCGCACATTGGTAAAGCCAGCCTCTGGGAGACCAGCGGACATCTTGGCTTCTACAAAGATAATATGTATTCTCCGATCGAAATTGAAAACCAGGAGTACTACATTAAACCGATGAACTGCCCCTTCCACCTGCACATCTACAAAAGCCAGCTGCGGTCCTATCGCGACCTACCGCTGCGCTTTGCGGAAAAAGGAACGGTCTATCGCTACGAGCGGTCTGGCGTGCTTCACGGACTGCTGCGCGTACGCGGCTTTACCCAGGACGACGCCCACCACTTTTGCCGCCCTGATCAAATGCCAGACGAAATCGACTTTACGCTGAACTTCAGCATTAACATGCTGAGGGCGTTTGGTTTTAGCGATTTTCAGGCATATTTGAGCACCATGCCCGAGACACGCGTCGGTGAAGAACAAATGTGGCATGATGCCGAGGCTGCCCTGGAAGAATCACTAAAACGCATGGGGGTGCCTTACGAGGTGGATGAAGGCGGCGGCGCTTTTTATGGACCTAAAATTGACCTGAAAGTGCGCGACGCGTTGGGCCGCGAATGGCAGCTTTCGACCATTCAGTTCGACTTCAACGAGCCTGAACGCTTCGACCTGACCTATATTGGCGAAGATGGCAAGGAACATCGCCCTTACATGGTGCACCGTGCCCTGCTGGGTTCGCTGGAACGCTTCTTCGGGGTACTGATCGAGCATTATGCCGGCGCGTTCCCTGCCTGGCTGTCACCGAAACAGGTGATGTTGATCCCGATTGCCGACCGGCACAACGACTATGCGCATGAGGTTGCTGCCAGATTGAAGGAAGCTGGTTTGCGCGTGAGTGTGGACGATAGTTCAGATCGGATGAACGCCAAAATCCGCAACGCGCAGAAGCAGAAATATCCTTACATGCTGGTGGTCGGAGACCGCGAGATGGAAGAGGAACAGGTTGCGCTGAGACGCCGCAATGGCGAGAATCCGGGCGCTATGCGCGTGGACGATTTCGCTGCGCTGGCACTGGATGAGATCGAGCGGAAAATATAGCTGATAGCCGCGAATTGTAAGCCGGATTGCGCTCCTGTCCTGATGGGGGTTCAATCCGGCTTTTTGTTGCAGTAACACTCTGTCATTCTGAACGAAGTGAAGAATCCTATCGTTGGCAATAACGACCGTAAAGATCCTTCGCGACAAAGGCTCAGGATGACAGGTGGTTTGTCATTCTGAACGAAGTGAAGAATCTTGATCTTGACGATTAATACAGTTAAGATCTTTCGCAACCGGCGTCAAAGATGAGGGGGCATAAAAAAGCCGGATTCTATTACAAAACCCGGCTCTACTTCTGAAAATCTTAAGCCTTTCCTCTAAATCGCGAGAAAAGTTCTTTCAACCCTGGCTTGGTGGCTAACTTTTTTAGCCTCAGCGTGCCAATGATGCCGTAGGGCACAAAGAGCACAAAGATCACGTAAATCGCGCCGGTGATAAAACTTGCCGATTCACCCATGAAGCGCCTGAGCGAAAAGTCTAAAATACGCAGGGCGAAAGCACCCACTATCGCGCCGCTCAACGTTCCAACGCCTCCAATCAGCACAATCAGCAGCCCAGTCACGGTATGACCAAGGTCTGCCACCGCCGGGCTGATGATCGGTTGGTAAAGCGCATGGAGCATGCCGGCGAGTGCTGCCGTTATCGAAGAGATGATCATCGCAACCACTTTAAACGTGGTGGTGTTGTAACCCAACATCCTCGCACGCCCTTCATTCTCACGGATGGCGATGCAAACCCTGCCGGTAGGCGAAGTCACAAAGCGGCGATACAACATGTATGTTGCCACGAGCAGTACCAACGCGATGATGTAAAAGCGGAAGCGTTCGCTGGCAGGGTTGATAAACGCCGGTGTTGGCACACCCTGCAAGCCCACATCCGCACCGGTCAGGTTGATCATGTCGCTGGACATGACGATGATATGGAAAACCGATGCCAAACCCAGGCTCACCAATGTGAAGGTAATCCCTTTGACACGCGGCAAAACCAGGCTGAAGAGCAAGGCTTGTAATACGGCTGCCAACAAAACCAACAAGACCACCTGCCAGAATGGAAGTTGCAGTGTCTTTAAGGCAATTCCTGTCAGGTAAGCTGCTACCGCAAAAAACATGGCATGCCCAAAAGAAAGCAAACCGGTTATACCGAAAAGCAGGTCAAAACTGAGCGCGAACAAGGCAAGGATGAAAATTTCAATTCCCAGCCCTTCGAGAAACTTGGAGACACTGCCTTCGTTTGCCAAAATCGTGGCAGGGCTCGAGCCTTCAAACAAGCCAATTACGAATGGTGCCAGCAGCATGACCACGAAGAAAATCAGGATGCCACGGTTTCTGGTAAAAAAGTTTGAGTTTGTTGTCATTTCTACTCCTTCTTCCCCAGCAAGCCGTTAGGCAAAATGAGCAAAACCACCACCATTAAGAGCACCGTTGATGCCGGCACTAAGGGAGGCGAAGGTTTGAAAACCACATCAGTAAAGGGCAGAGGAATACCAATCTGCCCATATTTGATCATAAACTGTTGGATCAAACCTACCAGCAGCGAGCCCAGGGCCGCCCCCGGGAAACTGGTAAGCCCGCCAATTGCCAAAGCGATCAGAGCGCTAAGCAGCAGTCTTTCGCCCATCGTGGGGGTTAGTCCTGACGAGGGTGCTGCCAGGGCACCGCCAAAAGCAGCCAGCCCAACACCAAGCGCGAAGACCAGCGTAAATACACGGCGAACGTTGATGCCCAGCGCTTCCACCATCTGGCGATCCTGCACGCCAGCACGGATGATCATGCCAATGCGCGAGCGCTTCAACAAGATCCAAACCACAATCAATACGACGATCCCAACAATGGGAATGAAGATTTCATCATAAACGCGCACACGACCACCCAGCACCATAATGGTTGAGCATTGGTTGGCAACGAGGTCTGCCAGGTTTGTTGCTGGGCAAGCTCCGCCAGTGCCGGTAAAAAATTCCGGTTTCGGCCACACAAATTCGGGGCGCCCCCAAACAGCCTGCACAATTTGGATTCCAATCGTGCCCAGACCGAGCGTGAGCATCAGCTGGTAGATCGGTCGGTTGTAAAGCGGACGAATCAGGGTGGTCTCCATCAGAGCACCCAAGCCCACGCCCGAAATCACTGCCACAGCCACCGCAATCACGAAGAGCCAGTTAGTGCTCAGGGCAAACATCCAGGCGGTTATCTGGGCGTTGAAAACGAGCGCGAGAATGGCGACCATAAACAAGCCCACAGGGAGGATGTATTTTTTCCAATCAGTGCTGTGCTGCTGGCTTTCATCACGATTGAACAAGGCGATGCCGAAGGCTGCCAGCGAGCTCGTAACAAAAACACCGAGCACAGCCAAAATTGGTGACATCTCTTCGAATCTCGCCTCTGCGGGGATCATACGCAAACCCTGATCTGCCATATAAGAATAAGAAATCGGGCTTTGAGAATAGTTGTTCAGGTCCCAAATCGCAATTGGGTAGCGAGTCAGAAGCAGTCCAAGCAAAACAAAACCGGCGATGATCAAGACCCACGATAGGACTTTGCGCGGTCGATCTTGCAGTTTAATCAGGGCTGCCAAGCGTTTCCAGAGCACGTTCAACGCAAAAGCTGCCAATATCAGCAGAATAGGCGTGAGCACATCGATAAAGGTGTCCGGACGCACATAAACCGTCCAGCCAACATAAGCGCCGATCATGTAAAGCGTACCCTGGGCGAGGTTGAGCACGTCCAGCAGACCAAAAATCAAGGAGAACCCGGCTGCCACAAGGAAGGTGACCGAACCAACCGAGAAACCACGTAGGACTGTAATGACGACATCTCTGCCAGACATACCCCGAGCCGCGACAAACAGGAAAGCGGCAATAATCACAAGAATGATGATCGCCTTGGAGTTTTTTTGTAAAGTAGTTTTCATTTTCAACTCCTATGCCGCTCCAAGATAGCGTTGAATCATAGCCTTGTCGGCTTCAAGATCTTTCATCAATCCGCTTTCGACCGATTTGCCTTCTTCAATAATCACAAAAAATTCTGCCAGTTTACTGGCCACGAGGAAATTTTGTTCCACCAGCACGACCGTGCTTTGCTGCGATAACTGTCCGATGACTTCGATCATGTTCTCAATAATCACTGGAGCCAGCCCTTCGCTGGGTTCATCGATTAGCAAGAGCTTGTTTTCCGCAACCAAAGCTCGGGCGATCGCCAACATTTGCTGTTGCCCGCCAGAAAGCTCTGTTCCGCGCAGGTGCAGGAAGCGCTTGAGGTCAGGGAAAAGCTTAAAAATGAAATCGCGCTTTGCCTCCAGTTCGCCTTTGTTCCGTTCGGCAATTTTCAAATTTTCTTCCACAGAAAGGTCTCTGAAAATTGCGCGGTGTTCCGGCACAAAGCCGATACCGAGCGCGGCGATTTCAAACGGCTGCATCCCCTGAACCTCTTTGCCGTCAAAAATGACCTTTCCTTCCCTTACCGATGCCAGCCCCAGGATTGATTTCAGGGTTGTGGTTTTTCCGGCACCATTGCGACCAAGCAGCGCGGTGATGGAACCTTGCGGCACCACAAAATCGACATCCTGAAGGATGTGATACTGATTAATAAAGGAATGGATGTTTTTTACTTCGAGAATGTTACTCATGCCAACCTCCATTCCAATTTGATTTCAAATTAAGTTGCCTGCTACGCGTTGAGGTCATAAAGCCCTCCCAGGTAAGCGGTTTGTACTTCTTGATTAGAGGCAATCTCACCCGGCGTGCCTTCTGCCAGCACTTTGCCCTGGTGCATGACCGTGATGCGATCTGAGACTTTCATAACCACGTTCATATTGTGTTCAACCAGGATGACGGTCTTGAGACCAGATTGCTGAACTTCCTGGATTAAGGTGATCAACTCGGGCACCTGGTCAGTTGCCATGCCAGCAGTGGGTTCGTCCAGCAGCAGTAATTCAGGGTCGGGCGCCAGGATCATGCCCAGCTCCAGTTTGCGCTGGTCACCATGTGAGAGCGCCCGGGCGGGAAGAAGCGCCTGACTGGTCAGTCCGACTTTTTCGACCACCTGGGCTGTGCGTTCTTCCACATTTTCTATTTTCGAGGTGTCCATCAGAAAGTGGAAATTCTTGTTTTCCATTGCCTGCGATGCCAACCGAATGTTTTCGTATACGGTCAGATTGGGGAAGATGTTCGTGATCTGAAAAGAGCGCCCAATACCCATGTGGATCATGCGATAAATCGGCTTACCCGTCAGGTCTTGCCCTTTATAAAACACCCTGCCAGCAGTCGGTTTCAGGTTGCCACTGAGCAAATTGAAAAAGGTCGTCTTTCCGGCACCATTTGGTCCGATGATGGCGTGCAAAGTACCGGCTTCGATTTTGATGCTGACATCGTCAACAGCCGCAAGCCCGCCAAAATGTTTTGACAGGTTTTGCGTTTCAATAATAATTTCTGGTGCCGTCATAACGTCTCAATTCTTTTGTATTTGCGAATTAATTGGGGTAAAGCAGCGTCCCTGGAAGCTCGCAAAACCTCCAGGGACACAAGATCAAAAGATTATTTACCAGTCAGGCTGCCAATTGGCAGGTCGCCACAGCGGTGCTGAAGTGCTTCAGGAAGCAAGCAGGGGGGCTCGGGGCGGGTGGTATCAACGTAGGAGTAGTAATTGCCAGTGGCGTCAGTAACATTCTCGAGTTTGAGGATGTACATATCCTGGATAGCCACATGGTCTTCGGGGCGAATGTAGATGGTGCCCTTGGGACCTTCAAATTCCAGACCTTCCATCGCAGCGATCAGGACGGAGGGAGTGGTATCAGTGTTGGTCTTCTTGAGTGTCTCGATGATCATGATGGCGGCGTTCATACCGTCGGCATCAAACAGGTCAGGATAGATGCCATAACGACCGCTGGATTCTGCCACAAGGAAATCGTTGGCAGGATTGTCGGGCGCAGACCAGTGATAGACGATACCAGCGGTTGTGCCGATGGCATTGCCATAGAAGACGGGGGTGAGCATGTTGTCAATGAAAGTGGTGCCAAGTTCCATGGTGTCAGTGACGCCCTGGTCAGCGGCAGCTTGAACGAGAGAGATGAAGCCCGAGCCAGCCCAGGTCACGATATAGGCTTCAGCGCCGGAGGCAGCGATTTGTTCCATGTATGGGGTGAAATCGGTGGTTGTGGCAGGCGCGAAAATGTCATCAGCCACAAAAGTTCCGCCTTCCAGTGAGCAGGCATCGCGGAAAGCTTCAGCAGAGCCATGACCGAAAGCATAGTCAGCAGCAATTTGGATGAAGGTCGAGTAGCTCTGGGTCAGAGCTTTACACTCGTTCATGGCATCCTGGTAATTGTTGCGGGCGGTGCGGAAGGTATATTCGTTGAAGTCTTTACCGGTGATGTCGTTGGCGGCAGCCGGGGCAACGATCAGGGGGACTTCATTGGCAAGGGCGATGCCCTGCAAAACAGCGGTGGCACCGGAAGAGGCGGTTCCGACGAGGAAATCCACATCCTGGATGTCGATCAGTTCATTGGCGACGGTGGTGGTATTCTCAGGCAGACCGGCATCATCACGCACAAAAACCTGGATTTCACAATCGTCAATTTTGAAGGTGCTTTCCTGGGTGTCGCCGAAATTATAGACCGGACCAGCCGAGCCTTCAGAGCCAGTAGCATATTCCATACCGAGCATGAAAGAGCGGGTCATCATGGCGCCATAAATAGCCAGAGCGCCGGTGATGTCAGTAATCAGACCCACTTTAATCGGTTCGGCACAGGTCAAGCCTGCGGCAGGTTCTTCGACCACGGGTTCTTCAGTAACCTCAGGTTCTTCAACCACGGGAGGCTCGGTGATGACCGGGGCTTCGGTGGGCTGAGCGCAGGCGCTCAAGACCATGCTTGCGACGAGCAGCATGGAGACAACAAATAATATCGACTTTTTCATTTTTCTCCTGTCTAATTTTTATCTAAATTACCTCTGACGCTTGTCAGCTGGCGACAATGTTACTACCGGTGCTGTGCTTCAAGGCAAAACCTAATAGAAGCGTGTTTAGCGGTCCGGGTTTATCCAGGCAAAGGGCATGGCCCGCGCCTGGGACGACAAAATATTCTGCCTGGGGGATGCGGTCGACCATAATCTGAGCCATTCTTCTGCCTTTGATTTGGTCTTCCTCCCCCACGACAATCAGGGTTGGGCAGCTGATCTGTCCAAGTTGGTCAGTAATGTCATAAGCCGTGAAGGCATCCATCAATTTGACAAAAGAACCCAAATTGAGTTTGCTAAAGTTCTCCCTTGCGGCTGGCAGCAGCTGCTCGGTACGATTGAGATATTTTTCCCCAAAATTCAGGAAAATCGAAGTGTCAAAAAGCAGCCCGGCATCATTGCGTTCTCCGGCGATTTTCCAGGGTCGCGATTGCAGTTTGAGCAGCAGGGGCACTTCAGAGACACCATCGATTACCGCCAGACTTTTGGTTTTTTCCGGATAGCGCAGGGCGAATACCAGGCTGACCTCAGAGCCATAGGAAATGCCGGCAATGTGAGCTTTTTTGATGCCGAGACCGTCCAGCAGACCTGCCAGGTCATCGGCATGCAGTTCCATCGAATACTGCCCTTCGGGGTGATCTGATTGCCACATGCCCCGGCAATCGTAAAGCAGCACACGGAAATGCCTGGAGAGCGCTGCAGTCTGGTAAAACCAACTGGCAGTGCTCATCATGATCCCATTCGACAGCACGATCACGTCCGCATCTTCCGGTCCGTGTAGCTCGTAGTAGAGCTTGATATCGTTGACAGCGATCCGTGGCATTATTCTCAGTCTCAAGCCCGGTTTAGGCTTCTTCTTTGTGGTAAAGCACTGCGTTGTCCAGGTCGGGGCGTTCGTGTTCACCGGCAGCCACCTGGCTCATTTTTAGCAAGTCACCATCGATCAGGTAGCGACCTTCAAACTTACCAACCAACCCAAAAGTGTGCTTTTGCTGGTCCATGTCAATTTCGTCACCGTTGGTTTGCCAGGTACCGCTTGAAACGATCCCAAGCGCGTCATAACGAGCTTCGAAAGTGCCGTCATCCATGAACTCAAAATACAATCCAGGGTAAGGCTGACCTTCAATTTGAGTCCATTTGCCTAAAATTGTTTGATCCATCCATCCTCCTTCTAAAAGAATTGCTTGTCCGGGACGATGCCCAGTCGGTGTGCTTCCTCTCGGATCGACTCCCGGAAATCTGGGTGAGCGATCCGGATCAAGGCTTCCATACGCTTATTGACCGAAAGACCGCGCAGCTGCGCGCTGCCATATTCGGTCACAATTGTGTCAACATCCTGGCTGGGCACGGTTACACCGGCGCCGGGTGCCAGGGTCGGCACAATGGTCGAAATTGTGCCATTTTTGGCGGTGGAACGCAGGGCGATGATGCCCTTGCCGCCTTCCGACATCTGGGCGCCGCGGTGTGTATCGAGCTGTCCGCCGGTGCCGCTGAAGTGGCGGGTACCGATCGACTGCGAACAGACCTGCCCCATGATGTCCACCTGGATGGCAGTGTTGATACTGATCATGCGGTAGTTCTGGGCGATCACATATGGGTTATTAACGTAACTGCCCTTCATTAAGAGCACGTCATCGCTCTCATTCATGAAGTCATAGAGCGGTTGGGTGCCGAAAGCGAAGGTGGCGACAATTTTGCCTGGCAGCAAGGTCTTTCGGCTGCCATCCACCGCGCCTGAGGCGCAAAGTTTGTATACCCCGTCGACCAGCAGCTCAGAGTGAATCCCAAGATGCTTACGGTCGGAAATAAAGTCTGCCACGGCAGTGGGCATTCCACCGATGCCGAGCTGCACGGTACAGCCATCGTCAATAAAATCGGATACATGGTGACCAATCAGCTCATCAATCTCGTTGGGTGTCGCAGACGAAACCTGAACAAGGGGGCTGTCGAATTCTACAAAATGGTCAACCAGCGCCATAGGAATGACGACATCGCCATCAGTCCAGGGCAGGTTGCGGTTGACTTCCAGAATCACCTTGTCGGCAGAATCGATCATTTCGCGTTCGGCGACTGCGCCCATTGAAAGAGAGATCATGCCCTCTTCATTTGGCGGTGTGCAGACGCCCAGCATCATATCCAGGCGACCGTTATGACCGATCAACTTGTCAATGCCGGCTTTATGAAGATTGTTGGGTGTGTAAGAAACCCGCCCTTCGGAGTGCACGGCACGGTCTGGTGCGCCATAAAACCAGTTTTCATTGAAGATGCGCCCTTCCATCTCCGGTTTCATGAAGATATCGTAAGCACGCATCGGCAGGCAGGTCCAGGTTGTCACGTTTTCGAGTCGGTCAGCTTGCCTGGCTAATTCCTCCAGCATGCCAACTGGTTCGGATGCGGCAATACCAATCGAAAGCGTCATGCCCGACTGGACCATGCCGACTGCTTCGGGCATGCTGATCAGTTTGCGTTGATATTCCTCTTGCCAACTCATCAGATCACTGCTCTCAGGGCATTATGAAACAGGTGGCAGCCTGGTTATAGCCCACGCCGGAACCACAAAAAACTACGCGCATGCCTGATGTGATCTTGCCTTGCTGAATTGCATCGTGAAAAGCAATTGGCAGGCAGGCAGAACCCATGTAGCCCCATTTGTCCATGACGTAATGGGCTTTTTCGACCGGTAAACCAAGGTCTGCCATGACAATACCAATGCTATTGACGTTGACCTGGGTGAAGATGATATGGTCAATCTCTTCCAGTTCGAAACCGCCGTTGGCGGCGCACTCGCGCACACGGGCGGGCCAGCCTTCGTGATTAACCGTCGGCGGGAAGGGTGTCACCAGCTTGACCTTGGTTCGACCGGCTTCGACGCTCTCAACAGTGGCGGGCTCGTAAGTGCCGCCAGAATAGATGCCCCAATTCTTGTGGTATGATCCGTCGGCTTTGATCGAGCAGGAAACGTAGCCGGGCTTATCTGAAGCGCCTACAATGGCTGCTCCGGCACCGTCACCGTAGAAAAAGGCGGTGACGTCTTTTTTATTGTCTGATAATTTATGCATTAGGTAGGCGCCGATCACCAGGATGTGCTTGAGGTTCGGGTTGGTCGCGATCATACCAGCAGCCTGGGCAAGCGCGGTTGGGAAGGAGGCGCAAGCGCAGCCAACGTCCCAGGTGCCAGCATTGACACAACCGAGTTTAAATTGGGTGACCGCGGAAGTCGCTGGGGTGATGTAATCGGGGCTATCAGTGCCAACGATGACCAGATCGATATCTTCGGCTGTCAAACCGGCATCAGCAATGGCGGCTTTGCCAGCTTCGACCGCCAGGTCAGAGGTCGCCCAATCTTCAGGGGCATAGAAGCGGGTTTTGATACCGCTGCTGGCTTCAAATTTGAAGACTACTTCAGCCAGTTTTTCGCTGACTTCGCCCATCCACTGTGAAAAGGTTTCATTGGTAATCTCGTTTTCGGGAAGATACATACCGGTACCAATAATTGTTGCGTAACGATCCATTTTCTCTCCTCGCTTTTTTTCTAATTTTACTAAGTGCCCAAAACAATGCCGCCATCCACACTGATGACGGTGCCGTGGATGTAGGAGGCTTCATCACTGGCGAGCCAGGCGTATACTTTGGCGATTTCCTCAGGTGTGCCGAGGCGTTTTAGCGGGGTGCTTGCAGCCATGCCGTCAAGGACTTTTTCAGGCATTTTCTGAACCATTTCGGTCAGGATAAAGCCAGGAGCAACGGCATTGACACGGATCTGATACTTGCCCAGTTCGCGTGCCCAGGTTTTCGTCATACCGATAACGGCAAACTTGGTGGCAGCATAGTTGGTTTGACCAAAATTGCCATAGAGCCCAACCACGCTCGAAGCGCTGACGATTGCCCCGCCGCCCTGCTTGATCATGTAAGGAATCACCGCCTGGGTGCAGTTGAAGACTCCTTTGAGGTTGACAGCAATCACAGCATCGAAGGCTTCTTCGCTCATCTGACCGACTACCTCGCCCTCTTTGTATTTGATGAACTGACCATCACGGGTGATGCCAGCATTGTTGATCAGGACATCGATTCGACCATAACGCTCAGCAACCTGGTCGATCCATTCCTGGACTTCCTGGCGGTC
>JAAYZW010000118.1 GCA_012514645.1 Chloroflexota bacterium
AATTCATCCCAGAATCTTTGCAATTCGTCGTATGGAATCCAGAGATAACCATTGTTGGTGTCGGGTATATGAACGGCGCCCTGGGCATCGTCATAACCATCGACGACCCCATAGTGACCCATCCAGCCGTCCTTACGGTTGACGTAACCGCGTTCGACAAAAACCGGGTAACCGGCTGCGACCAATTCCTTGAGCAGTTCGACCGTCCCACCATAACGCAGGATGGCATCCTGTGCTGTATTTTCAATTACATAACCGAGCAATTCTTTGGGTGTCACGTTGCGGTCTTCGACTCGCGGTTTGACAATTTTTTCGATGTCGTACTGCTCGCCTACCCAACCCCAATAGCGCAGGTTAAGTGCCAGGGTTGCCGGACCACAGCTGTTGAAGCGCTGGTATTCCTGCACAATCCCTTCCAGTTTGACAGCAGCAGGAATCGCCGTAGGAGCTGGCGTTGCGGTGGCTGTTGGTGGCAAAACTGCCGCGATCTCGTGAGTGGGCGTGGGGCTTGGCATGAGTGTCGCCGTTGGTGCAAGTGCGGTGAGCGTTGCGGCAACTTCGACGTTCATGGTCGCTTCGGCAGCGACCTCAAAGTCAGATTCTGCAGGCGGTTTGAAGTAATAGAAGATCTTTGAACGCAGCGAGGTAATGTGATAGTAAACCCGGTTTTGAATTGAAGGGATCTGGTACAGCGCGATTGCGACGACTACACCAACCACCAGAACTGCCAGCGCGATCAGCCAACCCCGGCGTGGTCTTTTTGTTTTTGCGGGTATTGTGCCTTGCGTGTGTTGTTTTTCGGGAGCTGCTTGTTCGCCTGGCTGCTCAGCATCTTTGGAATGTGTTTTCGTTTCCATAACGTTTCGGATTATATCGCAAACAGCAGAAAGGAAAAGAGAACGAGTAAAACTGGAAGTTGTAGGGTTTTCTCAAGGCGACATGGTGGGCGCCCTGACCAAAGTTATTCTCAGGGTGATTTCGCAGACTCATCCAGGTCTGTTCCTTGCTTGTGTCCATTCTTACGTAAATCTAATCCATTTGCAATAGGATAATAGGAAGCCGATTTATGGTACTATAATGGTTCTGTATTTGGAGAAGTAAAGAAAAATGCCTGTTTATAGTTATAAATGCCAGGAATGCGGTCATCAATTTGACCAATTTCAACATTTCACCGACGGTGCCTTGACGGTCTGCCCAGTATGCAGCCAGGTTGCGCTGCGCAAGGTCTACACACCAGTCGGGATTGTCTTTAAGGGCAAGGGCTTTTACGCTACCGATAATCGTTCCCCTTCTGGTCAGAAGTTTGGTCATAAAGACAATGGCAGCGACGGCGGCAACGGATCAAAGCCACCGTCTGAAACTACAAAACCTGAAAGTTCTGTCAAGGAACCCAGCAAACAAACAACCTCGACCGCCGAATAGGCGGTTTTTTTTCTCCATGATCGATCGCCCCTGAATGGCTCTCCCGATGTAGAGAACGCCACCAGGTGTTCAGGAACCACCCTTTGGAAGATATCGGAACTTGTCCATTCGCCTGGCAAATTCAAGGCTGGGGCAGAATTTGCCCCAGCCTTGCCCCCAACCCCCTGATTACCCCCTGTCATTTAGCACGTTTATTGTCCTCATCCAGATCTTTCCTCCAGTCCTCGGGAATCGAAGCATTGGAGCGATAATTGCGGATGGCATAGTTAAGCGATTCGTATTGCACCCCAAGACCGCGCGCATCTTTTACATAATTTGATGCACGATTGGCATCGATCCCAATCGCCCCGGCGGCAGCTTGCGCGTCAATATCGGCACCCAGGAACAAGAACTCCCAACCGGATTTCTTGCATTCTTCGATCATCTTATGCAGCACTGGTCCGCTGGTTTCACGCGAAGCGTTCTCATAGCCATCGGTGATAATCACCATGATGACCTTATCAGCCCGGCTCGCTTCTTTAGTCTGCTTCTGTACATTCGTGATTTTGTTGATACCCAGCGCCACTGCGTCATAGAGGGCGGTGCTTCCTCGCACGAAGTAATCTTTTTCCGTCAATGGTCCAAGAGCCTGCAGGTCGATTCGATCATGCAAAACCTCAAAGAAATTGTCGAAAAGAATAGTGGTCACACGCGTTTCTCCTTCGATCTTCTTCTGATCGCTGATGGTCGCGTTGAATCCCCCAATAGTGTCGCTCTCCAACCCAGCCATGGAGCCGCTGCGGTCGAGGATGAAAATCAGTTCCGTTTTGTTCACAATAGACCTCCTTGTTGATCTGAGGTCTATGATATACCC
>JAAYZW010000119.1 GCA_012514645.1 Chloroflexota bacterium
ATGTGGAAGAGCAAGGAAAAGAAGAAGAATACAAGCGGATCCATAGAGATGGGCAGCTTAAATTATTTTAGTAAAAGAAAAGGATAGAAGCTGGATACCCCGCAGCTTGCTGCGGGGAGGCTTCATTCTGTTTTGAATAAACTTTCAGGACACTAAAATGAGAAACTCAGGTATTATATTAAAGTATTGGGGCTGCCGCCAATCTTTTGGGACAGCCCCATTTCTATATACGAAATCTATTCAGCCAGGCTCATTTGATTTTGTAATTTCTCAAAAGCAGTTTCACCTGGCTTTTCACCAATCAGCAACATAATTCTGTTCACACATTCATCGACATCAAGGACAGAAGTGTCCAGTTCAAGATCGTAGATGCCGTGCTGGTGTACACAGTCAAATTGATAACGGGCATTGCCAATATTTCGATCACCACGTTCTTTTTCACGCTGCTCCAACACTTCCAAGGGACATCGCAAACCGATGAAGAGAACATCCAGACCTTGCCAGCTCTCGACGCAGTCTTCTAACCACCCTTCTTCCCGCAGCAAATGGTCCAGAATGATGTTATTACCTGTCTTTGCCAATGCTGCCAGGCTTTTAGTCATACCTGAGATCACATTTAGAATCAGTTGCCAGGTAATCTGCATCTCTTCCTGATTGGTCGGGTTCAAATACTTTTCAGGATACAGATTAATAAAGTTGTCCATCGAAACATAGATGTAAGGCTCTTCCAGCTTTTCCTGAAGCACTTTTGCAAGTGTGGTTTTACCGGAACTTGATGCACCGTTGAAAAAGATGATCTGACCAGTTTTCATAAAAATCCACCTTTCTAAGAACTGTCACGATCAAACGTCAAAGA
This sequence comes from Chloroflexota bacterium, assembly GCA_012514645.1. GTDB lineage: Bacteria > Chloroflexota > Anaerolineae > Anaerolineales > Anaerolineaceae > Mesolinea. The sequence continues at coordinate 857 of JAAYZW010000119.1, forward strand.
TGCCATTACACCTCTGCTACAGACCGCGCTCGCTGCGGATCGCCTCTGTAAGCTTGGGAACAATCTTCAAAGCATCACCAACAATACCGACATCAGCAACATTAAAAATCGGGGCGGTCGTGTCACTGTTGATCGCGATGATAAAGTCAGATTCTTCCATGCCCGCCAGGTGCTGAATTGCCCCGGAAATTCCGCAGGCAATGTATAGGATCGGTCTGACAGTCTTCCCAGTCTGACCTACCTGTCTCGATTTATCCTGCAAACCGGCATCCACCGCCGCACGAGAGCTGGCAACCACTCCGCCAAGCACATCCGCCAGGTCCTTCAGCATTGCAAACCCTTCAGCGTTGCGCATACCGCGCCCGCCAGCCACGATAATCCTGGCGTCTTGGATATCCTGCTTGCTGACACCTTTCTTTAACACTTCCTGGATGGTAGTATACATCTCGTTTTCGGTAATAGTGCCTTCAAACGGTATGATCTGGGCAGCCGCGTTGTCGTCGGGAATCCTTTTTATCATCACTCCCGGACGTACTGTCGCCATTGCCGGGCGGTGTTCAGGGCAAACAATCGTTGCCATCAGGTTACCGCCAAAAGCTGGTCGGGTCATCAGGAAACGACTGGTTTCTTCTTCAATTTCCAGAGCAGTGCAGTCTGCCGTCAATCCGGTATGAACCCTGCCAGCAACTCTTGGTGCCAGGTCACGCCCGATTGTGGTAGCGCCGATCAAGACGATCTCAGGTTGGAATTTCTCGATGGTTTGTGAAAGTACCTGGGTGTAAGGCTCGGTACGATAATGTTCCAATTCAACATGATCTGCCAGCAGAACCACCTCAGCACCGTAAGCAACCAGTTCGCTCACCAAACTGCCAACCTGGTAACCTGGCAATAAAGCAACCACCTGGCTATCGAGTTGCGCAGCCAGTTCACGCGCTTTGCCGATCAATTCAAAAGTTACCGGCGTAATTCGGTTGTCAACCTGTTCAGCAAAGACAAATACAGCTTTCTCATTAATAGTCATTTCTTCCACTCTCACAAAAGGTATTTCTCTTTAAGCTTATCGATCACATATTGGACCGATTCATCAACCCCGGTCTCGATCTTTGTACCTGGTTGTTTCACGCTCTTCGCTTCGGTTTTTGCCACTCGCGTTGGTGAGCCTTTAAGCCCAATATTGGCTGTATTAACGGTCAGGTCGTCTCGGGTCCAGACAATTACCTCACTTTCCCGGTAAGCATCAAAAATACCACCGGGAGTCATATAACGCGGCTCGTTCAACTCTCCCAATGCAGTGATCAGCACTGGTAACCTGGCACTCAAGATTTGATACCGGTCCTCAAACTGGCGTTTGACTATGACCTCATCGCCTTCGATGCGAAGATCTTCACAATAGCTAATGTGCGGAATGCCGAGATGTTCAGCGATTTCGGGACCAACCTGGGCAGTATCACCATCAATCGCCTGGCGCCCGGTAATGATCAGGTCATACTCCAGCTTCTCAATAGCAGCAGCCAGTGTTGAAGATGTCGCCCATGTATCAGCGCCACTGAATGCCGAGTCACTCAACAAATAAGCTGCGTTTGCGCCCATCGCCAAAGCTTCCCGTAAAACCGCGTCTGCCTGGCGTGGTCCCATACTGATTACAGAGACATGCGCTCCAATTTCATCTTTCAGCCGCAGCGCGGCTTCCAGCCCGGCTTTATCATCAGGGTTCATGATAGAGGGCACCCCATCACGAATCAAGGTCCCTTTGACCGGGTCAATGCGCACTTCGGTCGTATCCGGTACTTGTTTAATACACACAATGATTTTCATCCAAGCCTCCTTATCGCAACAAGCTTGCCGAAATGACCATCTTCATCACCTCGGAAGTGCCTTCATAAATTTCAGTAATTTTGGCATCACGCATCATGCGTTCAACATGGAAAGATTGGATGTAGCCGTAGCCGCCGTGCAGCTGAACACATTCGTTTGTCACCGCAACTGCCATCTGCGATGCTTTCAATTTTGCCATGGCTGCCTCGGTTGCAAAGGGTTTACGACTGTCTTTCAGGATCGCGGCGTTATAAACAAGCCAGCGAGCAGCTTCAATCTCTGTTTTCATGTGAGCCAAAACAAATTGTGTGTTCTGAAATTTTGCGATTGGGGAGTTAAATTGCTTGCGCTCTTTGACGTATTGGACGGTTTTCTCCAGGGCACCTTCTGCGATCCCCAGTGCCTGGGCGGCAATGCCGATGCGCCCACCATCCAGGGTGGACATGGCAATGCCAAACCCTTTTCCTTCACGCCCTAACAAGTTACCAATTGGGATGCGGCAGTTTTCGAAGATTAGCTCACAAGTAGAAGAACCCCTGATGCCCATTTTTTTCTCGGGCGGTCCAAACGTGAACCCGGGGGTTCCATTTTCAATGATAAAGGCAGAAATGCCCCTCGTGCCGGCTGCCTTATCGGTCATTGCAAAAACGATGTAGGTGTCCGCAACTTGGGCATTGGTAATAAAGATTTTGCTGCCATTAATCAGCCATTCATCTCCGTCACGGACCGCCTTGGTTTGCTGCCCGGCGGCGTCTGTGCCGGCTTCGGCTTCAGTCAGGGCGAAAGATCCCAACTTTCTGCCGTCAATCAATGGTCGCAAAAACTTCTCTTTTTGCTCATCGTTGCCATGCAGAAATATGGCATCAGCTGCAAGTGAAGTATGCGCAGAGAGAATCACACCGCTCGTTCCGCATACTTTTGAAATCTCTTCAACTGCCAGGATATATGCAAGCGTATCACAGCCCTGACCGCCAAGCTCTTTCGGGAAGGGAATGCCTAATAATCCAACATCTTGCATTTTATGCACGACTTCCCAGGGGAAGCGATGAAACTCATCAGTTTCTTCAGCCCAAGGTTCAACTTCTTTGACAGCAAAATCATGGAAAAGCTGCTTCGCCATCAGGTGTTCTTTAGACAAGTTAAATTCCACACTCACTCCTTTGAATGCTTAAAAAGTCACCGCTCAATTGATTAGTATCGGTAAAAACCTTCGCCTGTTTTGCGCCCCAGCTTGCCACCGCGCACCATCTTACGCAAGAGCGGATGGGGGCGATATTTGCTGTCCCTGGTTTCATCGTACAACACATCCATAATCGCCAGGCAGACATCCAGACCAACCAGGTCACCCAACTCCAGCGGACCCATCGGATGGTTGGCTCCCAGTTTCATGGCAGTGTCAATCCCTTCAGCACTGGCAACGCCTTCTGCCAGAATCCCGACTGCCTCGTTGATCATTGGAACCAGGATACGATTTACCACGAATCCGGCTGATTCCTGGACCTCTACGGGGGTTTTGCCCAGTTCCTGGGCGATTTCGATCACACGTTTGACTGTTTCTGGCGGGGTTGAGAGCCCGGGGATCACTTCGACCAGTTTCATGACCGGTGCCGGGTTGAAAAAGTGCATGCCAACAACCGATCGGTTCAAACCCTGCGTGATTTCGGTTATGGATAAAGAAGAAGTATTGCTGGCAAAGATACCTTCGGGTTTGACGATCGTGTCAAGCGCCTGAAAGGTGTCTTTTTTGACCTGCATCGCTTCCATAACAGCTTCTACAACCAGATCAGAATCGCCGCATTCGAATATCGTGCCAGCATAAATTCGGGCATTAATTTGGTCGGCTGCTTCCTGGGTCATTTTTCCACGGTCAACACGTTTTTGCAGACCGTTGGCTATACGGGCTTTACCATTTTGGGCCAATTCCAGGTTGATATCGGTCAAAATGACTTCATAACCTTCAGTTTGCGCGAAAGCTTGGGCAATGCCGCTGCCCATTGTTCCTGCTCCAATAACTGCTACTTTCATAGATTCTCCTCGTTTAAAAACCAGGCTGCTGAAAACGGCTTGGTTATCTCTCTATTTGTTATTAAAGGCTTTATCTTTACGCTTCTCCAAAAAAGCCTGCATGCCTTCTTTTTGGTCTTGTGTAGCGAAACAAGCGCTAAATAAGCCAACTTCCAGTTGAATCGCCTGGTCAATCGGCAAGTCCAGCCCTTCATTGACCGCTTTTTTGATGTTGCGGATGGCAATTGGTGCCTGTGAAGCAATTCGATTTGCCATTTTCAAGGCTTCTCCCATCAAATTTCCAGAAGGATAGACTGCACTGACCAAACCAAGCTCTTTGGCTTCTTCAGCTTTGATATTTCGACAAGTGAAAAGCAATTCTTTAGCTTTGGAAGTCGAGCCAATTACGCGGGCAAGCCGTTGGGTTCCGCCAAAACCGGGGGTGATGCCCAGCCCGGCTTCAGGCTGACCAAAAACAGCGTTCTCACTGCAAAGGCGTATATCGCAGCTAAGCGCCAGTTCGTTGCCGCCGCCCAAAGCGTAGCCATTGATTGCAGCAATTACCGGAACCGGGAAGCTTTCAATCTTGCGGAACAGCTTGTTGCCAGTTTCGCCGAAATCACGCGCCTGTGCTTCATTCATTCCAGCCATCTCTGCGACATCAGCACCAGCAATAAAGGCTTTTTCGCCGGCGCCTGTGATGATCAGGCATCGGATAACTACAAGATCAATCTGGTCTAATGCCTGGTCAAGCCTGGTCAAAACAGTACTGTTTAGCGCATTTAAAGCTTCTGGTCGGTTTATGGTCAGTATGCCAACCTGATCGATAAGTTCATATTCAACAAAAGACACGGTTTTATACCTCAGGTTTTGCAACTGCAGCCGCAGCGCCCATCCCGCCGCCAATACACAGGGTGGCGAGACCGAGTTTCGCTTCCGGTTGGCGTTTCATTTCATGGATCAAAGACACCAATATCCGACAGCCAGAAGCTCCAACGGGATGTCCGAGCGCAACAGCGCCGCCATTGACATTCACTTTTTCGCTGTCAAGACCCAAATCACGTAAAACCGCTACTGATTGAGCAGCAAATGCTTCATTTGCTTCAACAAGATCAAAATCATCAATTTTCATGGCAAGTTTTTCCATCAGTTTTGAGGTTGCCGCTACCGGTCCGATACCCATGATAGAAGGTTCAACGCCTTCCAGCGCACCTTCAAGCCAGATCACTTCAGGGGTGACCCCCAGTTCACGTGCTTTTTCTTCGCTCATCAACACAACGGCCGCGGCACCATCATTAATCGTCGAGGAATTTCCTGCAGTAACCACGCCATCAGGCTTGAAGGCTGGCCTTAGTTTTGCCAGGCCTTCAGCATTGGTTTCACCACGGATTCCTTCGTCTTCTGCAAGGACGATTACATCGCGTTTCACGCGCACAGGAACCGGCACGATTTCTTCCACAAATTTGCCTTCAGCCTGAGCTTTGGCTGCTTTTTGCTGTGATTTTGCTGCAAACTCATCCAGTTCTTCACGGGTGAGACCCCATTGCTCGGCGATGTTTTCAGCAGTAATACCCATATGCTGCTGGCTGAAGGTATCGGTAAGCGCGTCATTAACCATCGTGTCCACTAAAACGCCGTTGCCGAGCCGATATCCAGCGCGAGCCTGCGGAAGCGCGTATACTGCAGCAGACATGTTTTCCATACCGCCGGCGATCACAACATCTGCTTCCCCATACTTGATCATCCTTGCACCCATATTGACTGCTTCGAGCCCGGAGCCGCAGAGCACATTGATGGTCACTGCTGGTTTTTCAACCGGAATGCCCGCGTTTACGGCAGCCTGGCGGGTGACGTTTTGCCCCTGCGCAGCTTGCAGAATGCAGCCCATGTAAACCAAATCCACATCAGACGGCTGAATCCCTGCCCTTTTAATGGCTTCACGGATGACGATCTCGCCCAGTTTTGCAACAGGGACTGTCGCGAGCATTCCACTCATCTTCCCGATCGCGGTACGGCACGAGCCTGCAATGATGACTTTCTTATTCATTTGGATTCCCTTTCATAAAGAGTCTGAGCGAAAGATTTGGCAGAAAAGTGAGCAAGTTAAAAGAGGCGAACTGTTAACTGCCTCTCAGACTGGATTGTATTGTCTGCTCCATTATCTCATAGAATTGCACTTTTGAGCCTCCTTTTTACCGATTGATAAATAAATAACAAGCTTGCATGCTATGAGAAAAGCCTGAAATCGTTCATGATGCAATCTCTGTAAGCCTATCAGATAAGCCCCGCGAAAGCATTCTCTGCAAGACGCAGCCATATTCCTGTCTGGAGCAATGCGATTATCTGCCGGGCTTAGATTGAGCAAACCTCGCCTGTCAGGTAGCCAAAGCAGTTGTCATTCTGAACGACATGAAGAATCTTACCCATAGACCTGCAAAGATCTTCGCGAAAGAGCGAACCGCAGGACGGACGAAGCACATAAACCATCTGTATTGAATCTCACATGGTGAGAAGCCAGCAGATGGTATCCACTCCAATCGCCGAGAATAACCGCAAGGTAGTCAAGAAAAATGGGTGGAACAAACCTGATTCTATCATCCAAACCGGAAGTAGAATTAGTCAAATGAGTAAAAGGAGGCTGACGGGCTAAAGAAGAATGACGTCTGACGGCATTGTTGTAATACAGATAAGGCATTGCCTCAAAAAAGAACTCCTTAGGTGAATTGACAGACAGAATACGGGGAATGTAAAACTCATCGTCATCAGTGCGGTGAGAGCGTTCGACATGAGGGTTTTCTTCGGAATGTCGGGGACGGTTTTGGATAAAGTGGGTAGTGTTGCATATTTTGTGTAAACCTAATTTTGTCTTCATCAGTCATAACGGCACAGACACACGATCTCCGTAGAATATCATCAGTTGTGCCAGAATATCGCGCCAATGTGCAATCGGCATAGTC
>JAAYZW010000120.1 GCA_012514645.1 Chloroflexota bacterium
CCCGATTCGGGAAGTCCAGGCTGTGTTCTCTTTCGAGGCGCGCGAGTGCGGCGTAAAGGAAGGGAGTCACGCTCTGTCTTTCTGCTTCGGCTAAAAGCGCCTGCCACCATTGTCGATCAAGCCCGCTGAGGATTTGTACCTTATTATCTGCAGGGTATCCTGGCTCAACCAGTTTCAATAAAATCGTTAAAGAATCGATATCATCCGCCTTTTATATCAGTTTTGCGAAGCAAAAATTGGTCTTCACAATTGTACCGAAAATTGAATAATAATGGTTATCCTGATAAAAGCATATGGTTTTTGCCCTGATAATGTGCAAAACCTATGTATATTGGATAAGCGTAGAGTGAGGTCCAATCGTGAGCGCTCAATCACCGCTTACATAGTCAGACCTCCCCTGCTCAAGAACTGCGGACGGGCATTGAAAACTGGAAACACACCGTGATTACAGCGGGGTGGGTTTAGCAGCTTAAAAATACCAGCTGTGTTCACGTCCTGAACCCACCCCTAAAGTGTTGTTATAAATTCACAACCAATAGTATTGTTTCAGCCTCAAATTAAGCGTTCGATTAATCGCGCATTCTGCATTTTAGATCTAAAACTTCCATGCTGAGAGTTGCTGATTTTTCGCTAAACCCAATTTGGTCATTCAGATGTATATGGTATAATTTTTTACAGGTGGAACATGAAGAATAATAAAAGACGGCATCTACCGGTTTTATCGTTCCTCGCAGTTGTGATTGTGTTGATACTGGTTCTCCATGCCTGCGCGTCGTCAAAAAATCAGGATACCCAGATAATTAATGTGTTCACACCTGGCTCGATCGAGGCTGGCGCGAACATGACTCAAACCCCCGGAAGCGCCACAAACCCAGCGGAAAGCGCTCATCCAGCAGCGGAAGTAACACAGCCTCCTGCTGCGCTTCCAACCATGATCGTCACAGACACGCACGGGCAGCCGCTGATTGTGACCCAAACGCTGGCGGCAATCCAACCGGTTGGAACACCTACATCGGCGGCGTATCCAATAAATACGACCGTACCAACGCAGCCCAATCAACCCACCATCACGCGCACCGCGACCACAACGCCATCGCCAGTCCCGCCAACCGGCTGGGCGGGGGAGTGGACTGCTTACCTCGCCCAGGCAGACGGCAGTTTCCTGGTGGGCGCGCTGACCATCAGCCTGGATGGTGAGGTCTTACGCGCTGAATTTGACGCCCAGGGCTCTCGTCTGAGCCTGGTTGGTATCCTGCAAGAGCAGGGAGCCTCTGCCAGTGGTGATTATTCCGGTTTTTCCGGCGTTGGCTACTTCCACCTGGTTATTGAACCAGTGGGCGCTTTTGTGGGAAACCTCGATAACGAGCTTGCCTTTTGCGCTTCCCGCCAGGGTTTTGCGCAGCCGGAACCCTGCGGCTTCTTTTTCCCCCGGTAATCATAATAAACCATCATCAGACAAACAGAGAAAGGGAATTATAATCAAAGAGAAAATTAGGCACAAACCAACCGAAGACTGACCGCAATCTCGAGGAAAATTACGAGGTAAAAAGGAGGAAATTGTTTTTGACAATGTTGATAAGATCTGATAAAATTGCTCTGAACGATCAGATTAATTCTGAAATTTGTGTGCCTTCGGATGGGGAACCCAGGAAGGCAAAGTCAACGAATCGCGCCAGGACCTATTTACAAAAAGGAGAGAGGGCATGAAAAAGAAAATACTATTCATTTTAGGAAGTTTACTGATTATATCGTTAATTGGACCCAGCATCGTCCAGGCTTTCACCATCGGGAATGTGGATGGCGTCTGGGGGCATGTTAATGGGATGGTCACCACCAGTAACTATTACCCCGTGGACGGGATTGGCTACGCACGCGCAGGCGTTATGGCTCCACTGCAGCAAGACCAAGGCTACCGGCTAAAAAACACTGTCTGCAGCCCGATACAAAACATTACTCCGCCCTGGCCAAATCCCGGTCGGTGGGATTCTGTGGGAGTTACCTGGGGAGGTCTGGGTTTGCATTCCAGCACTTGCACCAACGCACCCGACTTGTTCTTTTCTGAATATATCTATGACAGTCGAGGCGGTGATGATTACATTGGTATTGAAATTGCCAACTTTACCGGCTCTCCGGTCAATTTGGGAAATTACGATCTTCTGTTATTTACTGGTAATAGGTCGTATAAGACCTTTCAGCTTTCAAATACGAATCTTGCAAATGGTCAGGTTTGGGTAGTCGTGAGTGACAGTGCAAGAGGGCAGACTACTAATGAGAATCAGTATTTTACATTTGGATGGTTCGAGGACCCAGATTCAGTGAGAACCATCGTCCTTGTGAAAAACACCGGTGGGACTGTCACCGAAGGCGCGCGCTGTGACCGCTGGGGCACTGGTCCGGGCAACGCGCCGACAGTTTACAGCGACTGGGACCCGGATGTCCAGACCGGTCCGACCAACGACGAAAACCAGGTACGCTATGGGCGTGACGCTTACCTTA
>JAAYZW010000008.1 GCA_012514645.1 Chloroflexota bacterium
ACCCGGAATATCTTGACTTATTGATTGACCTGGGCACTGACATCGTCGAGTTGACCGGCAACCACAACAATGACGTCCGCGCTGTCTATAAGGTCGACACCGTGCCTTACACATTGAATCTCTACCGGCAAAACGATATGCAATGGTATGCCGGCGGAACCAACCTGGCGAACGCCATGGCACCGCTAAAGATCGAACATAACGGCAACAAGCTCGCCTTTGTGGGCTGCAATTCGTATGGTCCGGTAATGGCTTGGGCGACAGAAGACAGCAGCGGTTCAGCACCCTGCCAGAATTGGGAGTGGATTAAGCAGACGATTGCAGAGCTTAAGCTGGAAGGGTACCTGCCAATTGTTACGCTGCAATACCAGGAAGAGTACCTGCAAACCGCCACCGATGTCGCAATAAGAGATTTTCGTCCCCTGGCTGAAGCAGGCGCAGTGATCGTCAACGGCAGTCAGTCGCACGTTAGCAAGCCACTCGAATTTTATTCCGACGCGCTGATACATTATGGGTTGGGCAACTTGTTTTTTGACCAGGTCGATTTTTATATTACTTATGACGGTTTTATCCAAAAGCACTTTTTCTACCAGGGACGCCACATTAACACACAATTGCTAACAATCACACTGGAAGATACCGCTTTACCCCGATTTATGACCCCGGAGGAGCGCGCTGAATTTCTGCAGATAATCTTTAGCGCGTCCGAGGAACTCAGGAGCACACCATGAGCCAAATAGATAGTTATCCTACCGAACCAGAGTTCACCATCAAAGCCGTGCAGCATCGTACTGGCATCAAACCGGTCACACTGCGTGCCTGGGAACGGCGTTATAGCCTGCTGGAACCAGTGCGGTTGCCCAACGGTTACCGCTTGTATTCCGAGCGGGACATCCAACTGCTGCTGTGGGTTCAGCGCCGGGTCGATTCTGGCATCAGCATCAGCCAGGTGGTGCAACAGTATAACCAGATACGGGAAAAGGGCGCCTGGCCCGAGAGCATCCAGACCTATAGCCCTGCCAAGCCGCGCAAGCAGCCCCCGCGCCCTGCCCGGCATTACGCCGAAATCATGTTTGGTGCCCTGGTCGCGCATAATGAGGTCCGCGCGGCTGCCATTTTCGAGGAGAGCCAGATTTATTTTGACCTGTTAACGATTTTTCAAGAGATTATCCAGCCCGCCCTGGCGTTACTGGAAGAGTCCTGGTATTTGGGCGACATCCCAATCGCCACGCGGCACATGGCAACCGTGGTGCTCAAGGGACGGCTATCAGGCATTATGCAAGGATTGCCGACCATCAAAGAAGGTGCTTTGATTTTGGTTGGCGGTGGTCCGGAAGAGATGTATGAAATGGACGCGATGATGCTTTCGGTGTTGTTGCGGCAAAGCAATTATCACGTTGAATACCTGGGACCCGATCTGCCGACCGAAGATCTGATTGATTATTCGAAAATAGCCAGACCAAAACTGATCTGCCTGGCAGTCAACTCAGAACCAACCTCGTTTTTGCTAAGGAATTTTTCAAAACAATTATCTGCGATCCGCGGGAAGCCGAAGTTCGCATACTTTGGGCGCTATTTTGAACAGAATAATGACAATGAGGAAGCCTTGCCAGGGGTCTACCTGGGATCGTCTCTCAAAACTAACCTCGAAAGCATACGCCGCTATTTGACCATGGGTGTGGTTTAGACCACTGGTCACTTTCACGAACCCATGCGGATGGACATTTAAGCCCATCCGTTTTCATTTATCCTGGAAGTCAAACCCCCACCATGCAAGAGCATGCTTAACCGTCGACTGAACTAAAAACCTTCCAGTTTCGAGAAGTCGGCGAAGGGTTTGACCAGGGCAGCGATTCGCTGCAGCATGCCGAGCCTGGTTTCACGCAATGGCTGGTCATCGACCATTACTAAAACCCTGTCAAAGAAGGCGTTGATTGGCTGCACCAATTTCTCCACCTGTGTCAGCGCGTTATCAAAACCATGCTTCTGTTCAAGGGCTTTTTCTGCGTTGGCAATTGCCTGATAAAGTGCGCTTTCTTCAGCTTCGATGAGCAGATTGGGATTATTGTCAAACTGCCCGGGCAAATCGCGGGTGATGCGCACGCAGCGGCTGAATGCGGGCAAAATTTCGCTCCATTCATCACGCTGCACCCATTCAGTGAGCACCTCAACAGCCTGCCTGGTGACAGATGGGTTGTCACCGCTGACAGCTTCAACCGCATCGATCACATCATGCGCGAAGCCCTCTTCCAGCAGGATTGTATGCAAGCGACCGGTGACAAAAGCTGCTGCCTGATCCTCGACCGCCTTGGTAAAGGGAACATTTAAGACCGACCCTGCTTGTTGCAAACCCCAACGAGTATCAAAATCAAGGTTTTTGCCGAGAAGAAGACTAACCAGCCCGATGGCAGCGCGGCGCAGCGCAAAGGGGTCTTTATTTCCGGTTGGCGTCAAACCGACCGCGAACAACCCTGCGATCGAGTCCAACCGGTCTGCCATGCCTACTACGGTGGCTGGCAAACTTTGAGGCAGCTGGTCATCGGCAGAACGGGGCAGATAGTACTCAAACAGCCCATCGGCGACAGCTTTGCTCTCGCCTGAGTGTTGAGCGTAGTATCTGCCCATCACGCCCTGCAGGCTGGTCATCTCGACAACCATCTCGGTGGCAAGGTCGGCTTTGCTAAGGCGCGCGATGCGGCTGGCTGTAGCAGTCTGTTGTTCGTC
>JAAYZW010000121.1 GCA_012514645.1 Chloroflexota bacterium
CCAGCACTGCCGCGATCAGGACCAGAATTGATCCAAACCAGAATGGGTAAGCCTGGTTTTGCTTAACGAGCATCGCGCCAATAGACGTCCCTAATTCAAGACCGAGACCACCCATGAAATTGATTATGCCGTTTGCCTGTGAGCGCAGGTGAGAAGGGGTCACATCGGGCATCAGTGCGACCACGGGTGTGCGCCAAAATGCCATCGCCAGGATGGTTGTCACCGTACAGGCAAGGAATATGGGCAGTGATTCTGCCAGGGGAATCAAACCAAAAGTGACCGCGGCAATTGGAGCGCCAATTGCGATGAAGGGCAGTCGCCGACCCAGTTTGGTGCGCACCCGGTCAGACCAGGCACCGACCGGCGGTTGGATAAAAAGCGCGGCGATGTTGTCGAGCGACATAAAAAAACCGATCGCAGCCGCATCAAGCGAGAACTTTTGAGATAACAAAATCGGTACGTATGTGTTGTAAAGACTCCATAACACGCTGACACCAAAAAAACCAAAACCAATCAGGAATAATTTGCCAAAATTAAACTTCTTTGCTTCAACCATTTTGCCTCCTTTAAGCTGGTTGTGTGAATGATAACTTAGTTTGAGTGTTTTTTGGGTTCAATACTTTCTCCGGTACGGTTTGTGGGGAACTGGTCCTGCCTATTGCTGTTTTCTGCTCCCCGTTCCCCGCTCCCTGTTGCCCACAAAAAACAAGTCCGCAAAAACTTTTGGTCAATCGTCGTCCGAATTGGAATCTTCCAAATACCGATCCAAAAACTTGCGGTCTTTATCGCTCAAATTTGCCTTCTCAAGCAAATCGGGGCGCCACTTAAAAGTCCTGATCAACGACTGCTGCCGTTTCCACTTCACCTGCTCGCCCAAATTCCCCTGCTGCATCACTTCGGGTACGCTCCAGCCGCGGAAGACTGCCGGCTTGGTCCACTGTGGATATTCAAGAAGCCCATCCTCGGCAAACGAATCATCATCGGTGGCTTCACGGTCACCCAAAACGCCGGGCTGAAGGCGCGCTACCGCGTCCATCACGATCAAGGCTGGCAGCTCACCGCCGGTCAACACGTAATCGCCAATGCTGAGAACACGCGTCGCCAGGTGCTCGCGGATGCGTTCGTCAAAGCCCTCATATCGCCCGCTCAATAAAGCCAGGTGGTCGTAAGTCGCCAGTTCCCTCGCGATTGCTTGGGTAAACAGCTCTCCCTGGGGTGAAAGCATGATCACCGGGCAACTGGGCGGGGCGCCTAAAACGCTCTCAACAGCAGCAAAAACCGGCTCGGGCTTCATCACCATGCCGCCTCCGCCCCCATATGGCGTGTCATCGGTGGTGTGGTGTTTGTCTGTGCTCCAGTCGCGGATGTTATGCGCATAGACTTCGACCAATCCATTGGCGATTGCTCGTTTGAGGATGCTGATCTCGAGATAAGGCTGAAACACCTCCGGAAAAAGGCTGAAAACGTCAAATTGCATAGGCAAATTTTAGACGATCGCCGAATATTAGGCAAGCACCGATGAATAAGTTGCGGTCCTTTTGGGGGTCCTCATATAACCGTCGAGCGCGAATTTCGCCATCTCCCGGTCGAAAATCCCTGAAGCGAAATGGCGGGGATGTAAGGTGCCTGCACAGAATCAGGGTCCCTTAAGGATCTCTTTCTCAACCACTGGCAGGCTGTCCATCAATTCCCGGGCTTTCTTTTTAATCTCCGGGTCTGTGGCAGGGGAGTGCTGGATCAGCTTAACCAATTCGAAGGCTTTCTTAAGCGTGTCTTTGACCTGCGCGGTATAGGAAAACAACTCCCAGCCCACACTGTCGGGGCGAGGGATTTTCCGGGCTTCTTCGATCAGTTTATTGGCTTTATCAATGCGTTGTTCTGGTGTCAATGCTTTTGCCATAATCTACCTTTCGTGAAATCTTTTCATCCTGAACAACCAATAGGATCTTGTGTTTCTTTTCTTCCATTATACAGGGCGATTGCACATTGACGTCGAGTTGACGACTCTTTAACATTCGTGATAATATCAAAATATGTATCTTAAAGGAAGCAGGCTCTCTCTCAACAAGAAACGCCACAAACCAAACGGTTGGCTGATTTTCTTTCTGGTTGGTGGGATTGGGCTTTTACTCTA
>JAAYZW010000122.1 GCA_012514645.1 Chloroflexota bacterium
GAATTCCAGGCGAACTGAAGCAGCGGTCGTGCGATGACCGGTTCGTCCAGCCTCAGGTTGGTTTGCCCCAAAACCAGGGCAAGTTCGGGGTCACTGGCGTAATCGTCTTCGAGGTCTGCCAGAATCGCCCAGGCATCGTCAACGTAGCCTTGTTTCAACAGTGCCCCAGCCAATGCCTTGCGGACTTCAAGATTTTGCGGCTCAAGTGCCTGGGCTTGCTTGAGGGCAGCGATGGCATCGGTGGTTTGCTCGTTCTGCAGGTAAAGCGTTCCCAGGGCGCGCAGTATTTGCGGGTCACCCGGAAGCGCAGCCCTGGCTTTTCGCAGTGCCTGGGTGGCTTTCTCGGTTTCACCGAGTTCAGTCCAGATCTTCGCCAAAGATAACCAGCTGGCTGGTTTTTCTGGTGCCACTTCAGAGGCACGTTCCAGCATTTCGACGGCACGTTTTTTTTGGTCTGATGTAATCAACGCTTTGCACAGGATCACCAACGCTTCGCCATCCAACTGGTCGCGCGACAAAAAGTTTTCGGCTAAAGGGATGGCAAGCTCAGGTCTGCTGGCTTTGATGGCAATCTCTGAGTAGGTCAGCAGGTCTTCCCGGTTGGGTTCTTGTGAGCTGTCAATAAGCTGCTCGTAGATTTCAAGCGCCTTGAGTTCTTGTTTGGTTTGCAGGTAGAGCCGAGCCAAATCCTTTTTATTGCCCTTGTTTTCGGGCTCGAATAAAGACAGAAGCGCAATGGATTCGATGGCATCTTCAAGATTCGCGAGGCGCTGGTTGATCAGGGCAGCCAGCTGGAGAGTGGTCAGATCATTGGGGTCGTCCTGCAGCGCTTTACGCACAAACTCCGCTGCTGTCTTGTATTGTTTTTGTTCAAAAGCGTACTCTGCAGCTTTTAAATTGTCGTTTTTGAAACCAAACCGCGAACTTTTTGTACTCAGCGTTTTGCGCTGCAAAGCGTTATCCAAGGCAGCATGGATTTCCCCGGATTTTTCGCGCAATTGCGGGTAGCGCAAAGCGAAAACCGCATTGGTGCTTTCATCTTCAACCTGGTCAAGCAGATCAACAGCAAATTCAACCTCATCTTGCTGGATGAGGAATTCAGCGTATTGATTGCGGTAATCGTTGTTCTCTGGTGCCAGCCGCATGACTTCTTCCCAGGTTTTACGGGATTCTTCGGGGTCTGCGCGCTCCAGCTCCAGCGCGATTTTTTGCAAATTGGCCGCCTGGTTGCGGTTGATCACCTTGAAGGCACAGTCCAGTGCCTCGCGAGCTTTTTGATTTTGCCCGGCAAATTGGTGTAGAGCCGCCAGGTCACGGAAGGGTTCAACTTCATCTTCGTTCAGGGGGCTTTCTTTTTGGACAAGCAAGCTGTTTGCCAACAATTTGATAAACGAATCCGAGACCTCACCCTGTAGATGAGTGAGCAGCTGTACCTGGAAATGCAAGGTAGCCCGGTTTAGGATTCTGACCAGGAGATCAAACTGATCGTTTTCGGTTATTGGCAGGCATTTAAGCGAGCTGATCAGGGTCTTTGCCATTTCGGAACCCTGCAAATCATTGACGCCACTTACCAGTTCCTCCAAGGCTGCTTCAAAATCCGGAACTACCTTTACCAGAATTGGCAGACTGAATTGCCAGGCAGTTAACCTGGCTTTGCCTGCGATCATGAAAGGCACTAACCCCTTCCAGTCGGCTTGACTGGCTCGAAATCCACGCAGACTGATCGCCATCAAGGCGGCATCTTTGAGTGATGCTGGATCCAATCCAGTTGATCGTATGGTTTCAAGTGTCTTATCGGCATTGCTCTGTAATTCTTGAGGCAGTGGGGTCAGCAAATTTGACAGGTCTTTATCAACCAGGCTTTCGTCGAGCAGAAACAGCGAGATTATGGCAGGGTGCCACCGTTCGGCATGGCTGCCGGCAAATTCAAGCCAGCGGGCGGGAAGCGCGTTTTGCTCCAGCTCACGCCAAAGAAGTGGATTATTACGAAAAGCCGCGACCATTTTTTGAACGGTCGTGGAATTAAAGCGTGATGCGAGCTCTTTTAGCAGCCAATCGATAGCCATCTTATCTCCTCTCAAGTCAACTTATGGCATAGGTCCGGTCAGGGGTTTGAGAAAATAATAAGCGCCAGCAAACAGCACCAGGCTGAGGAACACGAGGAAAACACCAATACCGGTGTTCGATTTCGCCAGGTCGTTCAATGAGCCAATCAGCAGAGACGCGTTGCCCACCAACCCCGAAACGCCGTCGGTAATCCCTTTCTCTGCCAGCTTGGTAGTGGCATCGGCAATGGTTTGAATGTTGCGGCTCATTGCTTGTTTTGCGAGAATGAATACACTCAAGACCAGGCAAATGATGCCCATGGCGAACAATACAACTGATATGCTCAGTATGATTTGATTTCCACTTTCAATCATAAAAAACCTCCAACAGAGTTCTGTTGGAGGTTATGGTGCAACTCCTATGCCAAAGGCAGGGTTTGCTGCCCA
This sequence comes from Chloroflexota bacterium, assembly GCA_012514645.1. GTDB lineage: Bacteria > Chloroflexota > Anaerolineae > Anaerolineales > Anaerolineaceae > Mesolinea. The sequence continues at coordinate 2,493 of JAAYZW010000122.1, forward strand.
CCGACCCTTGCCGGGCTGGTAAGATCGCGGGGCAGATGAGCGAGGTCAATAGCGGCTTCATCGCAAAGCAAAACCGCTCGCTCAAGCGCGTTGCGCAATTCGCGGATGTTGCCGGGCCAGTCGTAATTAACCAACGCCTCCAATGCCTGGGGCGTTAAATCGAGGATGTTTTTGCCCATGCTCATGTTATAACGCTGAAGGAAATAGCCTACCAGGTCAGGAATGTCGACTTTTCTTTCTGAGAGAGCGGGCAAGTCGAGATCGACCACCTTGAGTCGATAATAGAGGTCTTCACGAAACTCGTGTTTCGCGATCATCTCAGGAAGGTTGCGGTTCGAAGCTGCCACCACCTGGACGTCGACGCTGATCAGGGTTTTACCACCAACACGTCGAAAAGTTCGTTCTTCGAGGGCGCGCAGGAATTTAGCCTGCAAATCCATTGGCATGGAAGAAATTTCATCCAGGAATAAAACGCCGTCATCGGCAATTTCCATCAGCCCGTTACGCCGTTGAGTAGCACCGGTGAAAGCGCCGGCTTCATGACCAAACAATTCTGATTCGAACATGGTTGGCTGGATGGCGGGGCAGTTTACGTCGATGAAAGATTTGCCAGATCGCGGACCACTTTCATGGATATAGCGCGCCAAAACTTCTTTGCCTGTGCCGGTGGGACCGGTGATAAGTGAGGAAACCGAGGCTTCGGC
>JAAYZW010000123.1 GCA_012514645.1 Chloroflexota bacterium
CTGAGCACCAATCCATCGGTCGGGTTGATACTGACCTTCATGGTCTGGTCTTTGTTCGCCCAGGCGACAAAATTGTGGGTGTAATAGCCCGGGACTGTCGCCCTCGCAACCAGTGTATCTTTGCCAGAAGCAAAACTGACCCGCTGGGGTGCCTGAATATAAAGGCTTATATCAGCAGCATACGCTCCTGTACGGACGTCGATATTCCAGTCGCCATTTTCACTGGCATAATCCTGGTACCAGGTCCATTTCTGCGAAAAATTCACCAACTCCCGACCTTTTTCCGTCGTGATGGCAATGTGCGCGGTGGCACTGCTCGAAAGGCTGATCTCAGCCAATTGATTCTGCGTCAGCCTGAGCGCGTAACGCTTGGTGGTGTTTGCTGGAATAGTGTCTTTAACCGTGTAATTGGTGGTGCCAGTCGCAAAGCTGACTCGCGTGACCCCGCCTGGCGCAGATGTGGCTGTCGCCGGGATTGGCGTGATCGGCACGACGGTAATTACCGGAATCGACGTAGCCGTCGGCGGCACCTGGGTTGGCGGCACTTGGGTTGGCGGTACCTCGGTAGCGGTGGGCGGTACCAGTGTCGCCGTCGCTGACGCTTCAGTCTCACCTGGTTCAGGGGTTTCTACCTGCTGCTCGGCAACCTTGGTTAACGTAGCTTGCGCAAATAGAGCAATCTGAGTCTGGGCATCACCCACCGACTGAGTTGGCGCTGGCATATAACAACCAGCGAGAAAAACCATGACAAGTAACATGGAGATTAACAAACTAATTCGTTTTTTCATCAGGACCTCACTTTTAATCCATTGAATACGTTTCAACCCCAAGACGAATTTGCAGCCGCATTCGTTCCATTGCTACTGAGGTATCTGTCGGAACAACGCCAGCCCGTGCTGGTAGACCCCAATAGTTGCCAAAAGCACAAACAACAAAAAGAGAAAACTATAGGTAAAACCATGAGGTCGGGCAGCCTCACGAATTCGTTTGCAAAATTGCCTGAAAGGTTTAAACAAGTTAAGAAAGGCGTATACCGAAAAGCCGATCAATGTTCCCAGACCGTTCAATATCAGGTCGTCCACATCAAAGACCCGGTGGATCAGGAAGGTCTGCCCCAATTCGATCACCAGTGAAAACGAAATCCCAAGCAGCACTACCAGCCACCAGCGGTTTAAGCGTTCGTGCAGCAGGGGGAAAACCATGCCAAAAACTGAAAAAAGCAGAACATTGCCGGCAAGATTGACGAAAACAATCCTTTGGGTAACCTTATCATCAAATTTGGAGGCGTTTTCAATCATCCGAAATATCCCTTGCAGCGGCACCAGGTTTATACGTTGATTTTGCCTTTTCAACAAGACCGCGAACGGTTCAAAGGTGTTATAGAGCAAAAAGGCGATGTAAAGCATCAGCCCAAAGAGCAACAACTCGCGCCACAAATCGAACTTCCGGTATTTTAAGGCTCTAAAAACCCTTGAAGCAAGGAAGCCTGCAAAAACAACCAGGTAAAGCATACGAATGTCATAGGTAAAGTAAAACATATGCTTTGCATTGTAGCCGAAATCTGAAGGTTGTTCTCTGGTGCCCACGGTTCGAAGGTGTGATATTATTCGCTTTAATATTCCTGCAAGTTTACCGAACGAAAGAAATCAGTGAAAAAGACATTATTGCTTCTGCGCCATGCGAAATCCAGTTGGAAAGATAAAGGTTTAAAAGACTTTGACCGCCCATTGAAGGAAAAAGGGGAAGAGGCAGCCAAATTAATTGGCAAGATTCTTTATCATAGCGCGATTGTCCCAGACGTGGTGCTGAGCTCTCCGGCTAAGCGAGCCAGGGAAACAGCAGAGATCGTAACGAAACACGGTAAATTTCCAGGCAAGATTCAGTACCTCGACGATTTTTACATGGGTGAACCAAGAGACTATATCAGGGCGCTGCGTGAAATGCCCGAAGAGGTGGAAAGTGTCATGCTTGTTGGTCACAACCCCGGTATGGAGATATTTTTACAGATGCTGGAAGGCAATATCAACGACCTCTCGACCAGCACACTTGCCGTGCTGGAGCTTGACCTAACCAATTGGAGCAATATCAACTCCTCAACAACAGGGAAACTGA
>JAAYZW010000124.1 GCA_012514645.1 Chloroflexota bacterium
AGCAAGGAGGCTTTTTCGATATCCTCTTCCCATTCGCTGGCATGTTCCTCATCCACTTTGTTGGCTGAGTCTTTAAAAAGCTGGTTCACTCTAAGCGTGCCGCGCACTGGAAGGATGATTTCAACTACCAGAGGGTTACCGTGCTTATCGTTAAGATAATAAACCAGCACATCAGGTTGGTGAAAAACTTCTGAACCGCTGACATTCGGGTTGCGTACATCGCCCCAGTGCGCACGGGCGGGGAAGGGGTTGAGATTTTCACTGATGAAATTTGTGACCACTTGAATTTGCTGTGTGCTCGATTTTAGCGACCTGGCAATTTCGCTGAAGTGATGCTGGCTGAGTTTGGGCAGGTAATTTTGGATGACTTCCTTTGTCAGAGCAGGTATTGGGATTGTTTCTGCCAACACTTCGAGCTGGGCGAGCATGGCTTCAGCCGGGTTAGCTGAGCAGACACCAACCGGGTCACAGCGCTTAAGCAGCGCAATGACTTCTTCGATTTCACTGGGCAGGCGGTGATGATAGCGCGCAACCTCGATGGGTGTGATGGTCAGGAACCCGTCTTCGTCGAGGTGATTGAGGATGTAAGCGGCAATCAGTCGATCTTCCACTTGCAAGTCAGCTGCGGCTTGGCGCAGGACGTATGTTGGCAGGTCTACCATTTCTGAGGCATAAGGCTCGTCGGGTATTTCGCTGCTGCTGGTGCCGCTGCCGGCATAAAAATCTTCCCGCGGGGAGATGAAAACTATTGGCTCGTCTGAGTCTTCGCTTTTAGGCTGGCTGCAAATAGAGCACGAGCCGGTGGGCGGAAGCAAGCGTTTGCACATTGGACAGCGGCGCTCTTCGACCAACTCGAGCGCGGGATTGTTTGAAAGTTCAGAGTCGATTTTTTGCTGCAGCTCAACGGCGGTCAGACTCAACAGCGTCATCGTCTGCGCCAGGTGAGCGGAGGCATGAGTGGTGGTTTGCTGCGATTGGTTTTGAAGCATGATTACCTCTGTTAAGCAGGGCTGCGAAAGCCAGAATGAACCCTCTTGCAAGAATTATACCAGTGAAAATTGGTAGAATGTCATGCTGAAGAAAGTATGCAGCGATTCTAAATTTGGGAAATATTTAGATCTAATATGCAAAAGATACAGTTAGTCGCACTCCGAATCTGAGGCATTGCAATACTTTTGCGAAAGAACGTAAAACAACAGTAGGGGTGAGTTCAGAGCGTGAGCGAAGGTGTTTTTTAATCAGCGAAACCCACCTCGTTGGATTAAGGATTAATTTTCGGTTTTCAATGCCTGTCCGCACCTCTTGAGTTGGGGAGGTCTGACTATGTAGGCGGTGATTGAGCGTTCATGATTGGGACCTCCCCAAACGTCTACGTCAAAATAACTTTTAGCACTTTATCAGGGCAAAAAGGATTGTTTATTTTCACATTAAGAACTGCTGAATTAAGCATAAAATGCTGCAACAATTTCGATAAAAACCGTGCGAAACGAACTTCGACCCGGAAATGGTGCTCTGGAAAACAAACCATAGCTTATAATACAAAGAAAAAGGAGAATTTACCTTACTAGTTATGAAACAACCATCAAAAACTGTGGCTAATTTGAAACCCTATTTCTTTGCCGGCTTAAAATCCGTCATTTCTGATCTGCAGGAAAAAGGCGTTGATGTGATTCGCCTTGACATGGGTTCACCAGACCTTCCCCCTGCCAGTTTTATCATTGATAAACTGATCGAATCGGCAAAGAACCCCAAGAAACATGGCTATTCACCTGCAGGTGGTTCGCCCGGTTTTCTCAATGCAGTCAGCACATACTATAAACGCCGTTTTGATGTCGACATCGACCCGAAAACAGAAGCCCTTGCGCTTATTGGTTCGAAAGAAGGTTTATTCAACTTGAACCATACCTTCCTGGACCCAGGCGATTGGGTGCTCTTACCAGACCCATACTACCCGGTTTACCTGGCAGGTGCCCAGCTGGCTGACGCTAACTATCATTTTATGCCTCTGGTGAAAGAAAATGGCTTCCTGGTTGATTTCGACGCCATCCCTGAAGATATTGCCACAAAAGCCAAGCTCATGTGGCTCAATTATCCCAACAACCCGACCGGAGCAGTGGCTGACCTGGCATTCTTCGAGCGGGCAGTTGCCTTTGCCAGGAAATTTGACATCCTGATCGCGCACGACGCCCCCTACAGCGACCTCAGCTTTGATGGCTTTGAAGCCCCGAGTATTATGGAAGTTGAAGGAGCGAAAGACGTTGCCGTTGAGTTTAACTCGCTCTCCAAAACCTACAATATGGCTGGCTGGCGTATCGGAATGGCTGTTGGCAATAAAGAAGCCATCCGCTTACTGGCAAACTACAAGAGCCAGATCGACTCCTCGATCTTCATGCCGATTCTGGACGCCGGGCAGGCAGCCCTGACCGCCGATCAGAGCTGGCTTGTGGAACGCAACAAAATTTACGAAAAACGCCGCGACGTGGTCTACAATGGCTTGAAAGACTGTGGTTTTGAGGTTGACCTGCCAAAAGCCGCCCTATACTTATGGGCAAAATTGCCGCCAAAATTTGGCGATCCGGTAAAATTCTGCGCCGACTTGCTCAATGATACCGGAGTGAGTATGACACCTGGTGTGGTCTATGGACCCAGCGGCAAGGACTACATTCGCATCTCGATCGTGATCCCGACAGACCGAATCGAAGAGGCGATAGGCAGATTGCAAGCCTGGATTGCCGCGCAGTAAGCACTGGAACTTACATTTAATTGACACAATCTACTGAAGAACAAAAAGAAAAAGCAATCATGGTGGGTGTCCGGATCGGTTCGGAGACCCACCAGGGCTTGACCCTTGACGAGAGCCTGCAGGAACTTGAGTTACTTGCTGAGACCGCTGATATTGAAGTTTTAGGCTCGGTCACCCAAAACTTATCCGCACCAAATAGCCGCACCTTTATCGGCAAAGGTAAGCTCGAAGAACTGAAGCTGCTTGTCGAGGAACTGGACGCTGGTATGGTCTTGTTTGATGAGGAACTCTCGCCCAGGCACCAACGCGAACTCGAAAAAGAATTCGATCGTAATATTAAGATATTGGACAGAACCGCGCTGATTTTGGATATCTTTGCCCAACACGCTAACACGCGTGAAGGCATGCTGCAGGTGGAGCTCGCGCAATATAAGTATCGCTTGCCTCGTTTGACGCGCGCATGGACTCACCTTGCCAGGCAGGCAGGCGGCGCTTCGGGACGCAGTGGCAGCGTCGGCGGCGTCGGTTTGCGCGGTCCCGGCGAAATGCAGCTCGAAGTTGACCGCCGCGAGATCAATAAGAAGATTGACAAACTGGAGGACGAGCTCGAAAAAGTGCGTCAACATCGCAATCGCCACCGTCAGCAGCGCCGCAAGACCAGTATCCCGGTGGTTGCGTTGGTTGGTTACACCAATGCGGGAAAATCGACCTTGCTGAATGCGCTTACTGGCGCCGATATTTTTGTGGCTGATAAGTTGTTTGCAACGCTTGACCCTACAACCCGGCAGCTGGAACTTCCAACCAGTGAGACCATATTGCTAACTGATACGGTTGGGTTTATTCAGAAATTACCGACTGACCTGGTGGCAGCTTTTAGAGCAACCTTGGAAGAAATCGCTGAAGCTGATCTTCTGCTGCACGTGATTGATGGCTCGCATGAGAATGCCGAGGAACAAAGACTGACTGTTCTGGAGACGCTGGAAGAAATTGGCGCTGGCGAAATCCCGATTCTGACTGTCTATAATAAGATCGATCTGTTAGACGAGGAAAGCTTGAAAGAGCTAAAGGGTTCGACAGATTCGCTGGCGCTGTTTGTCAGCGCGCTTGAAAAATCTGGTTTTGAGTTGCTGACCGAAGCGATTTCGGCTGGGATCATTCAGGGCTTTCAGAATGTGGTGATATTGCTGCCATACAATGAGGGCAGATTGGTCTCGATGTTCCACGAAAAGGGGCATGTCGATCAGTTGGACCATGAGGAAACAGGCGTGCGCATTACCGGTTCTTTGCCGGTGCAGTTGCTCTCGCTTTTTGAAGATTATTTGGAATAGTCCTCTTCGCGTGCTCCCTTACGGGTGGACCGTACACAGTCTTTGTGTGAAGGATCATTGCGGTCGATGAGACCAAATTCTTCGTTTTGCTCCGAATGACAAGTGCCGAGGCAGATAGTTAAATAAAAAAATCCGGGGATTGCCCGGATTCATCTTTTAGGTAAAAAAATACAAATTAGTCTTCTTTGCTGACAGTTATAACCTCGCGACCCTGGTAGTATCCGCATTTCGAGCAGACACGGTGGGGCAGGCGGGGTTCGCCACAGTTGGGGCAGGTCACGCTGGCACTGACCTTCAGGTGGTCATGCGCACGTCGGCGGTCGCGGCGTCCGGGGCTAACTTTTCTCTTCGGTAAAGGTGTCATCTTACACTCCTAACTTGCACTCATATTGATTAACCTGTTTAGTTTACCCATAATAGCAAAATAAAGCAAGGGTCGAGTTTTACGTGTGTTATTAGTCAGCGAAAATGTCACCCCCCTAATTCACCAGTGAATGTGTCACGTCAATAACTGCTTGGTAAATAAGTTTCAGTATAAAAAAATAGCGACCCGGGGGACCGCTATTTTCTTACTCAAACTACAATATTTAGAAGACGCGAATGGCAATTTCAGCTGGAGCAGCGAGCAGGTGTTCCAGTTCGGGGTTGAGTTTCACAAGCGTGAGTGAAAAGCCCATCATCTCCAGCGAGGTGCAGTAATCGCCTACATAGTTTCGCTTAATCTTGAGCCCTCGTTTTTCGCAGAGTTCGTGGGCATGACCGTAGAGCAGGTAGAGTTCGGAAATTGGCGTGCCGCCCATGCCGTTGATCATCAGGGCAACTTCATCGCCTTCCTTGTAAGGCAGGTCATCGGCAACAGCTTCAAATAATTCGTCGACAATCTTATTGGCGGGTTGGAGCGGGACACGTTTGCGTCCGGGTTCGCCGTGGATGCCAATACCGATTTCCATCTCATCTTCCGCCAGTTCGAAGATCGGTGAGCCTTTTGCAGGTGGGGTGCAGCCGGTGAGAGCCATACCCATGGTGCGGGTCACTTCCACTACCTGGTTACCGATCGAGACCAATTCTTGCAGGTTTTTGCCTTCTTCCGAAGCGGCACCGCAGGCTTTCATGACGAAGAAGTTGCCAGCAACGCCACGTCGACCAACAGTGTAAAGGCTGTCTTTCACGGCAACGTCATCATTGATCACCACTCTGCCAACTTCGATGCCGTCCATCTCAGCCAGTTCCTGTCCCATATCGAAAGACATGGTATCACCGGTGTAGTTATTCAGCAGGTGTAGCACACCCATCGGACCAGCAACCAGCTTGGTGGTCTGGTAAACAAAATCAGCGGGAGGAGCCGCAAACACGTTACCGGGGCAGGCAGCATCGAGCATACCTTTACCAACAGCCATCACGTGGGCAGGTTCGTGACCTGAGCCAGAGCCCTGCATAATGGAGACTTTGTTGTCCATCGGAATGTCTTTGCGCATGATCAGGTTGTATTCCGGGATGTACTTCAGAGTATCCAGGTTGGCGAGGGCGATGCCTTTGAGCATCTCAGGTACAAAATCTTTTGGATCATTTACAAATCTTTTCATTATTTTCTCCTTTTTTATTGAAAATTTATGCTCTCCAGTCCTCACTGAGAGCTTTTATTAAGGTTGCCAGGCAAACCGAGCCAGCATCCAGGGTGCCTATGCTGCGCTCACCTGTGTAAGCTGCGCGACCACGCTTGGCGATCATGGGGCGCGTGGCTTCAGCAGCGTCAGCAGAAACCTGTGCGGCGATATCGAGAATTTCGAGGTCGTCTTTCCCCTCGTTGATAGCGGCTTCAATCGCATCAGTGGTGGGAATCAGGGTGTCAAGGTAAGTTTTGTCACCCAAATCGCAATTCCCGCGCTTCTTGATGCCTTCAATGACCGCACGCAACATCGGGACTACGTCTTCTTTGGTTGTGGTTTCATTGGTTCCAAGCGACATTCCAGCGCGAAGAAAGGCGGTTCCCCAGATCGTTCCAGAGACCCCGCCAACGGAGCTCATGATAATCTTGGCGTTTTCTTTAAGGAAATTGCCAGGATTGGTGCGGTCAATATCGTCCCAATTTTCCAATACTTTCTCAAAGCCGCGGGCGAGTGAATAGCCGAAATCTCCGTCTCCAACAACCGCATCGAGTTCAGTAAAAAACTGCTCATTTTTGAGGACGGTGTCCGCCATGGACTTGACAACAAATTCAATATCTTTGGTCATATGTTAATTTCCTCGGTTCAGTTTGACGTTATAGAGTTTATGTTTCTTCGTTTTGGCACCTCTTTATCTTTCATTGCTTATTCGAAAAGGCGTGTAAGTTGGTGGACGTGTAAAACGCCGTCGTAATCGGGAATATCTCCCTTTATCAGCATTCCTTTTTCTCCGTCTGGGTCTCCCAGTGTGGTGACGATCACATCGGCATCGCTGAGATCTTCGCGCTCAGTGTAGAAATTGCTGGTGGCAACCACGTGCATACCAGCTGCCTTTGCGGCAAGGATACCGTTACGTGAGTCTTCAACTACCAGGCATTCCTCCGGCTGCAAACCCGTCTTTTCGAGGGCAAGCAGGTAGATGGCAGGGTCAGGTTTCTTTTTGTGAACAATATCACCGGCAAGTACAAACTTGAAGGGAACATCCTCAAGCACCTTGTAGGCGATGGCATGGGCAGCTCGCTCGTTTGAAGTGGTGGTGACCGCCAGGGTTAGTCCGGCAGCCTCTCCTTCCTTCATGAAGCGGTGGATACCTGGTCTGAGCGGTAAGGCGCCAGATTCGATCAGTTCGATAAAACGGTCGGTTTTATAAAGATGCATCTTTTTGATCAGATCATCGACCTCCTCCTCGGGCACTTCAACGCCGAAGCCCTGCGTCTTGAGGTGGTGCTTCATGCGCTCTTTTCCGCCGCCAACCTGGAGCAATTCGTGGTAATACTCAACATCCCACTCGGTATCGAACCCCATATGTTTGAAGGTGTCATTGAAAGCAACACGGTGACCATCACGTTCGGTGTCGATAATCACGCCGTCCTGATCAAAAAATATTGCTTTGATAGCCATGTTCACCTCCTAAGCTTTCCCGGCACTGCCGAGAACATCGATCCAACGAGCGACAACGGTGCGAATGGCATCACGAACAGCGACATCGATTTTCCCCGGGTTGTATTCATCTCGTTTTCCTGAGATGTACTCGTAGGTTGAATCGATGAGTGTGTGCTTAAGCTCGGTTGACACGTTGAATTTTGCTCCACCAGACTCTAACAATCGTTTGACGTATTCATCTGACAACCCTGTGCCACCATGAACGACCAGGGGCGTTTTAACGCGGTCGGCGTTTAACATCTGGTTGATCCTTGCCATCCGCTCGAAGTCGACTTTGGGGTTTTTGGTCTTATAGACACCATGGGCGGTACCGATCCCTGGCGCGAAGATGTCCACGCCGGTTTGTTCGACGAACATGACCGCCTGCTCTGGGTTGCAAAGTGCGGCTTCATCTTCTGCGACAACAATTTGATCTTCCACGCCGCTGACGGTGCCAAGTTCTCCTTCAACCGATGCGTCACTGTGTGCATGGCAATAGTCGACCACCTCTTTGGTTTGACGGATGTTTTCTTCAAAAGCCTGCTTGGAAGCATCGATCATGATATTTGTGTAACCGACATCAGCAAGGTGCTTACAATACTCGACCTCGGTGCAGTGATCTAAATGCAAACAGATTGGAACAGATGCCTGGCTGGCAAGCGTGCGGTAGACCGCTACGATTACTTCCGGTTTGAGAAATTTGGATGGGGTGACAGAAGCCTGGATAATCACAGGGGTGTTCTTATCGATCGCGGCTTCAACGACACCAATCATCTGGTTGATACTTGTGATATTGAAAGCGCCTATAGCATAACCGCCTTTGGCAGCTTCACGTGTGATTTCAAGAGCATTGACAATTGACATTTACTTTAGATTCTCCTTTCTTGACAGAATGTTGGGCTCAATTCTTTTTGGTGACCTCCTTATTTGGCAGAGAGAATAAAGGTGACAGAATACAAATCACCCCGGTTGTGACAATAGAGAAATTCGACCGGGATGCCTTCTTCGGTATACAATGTGCGTTCCTTGTAGAGCACAGGAGCGTCTTCTTCAATATCTAAAAGTCTGGCAACATCAGGTTCAGCCGAGCGTGCATCCAGTCGTTGGACACCGCGCCTGACTTTGTATCCGCAGGATTCATAGTAAGCCAGCAGGTCTTTGGAAATACTGGTGAAGTCGCTTTCGGCAAGATCTGAAAATTTTTCTTGTGAAACATAGGCTTCATGAATGGTAATCGGATTTCCTTCAACAATTCGTAAGGTTTTCATGCGGACGACTTGGTCACCCTCAGCCAGGTCGAGTGCTTTGGCGACTTGCAAGCGGGCAGGGATAACGCTCATTTCCAAAACCTGTTCATCAACCACCAGTCCATTCTGGCGGGAATTCTCAAAGAAATTCTGCAAATTGCTGTGATCGCGGGCGAAATGTTGTAAGGCGACAAATGTGCCGACACCGTGTTTGCGATAGAGCAAACCTTCGTCAATCAGGTCGGTCATGCTTTGACGCAAAGTCATGCGGCTGACGCCATAAGATGCTGAGAGGTCTTCTTCGGAAGGGAGTTTCTCGCCCCGGCTCAATTCACCCGAAAGTATGCGCCTGCGAAGGTCATCGCGGATGCGGATGTATTGTGGCACTGAAGCAAGACTGTTAAGATCTTCCAATAAATCCTTCCTTGAACATTGGTTGGATTGGCTGGGTTGTATAGACATCTCTATTATATGCTTTGTTTGTTTTCTGTCAAGCAAAACAACAAATTCGGAACGCTTCTAAATATGGAAATTTACAGATCAAAAAAGCAGAATGCACGGGTAAGCGTGCTCTCGATTGGGACCTCCCCCTACGTTTGTGTGTATAGATGAATTTGCGCTTTATTAAGGCAAAAAGCCATCGTTTACTTTCATGTTGAGCATTGCTGATAAATTCGATGCTACCTTGACGCTTCCTGACTGCAGGCTTATAATCATGTTTGCCTGATTAATAATATTAATCAGATTAATAAGATGAAACACTCTAATCTTGCGCTTCTTTCTTACCTGGCAACCTGTGCCAAAGAGGGTAAAAGCATCCCCAGTATTTCACAATTAAGCGATGAACTCGGTCTCAGCACCTCTGCTGTTCGTGAGCAGCTTGAGGTTGCCCGTCAGCTTGAAGTTGTCGAGGTTAAAACCAAGACTGGCATACAAACTTCATCATTCTCTGTTACGCCAGCAATTTGCCTGGCAACGCGCTACGGGCTCGACCTGGACCCTGACATGATCTGGGAGATATTGTCTGTGCGTCAGCATCTTGAGCTCGCCTATTGGCAGGAAGCTGTAGTTCATCTTACCAGGAAAGATGCCGACCATCTAGCAAATACCATCGAAAGCGCACTAAAAAAAATCAACAGCAACCCTTCTGTAATCCCAATGGATGAGCACAAAGAATTCCATCTTGCCATTTACCGTCCATTAAACAACTTTTTTCTAAACAGCGTTTTGGAAACCTATTGGGAGGTTAACCAAAGCTTTGAATATAGTCTTTATACCGACAAGGCGTCGCTTGAAAACGTCTGGACCTATCACAAGAAGATTTATCAAGCGATCGCAACCCGGGATTACCATTTGGGTTACCAAGCGTTGAAAACACATTTTGAAATTGTCAGAACCAAGAGCAAGCCTGAATTAAAGCAAAGATTTGAGTAAAGGAGAATCTTTTTAATGCTGGATGTAAGTAAGATCGTTTATGAAGGTGACGGACCGATTGTCAATGAGTTTTGCATTGCGGTTTGTACGGTCAACGGCTCGGGCAGCGCGACTGCCAACCATATCCTTTACCGGACCTTATTCCATTTGGGAATCCCGGTTTCGGGGAAAAATATCTTCCCCTCCAACATCAAAGGACTGCCAACCTGGTTTGTGGTCAGAGCATCGGAAAAAGGGCACACCGGGCGCCAGCTGCACGATGAAATTGTTGTGGCAATGAACCAGGTGACCTTTGAAAAGGACATGCAATACCTGCCCAGCGGTGGAGTCGTTTTCTATGCGGATCACCTGAAGCTTCCTGAAGAACCTCGAGATGACATCATTTATTACCCTATGCCGATCAAGCTGTTAGTGAAAAATGCTGATGTTCCCCGCAAGCTTCAGGCATTTATGGAAAACATGGTGTATGTCGGTATTGTCGGTCAATTGCTGAGAATTCCGATCGAAGCTTTGCATTCAACCATACATAGCCATTTTTCTTCAAGACCCGCCATAGCGGAATCGAATTTCGCTATTGTTAAAGTTGGTTATGACTATGCTGCCGAAAACATTGAGAAGAAAGATCGTTTCAAGGTCAAGCAGCTTCCTCCATTGAGTGACTATATCTTAACTGATGGCAATAACGCCGGTGGTTTAGGCTCTTTGTTTGGCGGGGTGCAGTTTTGCTCCTGGTACCCGATCACTCCTGCCACCAGCATGGTGGAGGCGATGATCGACCAGGTCGATGTCTTGCGCATCGATCCTGTCACCGGAAAGAAAACCTGCGTAATTCTGCAGGTTGAAGACGAATTGGCTGCCATCGGTGCGGCAGTTGGAGCTGGATGGGGCGGGTTACGGTCAATGACCGCCACTTCAGGACCGGGCATCAGCCTGATGACCGAGAATATTGGGCTGGCATACTTCACCGAATCCCCCCTGGTCGTTTGGAACGTCCAGCGGGTTGGTCCAAGTACCGGGCTGCCCACCCGTACAGAGCAGGGCGACCTTTCCATGCACTACTATCTTGGGCACGGTGATACCAGCCACATTATCCTGATTCCGGGCACGGTTAACGAGTGTTTTGAATTTGGCTGGCGGTCGCTCGATTTAGCAGAACGATTCCAAACGCCTATCTTCGTACTTAGCGATCTCGACCTGGGCATGAACCAATGGGTTACCAGGAAGTTTGAATATCCTGACCGACCAATTGACCGCGGTCGCATTATTTGGGAAGATGAGCTTGAAGAACTTGAAGGCTGGGGGCGCTTCAAAGATATGAAAGGCGACGGAATTCCGTATCGCACAGTCATGGGCAACCAGAGCCCTAAAGCAGCATACTTCACTCGCGGTACCGGTCATAATGAATACGGAGGTTACAGCGAGGACCCAGACAACTGGTCGAGGATGCTCCTGCGTATTGAGAAGAAACTGGAAGGCGCGATTCGACATCTACCTGGTCCGGTTTTCAGACGATCACAGGAAGACGATGTTGAAATTGGAATCATCGGGATGGGCTCAACTGACGATGCTCTCAGGGAAGCACAGGACAAGCTGGTTGAGATGGGAATTCACGCCGATTATATGCGCGTACGTTCTCTCCCGACCAACCCAGCAGTACGCGAGTTTATCGCCAGTCATACCCGCAACTATGTGCTGGAACTGAACCGGGATGGTCAGCTTCACGAGATTCTGTCATTGGAGATTTCGGAATACTCACAGAAACTGATCTCCCTTTCTGAAATTGGGGGCATGCCAATGACCGCATCATGGGCTATAGAAAGTATCATTAACAAAGAACGTAAGGAAGGCAAACGTGGAAACTGAAACTAAAACAGTTGAACTCAATCCGTGTGGGCTAGCCCTCGGCGATTACCGGGGTGCACCCTCAACGTTATGCCCGGGCTGTGGTCATAACGCAGTTTCTGCCCAGGTGCAAAACGCGGTCTGGGAGCTCGGTCTCCCGCCGGAGCGATATGTCAAAATCAGTGGTATTGGCTGTTCAAGCAAGAGCCCTAACTATTTCCTGAACCGATCGTTTGGCTTCAACGGACTGCATGGTCGCATGCCTACTCTGGCGACCGGTGCTTCTTTTGCTGATACCTCGATTCATATCCTCGGTTTTTCGGGTGATGGTGACACTGCCAGTATCGGTATGGGTCATTTCAAGCATGTCATTCGCCGTAATGTGCCAATGACTTACATCATCGAAAACAACGGCTGCTACGGTCTCACCAAGGGTCAGTTCTCTGCCACCTCTGACCAGGGTCTCATTCTGAAACACCAGGGTGTCAACATGCTCCCTCCGTTGGATATGTGTATGGAAGCCTTGATCAGTGGAGCCACCTTTGTTGCCCGTGCGTATTCAGGAGATGCCAAGCAGCTGAAAGAGCTGATCAAAGCGGCAATTTCACAGCATGGTACCGCGATTATCGACGTGATCAGCCCTTGTGTGACTTTTAACAACAAGGATGACGCGCTGCAATCGTATACCTGGGGTCGTGAGAACGAAGCTCCCTTGCACGATATCAAGCACTTCGGCAGCAAGGAAGATCTTGACCTGGCAGACTTTGACCCCGGTACGTATCGTGAGATAAAAATGCAAGATGGTACCTACATGGTCTTGCGCAAGATCGACAAGGATTATGACCCGACCGATCGCAGTGCCGCGCTGGACTTGCTGACTGAGTCTTACAAAAATAAGTATTTTGCTACTGGCTTGATCTATTTCTCAGAGGCAACTGCCACAATTCACGAGCTCTATGATCTGCCCGACGAACCGCTGAACCGCATCGGTACCGAGCGCCTGAGACCAACCAAGCCGATGCTTGCCGAAATCAACCGATCGCTATATTGATTAAAAAAATGCATGAGATTGTTGTGCATGGGCGGGCTCAAACCCCCGCCCTTTTTGTTTGCGCGAAAGGTTGGCAGCCTCGATTGCCAGGTGCTGTCAGCTATTTTTGCAGCGACTATCCTTGAATCGTATATAACAACGCCAAATTTGGCGCGGAGAAAGCGCCAACCGGGAATCCGCTGATGACGACAACCTGGTCACCTTTACACAGGTCTGTTGCCGCAGCGATGGCGGTTTCAACGTGCGTTATCATCGTCTCAAGCGTATCGGCATGCGGCACACGCAGCGGTGTCACGCCACGGCAGATGCCCAACCAACGGTAACTGGTCAGTTCTGGCGTGAAGGCATAAATCGGCACAGCTGGTTTCGCCTTGCTCATCCAAAGCGCTGACATGCCAGACATGGTGAAAACCACGATCGCCTTGACATCCTGGTCTGACACAATCACTTTCGCTGCCCTGGTAATGGTGACGACGTCGTCTTGGTATGTTCTGTGATCCAAAGAATCGATATGTCCCCATTCATTCAAGTGTAATTCGGATTGAAGAATGATCGTGTCCATCATTCTGATGGCGTGAACCGGGAATTTCCCAACAGCAGACTCTGCCGAGAGCATCACCGCATCGCTTCCGTCAAAAATTGCATTGGCGACATCGGCGGCTTCAGCACGGGTGGGACGGGGGTTATTGATCATCGATTCCAGCATTTGTGTGGCGGTAATCACGAATTTACCATTTAAGTTGGCGGTTTTGATGATCGATTTTTGCACCGAGGGGACAATTGCAGGTGACATTTCAACGCCGAGGTCACCGCGCGCAACCATGACACCATCAGTGACTTTAATGATCGATTCCAGGTTTTCCACGGCTTCAGGTCGCTCCAGCTTGGCAACAATCGGCGGCAGCCACTGGCTGTCGGTCATCGATCGCATTGTCTCACGCACCATAAGGATGTCATCGGCAGTTTTCACGAATGAAACCGCTACTAAATCGACCCCACAGTTAAGACCAAATTGTAGGTCGGAAAGGTCCTTTGGAGTCAAAATCGGAATATCCAGGTTTGAACCGGGCAGATTGACGCCCTTCTGCGATTTTAAATGACCACCGAGCAACACCCTGGCAAAAATATTGCTGCCATCCATGCGGGTGACTTCGAATTCCAGCTGCCCGTCATCCAGCAATATGTGGTTGCCGGGTTTAAGTGCTTCGTGGAGCCGGGGTACATCGAAGGGGATGAAAGTGATGCCATCGGGCAGATCTTCCGGATTATCAAAAGAACTAAGAGCAATTTCCTGCCCGGATTCAAGCTGAAGACCCGCTTCACCAAGATTCCCGACCCGTAATTTTGGACCCTGCAGGTCCATCAAAATCGTGACAGGTTTGCCAAGTTTGTTCGAAATCTGGCGGATTAACTCAATCAACTCCCCATGACTTTGCTGTTCTCCATGTGAGAAATTAAGACGAGCAACATCCAGACCGGCTTGCACCATTTCAGTAAGCGTTTTTTCGTCTGAACTGGCTGGACCGAGTGTGGCAACAATTTTGGCAAACCTTGTCATGAATACCTCTTATCTTTTTAACACATCGGCAATGATCGCCAGCGCCCAATCGAGATCGTTTTTCTCAACAACCAGCGCTGGAGCAAAGCGAATGACATGGTCATGGGTTTCTTTGGCTAAAATGCCTTCGTCTTGCAGCATTTCGCAATATCGGCGGGCACCACCAGCTTCAGGGAACAGCTCAACACCGATGAGCATGCCTCGTCCGCGTATTTCTTTTACCGCTGGGGTGTCAATCTTACGCAGTTCAGACATGAAATATTTGCCTAATTCAGTCGCACGCTCTGCCAGGTTTTCTTCATCCAAAACTTCCAGGGCGGCGATGCCGATTGCTGCTGCCATAGGGCTGCCTCCGAAGGTTGAGCCATGCTCTCCCGGTTTAAATAAGCCGAGCACCTCTTTGGAGGAAAGCACTGCCGAGATGGGGTACATCCCGCCGGAGAGCGCTTTGCCAATCACGGTTATATCCGGATGAACATCTTCATGCTGGCAGGCAAACCATTTGCCTGTTCGGCACAGACCGGTTTGAATCTCGTCAGCGATGAACAGAACGTTGTTTTCATGGCAAGTTTCGGCAATTTGCTTCAGGTAACCATCTGGGGGCACCACAACGCCATTTTCACCCTGGATCGGTTCAATCATGATTGCTGCAGTATTCGGGGTTATGGCAGCTTTGATCGCCTCGATGTCGCCATAGGGTACGATCACAAAACCTGGAGTGAAGGGACCAAACATTTCCTTATAAAACTCTTCTGTCGAGAAAGAGACAATCGTGGTTGTGCGACCGTGGAAGTTGCCTTCGGCGACAATGATTTCAGCTTCATATTTGGGAACGCCCTTACTGACATACGCCCATTTGCGGGCGACTTTTATGGCGGTTTCGACAGCTTCAGCACCAGTATTCATGGGCAAGACCATCTCGTAACCAGTCAGCTCGACCAGTTTCTTGAAAAACAGACCCATTTTATCGTTGCGGAAAGCCCGTGAGGTCAGACCGATTTTCTGAGCCTGATCGATACTCGCCTGGACGATTTTTGGGTGACAGTGACCCTGGTTGACAGCAGAGTATCCGCTGAGGCAGTCGAGGTACCGTTTGCCTTCAACATCGGTCACCCAGGCACCTTTCCCTCCGTTGAGAACAACATCGAGGGGTTTGTAGTTGTTTGCGCCGTATTCAGCCTCTAAATTGATGTAATCTTGTGTGTTCATGAATCAATTCCTTCCTTGGATTATTTGTTTCCAAGCAAATTGTATAAAACAGCCTTTTGCGCGTGCAAACGATTATGAGCTTCCGGGAACAGCCGGCTGTGAGGTCCGTCGGCGACCTCATCGGTTATTTCCTGTCCCCGATGAGCGGGCAAGCAGTGCAAAACGATTGCGTCGGGGTCAGCTTCGGATACTAACTGGGCATTAATTTGGTAAGGAGGGAAGACAGCTTCGCGCTTGGCGGATTCTTCTTCCTGCCCCATGCTGGTCCAGGTATCAGTGTAGATAACTTTTGCGTGCCTGACGGCTTCATGAGGGTCGCGCAGGAAAGTCAGTTTACTGCCGCTGGCTTCAGCGTATGGTCTGATTGTTTCGATCGATTCGGCAGGCATATCATAGTCAACCGGGTTGGCAATAGTGAAGTTGGCACCAAGTTTTGCGGCGATCTGCATCAGAGAGACCGCGACATTATTGCCATCACCAACGTAAGTGATATTGATGTCTTTGATCTGACCGAACTCCTCGTAAATGGTCAATATGTCAGCAAGCGCCTGGCAGGGGTGGCTGTAATCGCTGAGTCCGTTGATGACCGGTATTGTTGTCCAATGAGCTAACTCCAGAAGATGCTCATGGTCGAAAACGCGCGCCATAATTCCATGGACCATGCCGTCCAACACACGGGCGACATCGGCAATGGCTTCACGCTGACCAAGCCCGATTTCATTGGGGGAAAGGTAAAGCGCGTTGCCACCAAGGTGGTACATGCCCACTTCGAAGCTGACGCGGGTGCGCAGCGAGGGCTTTTGGAAGATCATGGCGAGGACTTTGCCCTTGAGTACTGGTTGGTTGCCGCCTTGCTGGTACTCTTTTTTAAGCTCCACGGCTAGGTCAATCAGTTCCTGCAGTTCTTCGGGGGTGTAGTCGATGATGTCCAGAAAATCTTTGTGCATATTAGTATTCACTCCTTTTGTTGGTTTGCTTGTGGCATAAAATTACAGCTCAAATCTGGAAGTTCTGAGCCATGTACTGCTCATGCGATTGTACCAGAGAGTCAGGTTGATTTGGGAAATTGCAAGGGTAGGTTGTGG
Source organism: Chloroflexota bacterium (assembly GCA_012514645.1). Taxonomy (GTDB): domain Bacteria; phylum Chloroflexota; class Anaerolineae; order Anaerolineales; family Anaerolineaceae; genus Mesolinea. The sequence goes on from JAAYZW010000124.1 coordinate 16,584, forward strand.
AGGTGAAAAGGTTTAGTAAGGCAGAGGGGTCCGGGAAGCACCAATTCTGTTCTCATCGCAACAACAATGCGGTTGAGGCGGGACTCAACAAACTATTAAGAAATCATTGTTCACGAACGACGTTTCGCCTTTTATTCGCTATATTGAATTCCACCCAACAATGGGTTGCCGAGATTCTCCAAAATCTTGTCCTGGAGGGTGGTCATCTGCGACCATTGCTCCTTATCGGCATGGTCGAACCCCGCCAGGTGCAACATGCCATGCACAAAAAGCATTTCAATCTCAGCTTGAATTGAATGGTCACCGGCTCTCGCTTGCTTGCGGGCGGTCTCGTAGGAGATCATGATATCGCCCAGATAATGCTCACCAGTTTCCGGATCTTCAAAAGCGTTCTCGAAAGACAACACATCCGTGGCAGTGTTTTCACCACGCCAGGCACGGTTAAATTGCCGGATTACCCGGTTGTTGGTCACTCTCAGGGTGACCGATGCGCTATCCCCTAATTTCAGCACGCTGACTGCTTCCTGGAAGACCTTCCAAAGACGGGCTTCATTAATCTCTTTAGCGTAGGAGTTAGGCAAGATCAAGTTGAGCATAAAATCTCGATGCTTAATATCTAAGTGGGTTGGTTCGCTTCGCTGGTGGAAGCCTGAGCAGGTTTTTTTCGTTGCTCAGGGTATTTGATGCGGGGATGATAGGATTGCTTAAGCGTATTGAAGAACGACTGCTTGATTGTCTGCAAATCCTTCAACGTCAGATCGGTGTCATCAAGCTGCCCACCGTCCTGGACCGTGTCGAAGACATTGTCGATCACATCGATAATCTCTTCGTCACTGCGCGGAGTGTTGGCACGGGCTCGCGCTTCGGTACCATCCGCCAGCATCAGCAGTGCGGTTTCCTTGGAGCGCGGGGCAGGCCCAGGGTAGGTGAAGTTGGCAACATTGACACTTTCCGGATCTTCAGCCATGTTCAGTGCCAGGTTGTACTGATAGCGGGTAACATTTGAACCATGGTGTTCACGCATGAAGTCGATCACTCTGGAAGGCAGGCGATACTTCTTCGCCAGGGCGACACCATCACTGACGTGACGGATAATGGTCTCGGCTGCAGAAGTCGGGTCAACATGATCATGCGAATCGATGTTATCTCTGACCTGGTTCTCAATAAAATAGGTTGGATTTTCGGCTTTGCCGGCATCGTGATACAGCGCTCCCACTCGAACAAGCAGCCGGTCAGCGCCTATGGCATCAGCTGCCTGCTCAGCCAGGTTTGAGACCTGGAGAGAGTGCTGGTATGTGCCCGGAGCGTTGGTCAGTATATGCTGCAACAGGGGATGGTCGGGACGAGAGATATCCATAAGCTGCAAAGCGGTAGGCACATCCAACACGTACGAAAAAACATTCTGCAGCAGTAAAGCAAACGTGCCTGAGGCAATCCCATTGAACAACGCCGCACCTACCAGTGTGGCAATGCCGACCCAGTCAGTGCTATCGCCGAGCCGGAAGGCGAGAATAACCAATGTGGAAAAGAGACTCACAACCAGGCTGGTAACCAGGAACGAGCTGACCCGCCTGCCTTTGCCTAGCGCGATCATGCCAGCGATGGTAGGAAGCATGTAATAAAGAGTCAGTTCAGTGCTGCGCGTTTGTCCAAAAACTGTCAGCACCACTAACAGGAGGGTTGAAAAAATACCGAATTCAAGATTAAAGACCAGACCGATGGTTAAGCCAAACGCCGCGATTGGGTATAAATAGGGCAGGATGGTGCGGTCCATCACCAGGAATTTTGCCAGGGTAAGAAAGAGCAGGAAGAAGAATGCGACCAGTAACGCGGAGCTGATCTGGTTAATAGCCTCTTTTTTGTTTCTTCGGTAATAAAGAAGCATCAATAGAGCAATGGCGACCACCAACGAACCGCTGCTGAGAAGAAGCGAAGCGCGGTCGGTTGGCTCGCCAATTCCGAAAGCAGTTAACGTTTCCAGATCTGCGGGCGAAACAATCTCGCCGCGCCTTACCAACACCTCGCCTGCCATGATCTGGCGGGTAATCGGTGCAATCGCAGCACGTGCCTGGTCTCGCGCTTCCTGGGTTTGCTCTTCGCTAAACAGACTGGTTGGGACGATAAAGGGTGAAACTATCGAAACGATTAATTTTGTGTGTTCACTGCGAAATGAAAAATCGATCGTAGCAGGCAGGTTGCTTTTCACCGTTCCAAGTTGGTTGTTGCGAATGCTCTCCCTCAAAACGAATTCGAGCACACGAGAACTCTCAGCGTTAATTGCCTGCCACTCCTGGTCTGTCAAATCGAGGATGTCGATGTACTCCACTTCGGACAAATTCAGATCCTGAAGTGACTTGAGGTCCTGGATTTTTTGGACAGGAGTCGCGTAGCTATCACCCCTCACGGTGCTTACAAAGTCGATTGCGTTATTAAGTTTTTCCAGTTGTGCGCGGGCAATATCAGGGTCAGGAGGCAGGTATATCGACTGCACCGCGGCTGCTGCATTTTCACGGGCAGCATCACTCAATACGCGGGATTCGAAGGTAATCGAATAAGGAGCTAAAATCTCCTGGGATGAAACTTCGCCAACCTGAACAGTTTGCGGTTGTTTGTTGAGCAGATCGGGCAGAACCAGGGCGCCAAAGGCAAGCATACAGGTCACTAAAAGGGTAACGATCTGCGTGATTCCCTTGGTCGAAAACCGTTTGGCTGGCGGGTTCTGGTTGGTTGCCATGCTTTTACTCTTTGTCGAGCTCCGATTTTACGATTTGGCTGGCGGCTGAGTTGGTTGCGCGTCCCTGCAGTTTAGGCAGGAGTGCTTTCATGACCCTGCCCATATCTTTCACAGAGGTCGCGCTGACTTCTGTAATTGTTTGTCTGACGATCTCGGTGAGCTCCTCCTCGTTAAGCTGCGCCGGCAAATACCGCTTCAAAAGCTCGATTTCCGCCTTGGCAGCATCGATAAGATCCTGACGATCGGCTTTCTCAGCATCAGCAAGGGCTTCATTTCGAGTTTTTATCTCTTTTTGCACAACACCGAGAAATTCCTCTTCAGTCAACGGCTGTCCCTTGCTGACTTCTGCAAGCTGTATAGCGGATTTCAACATCCTGACCACCCACTTGTGAGTGTTGTCGCCGGATTTCATCGCCTTAAAGAGATCGTCTTGTAGTTTTTTACGAAAATCCATTAGTCCATTATACCTGTTCAGAAATAGTTTATTTTAAGGGCTTACGGTGATGTATTCTCTAATCTCTTCGAAGGTCACAGAACCAATGCCATTGACCTTTAGGAGATCCTCAATGGTCATAAAGTAACCGTTTTCGGTGCGGTAGGCGATGATTGCTTTTGCTCTGACCTCGCCGATACCTGGCAGACTTACGAGCTCTTCAAGGCTGGCAGTGTTGATATTGATCGTTCCTCCAGCCTCAATCTCCATGCTTCGCTGGTTGCTTTCCAGTTCGGTCTGCTCATCCTGTGAAGGTACGTACACACGCTGACCATCTATCAAAAGCGCTGCCAGGTTGAGCAGGTCGGTACGGGCACCCGGAAGTGTTCCATTGGCGGCGTCAATCGCTTGCTGGAGATATGCTCCCTCTGGTAAGCCATATACACCGGGGTTGACGACCGCTCCGGCAACGTGAACGTGGACCAAACTGGTTGTTGCTTCCGGTTTTGGAGACAAATCTGCTGTTACGGTCGCAAGTTTGAAGGTTTGTTGATTGCGCGGCAGAGTCATAAACCGAAACAATCCGGTTAGCAAGAGCCCAGCAAGTATGCCGCCAAGAAAGGTTTTCCAGTTTTTCATGCTTCGGATACCTGATTTTCGGCTTCAAGCATTAAATTAAATGCCTTTATTGAGACCTCCAGCATATCTTCAGAAGGCTCACGCGTGGTCAGTTTCTGCAGCCAAAGGTTCGGTTTGATCAGCCAGCGGACCAACGCAGAACGATCCATCCAGTTTGCTGCGAAGCGGATGTATTCGTAGGCAAGTGCCGATACCACCGGCAGCATCAAAATCCTTGAGATCAAGCGAATATGCAGGGGCAACGGTCCCAGCAAGGTGAAGATCAGGACCGAGAGGAACACTAAAGTAAGCATGAACGATGTGCCGCAGCGCGGGTGTACCAACGTCTGACGGCTAACTGCTTCAGGAGTCATCTCACTGCCAGCTTCAAAAGCGTTGATGGTCTTATGCTCCGCTCCGTGATATGCGAAGACGCGCTGGATGTCGGGCACACGCCCCATCAGGTAGAGGTATGTGACCAGGATCAACAGCCTTAGCAGACCTTCCAGCAGGTTGCTCCACCAAGGATTAAGTGTCAGGGCTCGGTCAATCAGACCCGCCAGGAAAGCGGGTAAGAGGAAAAAGATGCCCACACCGAGCGCCAGCGACACGAACATTGTCGCGAACAAAGCCGGACCTTCCAGGGGCTCCTCTTCACCAGAGGCAATATTGGCAGATTTGGTCAGCAGCCGTGTGCCGAGGCTTAGCGAATCCCACAAACTAATCATCCCGCGGACCAATGGGATTTTCATCCATTTCGAACGATACAAATTGGGCAAAGCCTCTTCGTAGGTTACAATTTCGCCGTCTGGAGCACGCACCGCCATGGCAACGTTGCGCCTGCCGCGCATGAGTACGCCCTCCATCACGGCTTGACCGCCATAAGAAGGCAGCCGCAAATTCTTATCACCAGGCATTCTTATTCCCCTTCAAAGCTCAGATAGAAGCGGATCAAAGTTTCCACACCCTTTAACCAGGTAGGAAAATGCTGACGTTCGTTCGGAGAATGGATCGCATCGTCTGGCAAACCGAAACCGGTCAACATCGATTTAACCCCAAGCTCGCGCTGCATGACGGTGGCAACCGGTATGCTGCCGCCTTCACGTTTGTAGGTGACCGGGGCATTCCAGACTGCTGTCATGGCGTGTATCAGGTTTTCTACACCGGGAGCGTCATCTGCGAGGTAAGCAGGACCGGCACTGTGCAGGAATATTTGGGTCTTGACTGTATCTGGAGCGATTGAGTGGATGAATTCTTTTGCCAGGTCGTAGATTTCCATCGGATCTTGGTTGGGAACCAGCCGGCAAGAAATCTTTGCCTTCGCGTAAGCTGGAATAATAGTTTTAGCGCCTTCGCCGACGAAGCCTGAATAGAGACCATTCACATCCAGCGTTGGGCGGGCGCCCTGCCTCTCAACCGGGCTATATCCAGCTTCACCAGACACTGCCGGAGAACCGGTGATTTCTAAAATGCTTTCTTCTGTTAATTTGTTGCCGGCAATTTTTTGCTTATCTTCCGCGGAAAGTGGGGGGATTTTGTCATAGAAACCTGGGATGGCAACTGATCCATCCGGATTATGCAGTTTCGCGATGATCTGTGCCAGTACGTTGGCAGGATTTGCCACGTTGCCGCCCCAGAGACCGGAATGGAGGTCTGCTTTCGGTCCATCCACGCGTACCTCAAAATAGGTCATCCCACGTAAACCATAGACAAGCGTAGGTTGGTCTTTGCCGACCATGCCAGCATCGGGATTAAGGATCATGTCACAACTCAGCAAATCTTTGTGTGACTTGATAAAGCCTTCAAGGGAAGGCGAGCCAATTTCCTCTTCGCCTTCCAGCAAAAATTTCACGTTCAGCGGCAGCTCTCCGACCCTCAGGGCGCTCTCTAAAGCCAGGATGCTCGCCATTACCTGACCTTTCATGTCTGATGCTCCCCGGGCATAGACGTAATCGCCCCGAAATTCCGGCTTGAAAGGATCGCTTTGCCACTCATCCAGCGGGTCGACAGGCTGAACGTCGTAATGACCGTATACCAGGAGCGTTTTTGCTCCAGGTCGGGTGGTTCTCTTCTCAGCGAACACGATCGGATGTTTATCTGTTTCGAAAACTTCAATATGATCAAAATCCAGTTTCCTGAAGTAATCAGCCAGGAATTCAGAAGACCGGACCATATCGCTGTTATGCTCTGGAGAAGTGGAGATTGAGGGAATCGCGACCAGATCGAAAAAAGTTTCCGTCATTGTCATTTGGTTTTCATGGAAATACTTAATCGCGTTTTCAACGTTGCTCATTATGTGACCTCTTTGATGTATGATATGCCGATTATATGCTATTAATCCTCTATTCATGATAGGATTGTGAAGCCAGAACAGTTTCTTCTGTCTTGGTGCAGACAATTCAGGAGATTTGCGAATGACACTGATGATTTGTAAAATCTTTGTATAATCAAATGAGGGCATTTCCCCGCAGCTTGCTGCGAAAAGGTATAAGATAGAAAGATGAGTGAGACATGGAGAAAGAGCCACAATATCAGCGTCTTAATCTACCACTATGTGTGTCCTGCAAA
>JAAYZW010000125.1 GCA_012514645.1 Chloroflexota bacterium
GGTGCTGCTCCATTGAGTTGATTGAGAATTTCTTGCCCAAGGTCTTTTTTTTCTTCAGTCATAGTGATTCTCTCTAAAGTGTGATTTCAACCACATGGGTTTCATTGGTCTGCATCGGGATGTCAGGGATAACGCCAGCCATCATTAAGCCGATGTTTTCCTTGCTGATCCCCTTGTTGGGAACCACTGCAAGCACCCGACCACGATACATCACCGCGATTCGGTCAGAGAGTTCCATAATTTCGTCCAATTCGGGCGAGACTAATAAAACACCGGCACCTTCATCTCGTTTCTGCACGATTTGTTTATGGATGTATTCAATCGAACCAACGTCCAAGCCGCGCGTAGGCTGCGAAGCCACCAGAAACTTGACCGGTCTCGATAATTCGCGTGCGATGATTACTTTCTGCTGATTTCCTCCTGAAAGCGAGCCAACTGGCGTCATCGCTGAAGGTGTGCGGATGTCAAACTCCTCGATCAGCTTTTCTGCGTTTTCCAAAATGACTGGATATTGCAGTATCACGCCTTTTGAGAATGGCTCCTGGTAATAAGTTGCCAGCACCAGGTTTTCAGCAACCGGGAATGGAAGCACCAGCCCGTCTTGCTGCCGATCTTCCGGGATGTGGGCGGTGCCCAGTTCTGTGATTTGGCGGGGAGTAAAATTTGTCACATCTTGCCCGAGGATGGTAACTTTGCCGGAAACATGCTTCATTAAGCCAGTGATCGCGTAGACCAGTTCGGTTTGCCCGTTGCCCTGTACGCCTGCCACACCGACGATCTCGCCAGCATGCACATCCAGGCTTAAAGCTTCGATGCAGATTTCGTCATTCGTGTCTGCAACAACCAGGTCATCAATCGAGCATACCACTTCGCCCGGAATACTTTCAGTTTTTTCGACCTCCAGATCCACCTCGCGCCCAACCATCATGGCAGCCAGCTTGTTTTTATCTGCTATTACTGGCGTGGTTTCGCCGATCACAGCACCACGACGGATCACCACAACCCTGTCTGAAATTTCCAGCACTTCACGAAGTTTGTGGGTGATAAAAATGATTGACTTGCCCTGGTCAATTAATAGCCGCATGATCTTGAAAAGCTCATCGGCTTCCTGGGGAGTCAGCACGGCGGTTGGCTCGTCAAAGATCAGGATTTCAGCATCTCGGTAGAGCAATTTGATAATCTCGACGCGTTGTTGAACGCCCACGGGGATATCACGAACATAACGGGTGGGGTCGACTTGCAGGCTGAACCGTTCTGATATATCAGTAATTCGCTCTGCCGCCTTTTCGCGGTCCAGGAACCCATATTTGTTTACGGTTTCGTTGCCGAGCATGACGTTTTCGGTGACCGTAAAAACAGGAATAAGCATAAAATGCTGGTGAACCATGCCGATACCCTGGGCGATCGCATCCGTCGGGGAATTGATGACCACTTTCTCGCCATTGACGAAAATTTCGCCTTCGTCAGGTTGATAAAGCCCGTAGAGGATGTTCATCAGGGTCGATTTTCCTGCCCCGTTTTCCCCTAACAGCGCCAGGATCTCGCCTTTATTGAGGGTCAAGTCAATGTGGTCGTTTGCCAGAACCCCCGGGAATCTCTTGGTGATTCCCTTCAATTCAAGAATTGGAGCCATAATTTTTTCATTCCCTTGATACAGATTTCATTTATCTTACCACGCAAGCCCTTATTTACCGATGCGAAATTTTAGGCGCGTGACCAATTTGCCTATTGTCCTAATCTCTCCCATTACCTGGCTTTCCGTTATTAAGCAGGCTGTCACCCCCCCAGATCTTGGCAATGTTTTCTGCGATTTGTGGATTGGGGCATCACAGTGGTCATGCCACTGACAAAAAAAGGCTGGGTAGCTCCCAGCCTTTTATTCTGATCTTTGACAAACTTAGTCCAGGCTTACGGCACCGGAGATGATATCAGCTTTCAACTGTTCAATTTCAGCGGTGAGTTCAGCAGGAACAAGGCTGGCAAGATCGTGGTAAGGGGCAATTGCAACGCCGCCGTTAGCCAATGTACCAACCACATCGCCGCCCGCGAAAGTGCCATCAAGCACCGATGTGATAACCTCGAGGGTGGTGGCATCCATCATTTTCATCACGGAGGTGAGGGTGATGTCAGCATATTCGGGGCTGGTGAGCGCCCAGTCAGAGTCCACACCAATCAGGTAGGCATTGCCGCGTTCTTTGATGGCGGCAGCTGCGCCCAAACCAACAGGACCGGCAACGGGCATGATGATGTCAGCGCCTTCGTCCATCAGGCTCTTGGCAAGTTCGTTACCTTTTTGCTGATCGTCAAATGAGTTGCTGAAGAGACCGGTTTGGCTCTCAACATCCCAACCCAAAACTTTTACATCTGTGCCCTTAGCCTGGTTGTAGAGCTCAACACCCTTCACGAAACCGTCCATGAAGATGGTCACGGTGGGGATGGGCAGACCACCAAAAGTGCCAACGATACCGGTCTGGGTCACGCCTGCAGCCAGGTAACCAGCCAATGCGCCAGCTTCGTCGGTGTCAAAGATCTGACCGACAACATTCGGGATGGCGGGGTCATAGTTGTAGTCCACGATCGAATACTTGGAGTCCGGGTTTGCTTCTGCAGCAGCCTGGGTGGCATCACCAATCAGGAAACCAACGGTCACGATCAGGTCACAACCCTCTTCAAGAAAAGCATTGAGGAATTTCTCGTAGTCGGCGACTTCTTTAGACTCGAGGAATTTGCCTTCGATGCCATGTACAGCTTCAGCATCCTGGATGCCTTTCCACGCGGTGGCGTTGAAGGATTTGTCGTCAATACCACCAGTATCGGTGATTTGGCAGACCTTTACTTTGTCCTCAGCCACTGGTGGTTCTTCACCGGCGGGTGGGGTGGTGGTCTGGCAGGCAGCCAACGCGATGGATGCTACCAGCAATAAGGAAATGAACAACACTATTTTTTTGCGCATGAAATTTCTCCTCTTCATAACGAATCCCCGCGGATAGCGGGTGAGCTTATTTGTTAAGTATAGTTTAACGACCTTATTTTCGCAAGAGAGTCGCACCCGACACTACGCCTGGTTTTCCTGGCCTGGCGCTGTTTTCGCTTCACCAGAGCGCACACCCATGATCATGATCAGGGCAGCTGCCATAAATATCGGACCGATAACAAAGATCGAAGAATAATTGTTACCAGAGAGCCGTACGATCCAACCGTTAACGTTTGGTCCGGCGATAGCTGCCAGTGTCGAAAACAGGTAGTAAAGCCCGGTAAAGGTGCCAATTTGGGTCGCATCGGTCAGATCGACTACCATGGGCAGCGAATTAATGTTGATGAAAGACCAACCGATTCCAGCCGCAAGCAGCAGGATGGTCAGGTTCATGAAGCTGCCTAAAAGCGGCAAACTTCCGTGCGAAACCAACAGTGTTTCCTTCGGGATGAAATAGACACTTAAAAGCACCAGGATCATGATGACCAAGCCCATCCCAATGGTTTTGCGCCGTCCCAGCTTGCCGCCAATAAACCCGCTTGGGATCGCAAAAATCAGGAATGAAGCACCGACGCTGGTGATCAGCCTGCCCGCCCCAGATTCATCCAAACCAAGGTGGTTCACACCGTACAGCGAGAGAAAGGCTTCAATAGCGTTATAGGCAATAAACCAGAAGAAGATTGCCAGGAAAATACGGATGGCGTCGCCGTGTTTGCTTGTAAACAACTCTTTCAGGCTCTTCCATAAATCGGGCTTTTCGGTATTGGGGCTGTCTTCGTATACTTTGGGCTCGCGAACAAACAAGAGCACCAGCACTGCCGCGATCAGGACCAGAATTGATCCAAACCAGAATGGGTAAGCCTGGTTTTGCTTAACGAGCATCGCGCCAATTGACGTCCCTAATACAAGACCGAGACCACCCATGAAATTGATTATGCCGTTTGCCTGTGAGCGCAGGTGAGAAGGGGTCACATCGGGCATCAGCGCGACCACGGGTGTCCGCCAAAATGCCATCGCCAGGATGGTTGTCACCGTGCAGGCAAGGAATACGGGCAGTGATTCTGCCAGGGGAATCAAACCAAAAGTGACAGCGGCAATCGGAGCGCCAATTGCGATGAAGGGCAGTCGCCGACCCAGTTTTGTGCGCACCCGGTCAGACCAGGCACCGACCGGCGGTTGGATAAAAAGCGCGGCGATGTTGTCGAGCGACATAAAAAAACCGATCGCAGCCGCATCGAGTGAGAACTTTTGAGATAACAAAATCGGTACGTAGGTGTTGTAAAGACTCCATAACACGCTGACACCAAAAAAACCAAAACCAATCAGGAATAACTTGCCAAAATTAAACTTCTTTGCTTCAACCATTTTGCCTCCTTTAAGCTGTGTGTGTGTGAATGATAACTTAGTTTGAGTGTTTTTTGGGTTTAATACTTTTTCAGGTACGGGTTTTGGGGAACTAATCCTGCCTATTGCTGTTTTCTGCTCCCCGCTCAAACTGGCTCAACTGTTCCTGTTGTGTAGGGAACTGGCTTGCCTGTTCCTGATCTTCATCTCGTCATTATCTTGAGGTCGAGGCAGGCCTCGACCCTACAAATTCGAAAACACCTTTGCCAAATACCTGAACCCTACAAAACCGTGGATAAATACCTATTGCTGTTTTCTGCTCGCCGCTCCCTGTTCAAACTGGCTCAACTGTTCCTTTGTGTAGGGAACTGGCTTGCCTGTTCCTGAACTGCATCTCGTCATTGTCTTGAGGTCGAGGCCTGCCTCGACCCTACAAATTCGAAAACCTCTTTGCCAAATGTCTGAACCCTACAAAACCGTGGATAAATACCTATTACTGTTTTCTGCTCCCCGCTCCCCGGTCCCTGTTGCCCACAAAAAACATGTCCGCAGAAACTCCTGGTCAGACGTCGTCCGAATTGGAATCTTCCAAATACCGATCCAAAAACTTGCGGTCTTTATCGCCCAAATTTGCCTTCTCAAGCAAATCGGGGCGCCACTTAAATGTCCTGATCAACGACTGCTTGCGTTTCCACTTCAACTGCTCGCCCAAATTCCCCTGCTGCATCACTTCGGGTACGCTCCAGCCGCGGAAGACTGCCGGTTTGGTCCACTGTGGATACTCAAGAAGCCCATCCTCGGCAAACGAATCATCATCGGTGGCTTCACGATCACCCAAAACGCCGGGCTGAAGCCGCGCCACCGCGTCCATCACGATCAAGGCTGGCAGCTCGCCGCCGGTCAACACATAATCGCCAATGCTGAGAACCCGCGTTGCCAGGTGCTCGCGGATGCGTTCGTCAAAGCCCTCATATCGCCCGCTCAGTAAAGCCAGGTGGTCGTAAGTCGCCAGTTCTCGCGCGATTGCCTGGGTAAACAGCTCTCCCTGGGGTGAAAGCATGATCACCGGGCAGCTGGGCGGGGCGCCTAAAACACTCTCAACAGCAGCAAAAACCGGCTCGGGCTTCATCACCATGCCGCCTCCGCCTCCATAAGGCGTGTCGTCAGTGGTGTGGTGCTTGTCTGTGCTCCAGTCGCGGATGTTATGCGTATAGACCTCGACCAATCCATTGGCGATTGCTCGTTTGAGGATGCTGATCTCAAGATAAGGAAGAAACACCTCCGGAAAGAGGCTGAAAACGTCAAATCGCATAGGCAAATTTTAGACGATCGCCGAATATTAGGCAAGCACCGATGAATGAGTTGCGGTCCTTTTGGGGGACCTCATGTAACCGTCGAGCGAGAATTTCGCCATCTCCCGGTCGAAAATCCCTGAAGCGAAATGGCGGGGATGTAAGGTGCCTGGACAGAATCAGGATCCCTTAAGGATCTCTTTCTCAACCACTGGCAGGCTGTCCATCAGTTCCCGGGCTTTCTTTTTAGTCCCCGGGTCTGTGGCAGGGGAGTGCTGGATCAACTTAACCAATTCGAAGGCTTTCTTAAGCGTGTCTTTGACCTGGGCGGTATAGGAAAACAACTCCCAGCCCACACTGTCGGGGCGAGGGATCTTGCGGGCGTCTTCGATCAGTTTATTGGCTTTATCAATGCGTTGTTCTGGTGTCAATGCTCTTGCCATAATCTACCTTTCGTGAAAAATTTTTCATCCTGAACAACCTGTAGGATCTTGTGCTTCTTTTCTTCCATTATACAGGGCGATCGCACATTGACGTCGAGTTGACGACTTTTTAACATTCGTGATAATATCAAAATATGTATCTTAAAGGAAGCAGGCTCTCTCTCAACAAGAAACGCCACAAACCAAACGGTTGGCTGATTTTCTTTCTGGTTGGTGGGATTGGGCTTTTACTCTA
>JAAYZW010000126.1 GCA_012514645.1 Chloroflexota bacterium
GAGATGATCTATTCGATCTTCCACTTCAGCGAAACCATGACAAAAGATATCATGGTCCCGCGTATGGATGTGTTAGCCATGGACGTGAACACCACAATTCGGGAAGCCAGGCAGGAATTCATCAATGCCGGGCATTCGCGGGTACCGGTTTATGACGACACCATCGATAATGTCATCGGCTTGTTGTATGCCAAGGATTTACTGGCGGTAGTGGATGGAGATGATTGTATCGCCAATCAACGTCACCTGATCCGCCCTGCCTATTTTGTTCCTGAAGCAAAAAAAGTGGATGATTTGCTGGCTGAGATGCAGTCGCGCGGTGTGCACATGGCGCTGGTGGTTGACGAGTACGGCGGCGTTGCCGGAGTAGTCACGCTTGAAGATATTGTTGAAGAGATTGTTGGCGAGATCCGTGACGAGTATGACACCGGTGAGGTCAGCCTTTATGAAGTGTTGCCCGATGGCGGCTATATGATCCAGGGCCGCGCCACAATTGACGAGTTGAATGAAATCACCAGTTTGAACCTTTCAGATGAATATGCCGATACGCTTGGTGGTTATATTTATGGTCAGCTCGGGCGTGTTCCACAGCCTGGAGAGGTAGTTTACAGCGGAAACTATAAGTTCACTGTAGAAGAAGTCGCTGCCCGGCGAATTTTGAAAGTCAAAGTTCAAAAAACCTCTCAGGATGAAACCACCGATGGGGAGGATGCCCATGACCGTGCTGACAAATGAGCAAAAAAATAGCCTTGTCGATGCGGCACATCGTTATCAAAAGCATGCCTACAGCCCCTATTCGCATTACGCGGTAGGCTCAGCCGTGTTGGCGGAAGACGGGCAGATCTATGGCGGAGCGAACATTGAAAACTCTGCCTATCCGTCCGGACTTTGCGCTGAACGCGTGGCGATATTCAAGGCTATCTCTGAAGGAAACCGCCAGATCAAAGCGATCGCCGTGGTAACCAGCAACGCTGGTTCACCCTGCGGGGCATGCCGGCAAGTCATGCGCGAGTTTTCCGCCCTGGACATGCCCGTGATTTTGGCAGATGAGCAGGGCAACATCGCCTTCGAAAGTACGATGGACGGCATCCTGCCCCGTTCGTTTGGTCCGGAAGATCTGCAAATTTAGAGAGATTTGGCATGTCTACGGAATCTCGATCCTATCGGGCACAGGCAATGGTGATCCGCCACCGTGAATTCGGAGAGGCGGATCGAATTTTAACCCTCTATACGCTTGAAAAAGGCAAGTTGCAGGCGATTGCCAAGGGGGTCAGAAAACTGAAAAGCCGAAAAGCAGGACACCTCGAACCTTTCACCCAGGTATCGCTCCAACTGGCAAAGGGGCGCAACCTCGAGGTCGTCACCCAGGTTGAGACGATTCGCAACTTCGCCAATATCCGTGAAAACCTCAAACTAACTGCCCAGGCGGCGTATGTTTTGGAATTGCTCGATCGCTTTACCTATGAAGAAGGCGAAAACCGGCTGCTCTACAACCTGGTAGTCGAGACGCTTGCCCGGCTCGACAGCGGAATCTCTCCAGCATTGGCTGTGCACTATTACGAAGTGCACCTGATGGATATTTTGGGCTTCAGACCACAATTGCAGGAATGTGTGGTTTGCGGGGCAGCTATCCAACCTGAAAACCAGTACTTTTCTGCCAAATTGGGCGGCGTGGTCTGCCCGCGTTCGCTCTCAGGAGACCCTTCTGCCTGGGCGGTGAGCACAAACGCTCTGCGCTACCTGCGCTTCTTACAGCGTTCCCCCTGGTCACAGGTTAAAAACCGGTCTGTTCCTGAAGAGGTTGACCAGGAACTGAGCCAGCTGGTCGAAAAGCACCTGACCTATCTGCTCGAATACAACCTCAAAACTCCCGGTTTTCTGGACGCAGTATCGTAGCAATCTATGTAGTTCCCGTTCCGACCGCGCGGTGTGCTTGCAGGTCTTTGCTTTGAGCAAAAAGATTCCTTACAGGTTTGCTTAAGACGCTCGGCTTCCCTTAGAATGACAGCTGCGTGAAGTATAATCAAGCGCACAAATATAGAGGTGTTTTATGAATCAGGGCTTAGATTTTCAATCAATCATTTTCAATTTGCAGACCTACTGGGCATCGAAAGGCTGCCTGATATGGCAGCCATATTATTCACAGGTTGGCGCGGGAACCATGAACCCGGCAACATTTTTGCGCGTGCTTGGTCCCGAACCCTGGCGTGTAGCATACCTGGAACCTTCTGTTCGCCCTGATGATGGCAGATATGGCATCAACCCCAACCGTTTGCAGCAACATAACCAGTTCCAGGTAATCCTCAAACCCGACCCCGGAAACCCCCAGGAGCTCTATCTTCAGTCACTTCTGGCACTGGGCATCAACCCCGCCGAACATGATATTCGTTTCGTGGAGGATAATTGGGAATCCCCGGCGCTGTCTGCCTGGGGGTTGGGTTGGGAAGTCTGGCTCGATGGCCAGGAAATTACCCAGTTCACTTACTTCCAACAAGCCGGCGGAATGACACTGGATGTGCCATCGGTTGAGCTTACCTATGGTCTCGAACGCATCGCTATGACGCTGCAAGGCGTTAACCACTTCAAAGATATCCGTTGGAATGAAACCCGCCTTTATGGCGATATCTACCAGGTCGCCGAGCGCGAGCATTCCACCTATTATTATGAAATCGCCGATGTTAACAGGCTGCGTGAGATGTTCAGCCTGTATACGCAGGAAGCCGAAAAAGCGCTTGAGGCAGGGTTGGTATTGCCAGCCTACGATAATGTAATTAAGTGTTCGCACACTTTCAATGTACTGGATGCCAGGGGCGCTGTCGGATTCACCGAACGCCAGGCGCTCTTTGCAAAAATGCGCGACCTTTCAAAAAAAGTAGCGGAAGCCTATTGCCACCAACGTGAGGA
>JAAYZW010000009.1 GCA_012514645.1 Chloroflexota bacterium
CAGCCCGTGTGCCAGAATGGCAAGAAGCAAATACTGCCAGCGCTTGTTAAGTTGAAAACCATTCCACACGATCACTGAAAAACCAACATGCATAATGATTGCGAGCATCCGCTCAACAATTGGAAGAACATATTGTCCCGGTCCGACCAGCGACATCATCCCAAACAATGGGCTCAAGACCCAAATCGCTTCGCACAAGCCATGCCCAAAACCGAAAACAATTGGTTCCCAAATAGGCGATTTTGCTGGTTTTAAAACAAGCGATTTGATGGCTAATCTCCCGCTTTCCTCAAAGACACCGGCACTCAAAGCCACCAGCACCCCGCTTAAAAGGGGGTAAGACATCGTCCAGACCATAAACCCCGTTTGATCTTGCAGCCAGCGCAAAAGGGGCACCCGCGTGAATATCTGGGTGAGCAGGAAGCAGAACACCCCGAGGGTGAACACCAGCATTACCCGCCAAAACCTACGCTGTTTTGTAGTTTTTTGATCGGTCTCAGAAAGTTTCGTGAACACGATCCAATTTTAACATAGTAAATTCTCAGGCAGCGAGTTACCAATGAGGCTCCATTGATTACCACCCATTCGATGCAGGCAATGTGAAGGTTTGCATGCAGCGGCTGGGGTTAGGGCAAAGGATTATTCAACTTTGCTATCCATATAGCTTCCTCGCCCCATCCATCACAACCTCTGATAAAATTCAATCCGAGGAGATTAACAATGACACAAAAACAATGGAACACCCCTCCAGAATACAGCCTGGATCTAAAAAAGAAATACTTCGCCACCTTCAAAACCGACAAGGGCGATATCAAAGTCGAATTATTTGCGCAAAAAGTACCCATCACCGTCAACAACTTCGTCTTTCTTGCACGCGAAGGTTTCTACAACGACACCATCTTTCACCGTGTTATCCCCGATTTCATGGTGCAGGGCGGCGACCCCACTGCCACCGGTCGCGGCGGACCAGGCTACAAGTTCAGTGACGAGTTTGATGCCACACTCAAGCACAACAAACCAGGCATCCTCTCCATGGCTAACGCCGGACCGAATACAAACGGTTCGCAATTTTTCCTGACCCACGTGCCCACCCCCTGGCTCGACAACAAGCACACCGTCTTTGGTGAAATAGTCGAGGGTATGGACGTTTTGCTCGAAATCCCTCCCCGTGACCCGATGCTGTTCGGTTCTCCTGCAGTCAAACTGCATACCATCGAAATTACTGAAGAGTAATCGCAGCCATGGTTGCAGAAATCCTGTTGAACGGTCGTGGACTGACCATCGACCAAGTTGTCTATGTCGCCAAAAACCCCGGCATTCGTGTTTCCATAGACCCGGAAGCCCTGTCTGCAATCAACCAGGCAGCCGATGCCGTTCAACAATTGATCCGCAATGGTCAGATTGCCTATGGTATCACCACCGGGTTTGGTGCTTTCAAAGACAAATTAATCTCCGCAGATGAGGTCGAAAAATTGCAGGAAAATATCATCCTCAGCCATGCTATTGGCGTTGGTCCGCTGCTGGATGAAGCTGCTGTCAGGGCAATGATCTTGATCCGTGCCAACACGCTTGCGAAAGGTCACAGCGGCATCCGCCTCGAAACCCTGCAGCTTCTGCTCGAGCTGCTCAACCGCAACATCCTGCCGCTAATCCCTTCCAAAGGCTCTCTCGGCGCCAGCGGTGACCTCGCTCCTCTTGCCCACATGTCTTTGCCGCTCCTTGGTATCGGACAGGTTAAGTTTGACGGGCAGATCATCGAAGCCGCACATGCCCTGCAAAATGCCGGCTTGCAGCCAATCAATCTTGCTGCCAAGGAAGGTTTGGCTCTGACCAACGGCACCACCATGATGACCGCGCTTGGTGCGCTGATGGTGCATGCTGCCGAATCGCTGATCGAAACCGCCAATTGCGCCGGAGCCATGACCATTGAGGCTCAAAATGGCA
>JAAYZW010000127.1 GCA_012514645.1 Chloroflexota bacterium
CCCTTTGAAATCAGGGTTTCAACGTTTTGTTTTTCACGGGCTGGATCGCCCTGGCTGAACAGAATCTCAACGGCGTAGCCTTGCTGGGTGAGGGCGTCCTTGAAACGGGTTTCATCCTGGATCCAGCGGGGTTCGTCTTTGGTGGGGAGCACAATGCCGACTGCCAGTTCTTCACCGGTTTCAACAGGATCTGTGTCGACAGGGGTCTCAGGTGTTGTTGCGCAAGCACCGAGGACCATACTCGCAATGATCAAAAGGCTTGCGAGGGTGAACAAAAATTTAAAGCGTTTCATTTCTTCTCCTTAAGAATTTTGGGCTAGGCAACGGACTATGGTGGAAGACAAAAGCCGATTGACAATTGATAAACACGACAAGCACCGTGCTTTCGCCTGGAAATTAGGGGGGTTCCTGCCCCCGCTGCTTTGAATTATATCTTAATTGGAATAATTCATGGTCGCTTTCGCGCGATACGACCCCTTTTTAGCGTTACTGGCAATGTTATAATCGCTTCTACCGATTAAATACAAAGAAAAGCGAGTAAATTTATGGCTAAAACCAGTGTTCCCTGTCCAAACTGTCGTCAACCTGTCATCATTGATCTGCAGCGTTTGTTTGATCTCAATACTAACCCTGAGGCAAAAGAACTGCTGCTTTCGGGGGGCGCAAATGCCTTCCAATGCACCACTTGCGGGTACCAGGGAAGTTACCCGACCCCAATCGTTTATCATGATCCGGATAAGGAACTGCTGCTGACCTATTTTCCGCCAGAATTACACACGCCAGTTACTGAACAAGAAAAAACAATCGGTCCACTGATTAAAAAAGTGATGGACGATCTCTCTCCAGAAAAACGGAAAGCTTACCTGTTTAATCCTCAGACGATGCTCACGCAGCAACGGCTTTTCGAGACAATTCTTGAAGCTGATGGGATCACACCTGAAATGATGAAGGCACAGCAAGAAAAGCTGCTTTTGCTGCAGGAACTGGCGAATGCCACTGCTGAGAGAATGGAAACATTGATCCTTGAAAACGACCATAAAATCGATGAGGAATTATTCATTCTGCTTTCGCGCCTCGCCCAGGCGTCAGCTGCTGCCAATGACCAACAATCGGTTCACGCGCTTACGCATGTACAGGAAGCATTACTGGAGCACAGCTCTGTTGGCAAAGCCGCCGCGCTTGAAGCTGCCGAGACCCGTGCTGCGATGACAGAATTACAAGAGTTAAGCAAAACAGGTCTCACCCGCGAAAATTTGCTCGACTTGTTTATCAGCCATGCTGGTAATGAAATCCGCACGACCGCGATCGCCTCGATGGCAAGAGGTGGGCTCGATTATACATTTTTCCAGACCCTGACGGACCGGATTGAGGCTTCCGATGAAGCTGAGAAACCGAAACTTGAGGCGCTTCGGGAAAAACTGCTGGTGGTTGTTGAAGCGATCGATAAAGCCGTCCAGGCTCAATTGGCAGATTCTCACCAATTGCTTGAAGAGCTTCTTGCTGCCGACAACATTGAACAGGCAACCAGGGAAGCCTTACCGCGGATCAACCAGTCCTTTACGGATGTGCTCAACAACGAGGTAACCGTTGCCCAGCAAGCAAATGACACCGAAAAACTGGAGAAACTGGTAGTGGTGGTCAGTGTTTTACGTGCTGCCAGCTCTAGCGGGGCGGTTTTGCAGATTATCGAAGAAATGCTCCGGCTGGAAACCGCTGAAGAGCGCAACGAGCTCCTCAATCAGGCTGGCGATTTGATCAATGACGAGTTCACCCAAACACTCAGCCGCCTGGTTACCCAGGTTGAAGAACAAGGTGACCAGCCTGATTTGGTTGAAAAATTGAAGGAAATTAACCGCGAGGTTCTGCGCTTCACCATGCGCCGCAACCTTAACAATACGCATAAAACTCCATAAATCCTGGTGACATGGGCGGGTCTGGGACTCGCCCATAAATTTGGGGGTTTCCGACTTAACTAAGGAGTTACGAGCTTTTAATTAATGTGCTTCATTTTGGAATCTGAGCCCATGCCCTCTGACGGTGACGATGTAGTCATAGTCCGGGTCCAGTTGGTTTATTCGCTCTCGTAATCTTCTCACCAAAGCATCAAAAGCTTGCTCGGTTACCCAGCGGGTATCAGTTTCCCAAACCGCCTTGATTAGTTCATCACGAGAGACCACCTCTCCCGTTCTTGCGTATAGATAAGCCAATAAGACGAACTGTTGGTTCGAAAGCGGTGGTTCAAGCTCCACTCCCCGCACCCACACTCGCCTGGAACCTTCATCCAGACGCAGTCGAAAAACCTGGCTGAGCTCCGGTGGAAGATCAGAGAGCGGCATAGTAGCATCTGAACTCAAAAAAAGAAAGGTCTGGGTTAAGGCAATCGCGATTTCATCCGCCTCGATCAGCTTAACCGGTTCGCTGACCGGCTGATTGTTCAGGAAGGTGCCGTTTTTACTGTCGAGATCTTCGAGAGTGATACCATTGTTCCCTTTTTTAATTTGGGCATGCCGTCGGGAGACCTGGCGGTCTGGGATTACGATATCGCAATCAGCGTCCCTCCCAATAATCAGGCTGCCATCGATGACCCATTGCTGTCCGTTCAAAGGACCGTTATTCGCAATTAAAACCGCCTCTTCCATTTTTTCAAACCTCACTCTAAACGATTATAATCCAAGCGTAAGCCGTTGTTCCACGCCGCAAATGGAACTTTGCGGCTTAAACACAGAGGAAGAAGAAATGATCAATCACTCAGTCAGCGGAAAGGTGCTGCACGAGCGTTACCGCATAAAAAATATTATCGGTCAAGGTGGTTATGGGTCGATTTACCTGGCTGAAGACCTGCGCCTGGAGGGTCGCCTATGTGCAGTTAAGCAAGTGCGCTACGACTCTTCTCTTCCGGAAACCATGCTCAAAGAATCGCGCGACCAATTCATGCGTGAGGCAACTGTCCTCGCGCGACTTGATCACCCCAATCTCCCCAAAGTGTCCGATTTCTTTTCTGTCGAAAAAAACGACTTCCTGGTAATGGATTATGTGCCTGGTGACGATCTGCGTACCACACTCGCGAAAGCGGAAAGCAGCGGCAAGTTTTTGCAGGAAGACGAAGTTCTGAATTGGGCAATGCAGATCGGTGACGCTCTGACGTATCTCCACAGTCAGGAACCACCGATTCTTCACCGTGACATCAAACCTTCCAACCTCAAAGTGACCCCCAACGGGTTGATTAAACTGGTTGACTTTGGTTTGGTCAAACTTCTTGCACCTGACGAAGTCACGATAACCATCATGCAGGGGCAAGGCACCGCCCTATACACTCCCCTCGAACAGTATGGCGGCGATAGCAGCCATACCGACTCGCGAGCAGATGTCTATGCTTTTGGCTGTACCTTGTATCACCTGCTGACCAATACGCCCCCGATGAACGTTCGCGACCGCTTTTTGATGCCCGACAGCCTGCCAGCCCCCCGCGCAATAAATCCCGCGATCACTCCAAGGGTGGAGGAAGCCATCCTTTGGGCGATGGCTCTGCACCCGGATGACCGCCCCAAATCGGTAACAAGTTTTGTTAAGGCGTTAACGGGTGAGACCACCGGCAATCTGCGCCGCATTGGTGGTGGTTATGGTCGGTCAATACAGTTCCAAATGGGTAAAGCTGAAACCCAACTTGCCATCATAGCCGGTGGGTTGGTTTTCCTTAGTTTGCTGTTCACACTCATCCACAATTTATAGCTATAGGCAAACTGAACGTCAATGCAGGCGACAGTTGCCGCGTCCTCCGGGACACCCCGCCACCTTACACGTTATAAATAATGAATTATTTCGGAGGGAAGGGGTGTTTGCTCTCGCTTATCATCCACCAGACCAGCGCGGCTGCCCAGCCAAACAACATCCCAATAATCGTAGTTTGAACGACAAACCAGGATGAGCTTTCTCTGACCAATTCCATAATCGGGTTAATACCCAATGTCAGCAAAAGG
>JAAYZW010000010.1 GCA_012514645.1 Chloroflexota bacterium
TCGATGGTTTTAACCTCTCGGGGCAAGGTTGTGAGCGAGGTAAAGCCATCTTCTGTGACGACTACGTTGTCCTCTATGCGAACCCCACCTAAACCGGGCACGTAAATTCCAGGTTCGACCGTAAAAACCATACCTCTTTTTAATTCCAACTGACTACCGGCAAAAATATAAGGGGCTTCATGCGCTTCCATGCCTAGCCCGTGCCCGGTGCGATGGGTGAAAAATTCTCCAAAGCCGCTTTCTTCGATCTCTTCACGGGCAATCGCGTCGATTTGACCGGCTGTCATTCCTGGGCTTACTTCAGCAACAGCATAGTGGTTCGCCCGTTGGACGGTCTTTGCGATCTCCTGCAAACGTTCATCGACCGGTCCAATAAAAAAGCAGCGGGTTATGTCAGAACAATAGCCTTCATAGCGGGCACCCCAATCAAACAAAAGCACATCGCCGCTTTCGATCGCGCGATCCGAGGGGGCAGCGTGCGGGTTGGCGGTGTTTGGACCAGACGATACAATCGGCGCAAATGGTAAATCGGCGTCAGAGCCCTGCCGGTAGAGCTGGACCAATAATTCGGAGGCAATTTCTTTTTCGGTTTGACCTGCCTGGATAGTCCTGAGGGTTTCCAGTAAAGCCTCTTCGGCAATTTCAGCAGCCCGCTTCATCCTCGCTAATTCATCTTGATCCTTCAACAAGCGCAAACTCGAGAGTGCCGCACTGCCATCTACAAAATGCGCATTTGGCAATGCAGCCTGCATCAAGTCAAGTTCCAAATAGCGCAAACCGGTCGGTTCGACGCCTACACGCAGGTCTTTTCCGTTGGTGAACGCCAGTGCGTTTCCAAAAACTTCATGCCATGTGGAAGGGTCATCTTCAAAAAACGAGCCTTCCAGGATTGCCTCAAAGCCTGCCAGTTTGGCTTGTTCCAACTCGGGCAAAATGATTAACGGCTTGCCGGTTTTACTCACCCAGAGGACCACCGGTCGCTCCATCAGATGGAAATCCAAACCGGTCAGCCAGCGCAAACTGGCACCCGGATTCAACACCACGGCATCAAATCCGCTTTGACCGATCAGCTCCTGCAGATATTCAATTCTTGGGTTCATCAGTCATCCCGAATTTTCCGATGCAGCAGTGCTTCCCTGATCACGGCAATCAACGCCACCAACACCAGCGCCCCAGCCATTACCAGAATGCCATTAACATTGACCAACGGGTCAGGAGCAAGCTCAATTGCTTCCGAAACCTCCGTCTGAGGGGTACCTTGAACAAGCGTAGCTGTTTGCGTTAGCGCGATCGACGGATCCACTCGGGTATCGTCACTGGAGATCACAAAGATAATCAGGGCGATCGCCATCACAGAAAGCAAGGCAACGCTCAAGATTGTTCCATTCAAGCGTTTAATCCTGCCCCTGCGGTCTGGCTGCGCTGCCTGGCTCATCGGATACTCTCAATCGTGGTCCTTGCGGTTTCAAGCGGGTCAGCGCCGTCCCGTAAGATCAGGAGTGTGGCATTGCGCAGCGCCGGACCAAGCCTGTTGAGGACGTCTTCCGGGGGGTATAGCCTGGTCACCTGGGCAATCTGCTCGAGCGCCGGCTTGAGTTCTTCTTCATTCCAAGCCCTCAGGGCAGAAGGACGGGCAGGCAGTAGACCCAACTCTTCGGTCCAGCTGGCTAAAAATTCGCTTTCAGATAATTCATCCAGCAATTCCAGCGCAAGTTCCTGGCGGGCAGGGTCAGGGTTGGCAAGTGCCCAGCCCATTGCATTGCCAATGGTTGCTTCCGGCAGTGTCATGGCAGGTTCTGGTTGTTCAGACCCGTTTGGTTCGTGGTTTAACACCAGCGAAACCGGCACGACCGCCGTATCAAAACTACGGTTCAGGAAAGCGGTCCAGACCTGTTCTTCGGTCTGATAAGATATCGAAAGCTCACTGATATGCAGTGAGGTTTGCCCATCTTTCAAGGCTGTCAATGCCGTTAGCAGGGGTTCTTCCTCCAAAACTGCGCGACCCTGAGCATCCATGACCTCGCCGCCGGCTGAAAGATAGAGCAGCAGAAGGAATTTCGCCTGGGTATCGTCAGCAGCAAATCCGAAAATTCCAAAATTCTCGTCAAGATCCATCCAATCGTTCGAAGGAGGCAGTAATGAAGACTGGTGATAGACCATGCTGAGCGGGTTGGTAAACAGCGGGATGGCGTTAACCTGACCTTCAATGAGGCTCAATGTCCGTCCGAACGGATACCAATCGGCATCGTTCATCAATTCGGCGATGTGTTCATGCGTGAATATCAGATCTCGTTGAGATGCCAGACGCAAGTCAGGGGCAGAGAGCACAACCAGGTCAGGTAAAATTTGCGGCGCCGCCCGACTGGTGGCTGCCAGCGAATTGATCAGACTTCCGCCACCAGTACGAGATTTCACGCGCACTTCGATTTTGATACTATTATCTGCAGCAAAATTGTCCAGCTTTTCCTGGAGCATCAAGCCAGCGACCGTCTCATTTTGAGGGTTGAGTTCCGGAGGAAGCCAGATGATCAGCGCATCCAAATCGGGCTCCGGGGTCACGGTTGCGCCAGGTTCTGGCGTAGGGCTTGGCGTGCTAAAAGCTTCAGATGCCGGCTCTGTCGATTCCGGAGTGTTCAACCAGGGGATCTCTATCTCGATTGGCAAACTTTCGCAACCCGTCACCAGCAGCATCACCAATAAAACGGCGACCAGCCAGCCGCGGGAAAGGATGCTATGGTTGCGCTTGAACTTCGTCGGTTTCATACAATTAATTGTAAAGCATCTCAGCGAGATCGCTTATTCCTTATATTTCGATCACCTTGCCTAACAAGCCAGTCAGCAAGCTGACGCATTGCTGCAGATCATCGGCATCCACCATTTCAGAAGGAGTGTGAATATAACGGCAAGGTATCGATAAACAACCTGCCGGTACACCTGCGCGGGTACGCTGAATGGCAGCGCCGTC
Organism: Chloroflexota bacterium; assembly: GCA_012514645.1. Taxonomy (GTDB): domain Bacteria; phylum Chloroflexota; class Anaerolineae; order Anaerolineales; family Anaerolineaceae; genus Mesolinea. The sequence continues at coordinate 2,966 of JAAYZW010000010.1, forward strand.
AGTTCCACCGGCTTCGAGCACTTCCATTTGGTAGGGAAAGCCCTGAGATTTGGCTTCTTCGACCATCCAATTCACCACCCGAGGGTCAGCAATGAAAGACGAATCGCGCACTTTAATTGCCGGACCATTCCCCAGGGCGACTTCCATCTTGGCACCCTTGGGGGTATCACCCGTCCTGGTCACGTCCACCGCGATGCCAACCTGGGGGTCTACCCCATAAGCCGCTGTGATCGCGCCGCGCAGACCAACTTCTTCTTGCACACTGAAAACGAAGTAAATCTCGTTCGGGGTGTCCTGGATAGCTTTGAGGGCTTCGATCGCCACCGCGGCAGCAGCACGGTCGTCCATCGATTTTGCCATCAGGCGCTTGCCCAGGTTCATGAAGGGTCGCTCAAAACCACAAACATCACCCACACCGATCTGGCTGTCTTGTTTCGAGATGGCACCGGTGTCGATAAATAGTTTTGCAAGGGTGGGTTGTTCGTTTGGCTCGAGTCTTTCAATGCCAATCACACCCTGGGTACCATTCATGAATAAGACCCTGCCACCCAGGCAGGTCAGGGGGCTAACCCCACCGATAGGAATAAAACGGGCAAAACCATTGTCATCAACGTGAGTGATCATCAGTCCGATCTCGTCAACGTGCGCCGAAACCATTACGCGCTTGCCGCCTTCGTCCAAACTGCCTTTGCGTGCAATCAAGTTGCCAAGAGCGTCAGTATAAAGCTCGTCAACATAATCGCGGATTTCTTCTTCAACTTTCGAGCGGATTAGATGTTCTGAGCCGGAAGGACCAGGGGTCTCTACCAGCATTTGTAAGGTATTCAATAAGCTATTCGTTGCCATTAAGTATTCTCCTGCGGGTTTAAGATGCTTTTGTCGAGCCGTGAAAGCGCGGCTTGCATTAATTTCAAAGTGTTTACCACATCATCGATCCTGACCAAGCCGGCAGCTGAGTGTAGATAGCGTTGGGGCACTGAAACCGAAACAGCCGGCACGCCGGCGTGGGTTTTGTGGATTTCACCAGCGTCAGTGCCGCCCCTGCCGGGCTGACGATATTGCCAGGGTATGCCTTCTGAATCGGCGGTTTCTGTCAACCATTTGATCAGGCGGCTGTCACCAATAGTAGCCCCATCCATCAGGTAGATCGCCGGACCACCATCGAGCTTGGTGTTGTGAATGGTGTTTTCTTCGCCGTCAAAGTCTGGCAGGTCGTTGGCGGGGGTTGAGTCCATGGCAATGCCAATATCAGGGTTGAAATAATAAGCCGCCGTCTTGGCACCGCGCAGTCCGAGCTCTTCCTGGACGGTGAAAGCAGCCAAAAGGTCAATGTTTTCCGGGGCTTTTTTAAGCAGATGGATCAGGTTGAAGACTCCCAGGCGATCATCCAAAGCTTTGCCGCGCAGGCTGGGACCCAAAACCGTCAGTTTGGTGTCAAAGGTTGCCCGATCTCCGATTTCGACCAGTTTTGAACCGCCCAAGCCGACATCAATACGCAAATTATTCACTTTGAGTGGGTTTTCTCGTTCCTCTTTAGTGGTCAGGTGGATCGCCTTCGCGCCAATCACCCCGGGCACATGGTCGCGACCGACAATCACAGGTTTTCCAACCAATTGACGGGGGTCGACACCGCCGATCACGACGAATTCAAACAAGCCATCGCCATCTTCTTTCGTCAGCATCATACCGACTTCATCCATATGCGCCGCAACCATCACGCGCAGGCGCTCGTCGCCTGAACCTTCACGGGTCACGAGCACATTCCCCATCGCGTCGGTGTGCATATTGCCTTCGAACTCTGCCAGTTCTTCGTATACGATCGCGCGTACTTCCTGTTCATCGCCCGATACTGCCATGGCATTGCTGAGCCGGCTAAGCAGATCAAGCTCCTGCTCTCCAAGTTCGGGAGTATATGTGTTTATTTTTTCAGTCATCGTTTACTCCCATTTAACAGTGTTCATAAAATCGAGCGGAAGGTCAGCAATAAATTCTGCCATCAACCTGCCTGCCCGTTTGATATCCTTGATGCTGACAACCTCCACCGGGGTATGCATATAGCGCAGGGGGATTCCGATCTCAACCACCGGTATGCCTGCCTGTGCCACCTGGACATCATATGCATCAGTGCCGGCGCCACTAGGAGCAAAATCGCGTGCGGCAGGGATCTCGTATTCATCCGCAGTCTTTTTCATGGCATGGTAAAGCGCCGGGTGGTCGCAAGAGCCCCAGGTGATCGTCACGGTTTTACCCAGGTCGAAGAGGACAGTGTCACCACCACCCGGACCTTTCGCAAAGGTCACATCGATGACGATAGCAAAATCGGGCATGATATCGAAGGAACTTCCCATAGCTCCTATACCACCCACTTCTTCCTGAGAGGTGGCAACCGCGATCACATCCCAAAGGTGTTTTCGCCTGGAGAGGATATCGAGTGCGACTGTTGTGGCAGCAACGGAAGCCCGGTTGTCGAGCGTGTGACCGCTGATGGTACCACCGCTGAGTTCGCGCGGCTCGGTCGCGAATGTGATCACGTCACCTACGCGCACCAATTTTTCAACCTCTGCCGCCCGCAAGCCAGTGTCTGCCAGGAGGTATTTTTGGGGCAAGGCTTTGTTACCGGCATCCTTGGGCAATAAGAACGCCGGTGGCATTACCACCATTGCGGGAAGCAAGGTTTCTTCGCCGCAATTGGTTGCGTGGACATAGACCATCTGCCCCGGCAGGATGCGGGGGTCAACACCGCCCACCTGTGTGAAGCGCAGGAAACCTTTATCGATTCCGGTCACCATTAAACCGATCGCGTCCATATGCGCGGCAATCATTACTTTAGGGCGTGGCTCGGGCGCCAGCCCATAGCGCATGGCATGCAGGCTGCCATGGCTGCTCACCCAGGTGCGGTCGCTGAGCTCTTGCCACACCGGGGTGATGACGTCACGGATCGGTGCTTCGTAGCCGGAAGGTCCGCCTACTGAAAGCATCGACTTTAGAAAGGGAAGTAGTTCAAAATTCATAAGCCTCTTTCATGGGTTAGGAGTTTGGGTTGTATCGTCCCCTGGAGGGACGTCATCGGTCGGTTCGGGTAACGGTGTTTCGGTCGGAACCGGCGTCTCGGTCGGAAGCGGAGTTACGCTAGGCGTAACGCTTGGAAGCGGGGTATCAGTTGGCGGAAAAGTGGCTGTTGGCGTTGGCGTAATCGAGGCGGTGCGCGTCAGGTATGGTGTTAATGTAATTGAAGCGGTAATCGTGATGGTGGCGGTGCCTGAGGCGGTAGGTTTGGGGGGCTGGGGTCCGCGATCCAGTCGTAGCATGACAAACCCAAGCAGGTAGCAGGGAATAGAGATAAGGATCAACAAGGTGAACAGGTAGCGAACGCGTGTTTGCCTTGAAAGTTGTTCCAATCCATCCTCCTTCTAATAGAATCGTCGCTTTGTTGAGCCAAGTACTAACTTACAATGATACCATTCTACAGAAAACTCTACCCGAATAATTGTAGACCTAAAAAGTAGAATGCACGGTTAATCGGACTTCGAATTGGAGGCTAATTGAATACCAATGCCCATGAAACTACAACAACGGTGGGGTGGGTTCAGAACGTCAGCAAAGCTGAAATTTTAATAAGCCAAACCCACCCCGTTGGAATCACAGTTAATTTTTCGGTTTTCAATGCCTGTCCGCTGTGATTGAGCGGGGGAGGTCTGACTATATGAGCGGTAAAGGCGTGCACACAAACATAGGGGAAGGTCTCAATCACGAACGCACAATCACCACACAATTAGCCAGA
>JAAYZW010000128.1 GCA_012514645.1 Chloroflexota bacterium
CCAAAGCAGACGAATTTTACACCCAACTTCCCGACATCGAGGCAGAATTAAGGCACTACAAAGCCCATTTCAAGGGCAAAAAGATCCTCTGCAACTGCGACGACCCCTTCGAGAGCAATTTTTTCAAGTATTTCGCCATGAATTTCAACCACCTCGGGTTGGCAAAACTGACCGCCACCAGTTATGTTGACTCTCCCATTGCTGAAGTGCAGTTGCCGCTCTTTGAAGTCCATAATTTAGGGATCAAACAGGGTGATGCCAAAAAACCTTACAAGATCGAAATCACCGAGGTGACTGATGAAGACGGCGATGGCGCCACCGACCTGGCTGATGTCGAATATTTGCTTAAAAACCGGTCTAACACGCTAAGCCTGCTGCGGGGCGACGGCGATTTCCGCTCGCAGGAATGCATCGACCTGCTCCAGGATGCCGATATCGTCGTCACCAACCCGCCATTCTCGCTTTTCAGGGAATATGTGGCGCAGTTGGTTGAATATGACAAGAAGTTCATCATCATTGGCAGTAAGAACGCCATCACCTATAAAGATATTTTTCCTTTGATCAAGGAAAACAAGATCTGGCTCGGCAATGGCTTCCCTAATGGGAACGCCTTCTTCATGATCCCTACTCAATATGCCCGGGAATGGGCAGACGGGGTATACGACTCATCTACAGGTTTGGTCAAGTTCCGTAATGTGGGCTGGTATACCAATCTGGACTTTCCGAAACGCCATGAAACCCTGACCCTTTACCGAAAATACGACCCTGACGCATACCCCCATTATGACAATTATGATGCAATTAATGTAAATAAGGTCGCGGAAATCCCTGATGACTTTAAAGGAGCAATGGGAGTTCCTATTACTTTTCTGGATAATTTTAATCCTGACCAGTTTGAAATCATCAGCTCTAATGATATAAGGAAAACAGATCAAGTTCCTATCAAACCACACGGGCTTATTAAAGATAAAGATGGAGCAATTAACGGAAAACCAACCTATGTGCGAATTGTTATCCGTAGAAAAAGGGCAGCAAAATGAAAATCAATCTACATGAGATCACCATCGGCGAAGTTACAAAAAACTACGTCGACAACGACGAAGAGGGCGTGCTCGGCTATGACCTCAGGCTCAACATCCGCCCCAAATATCAGCGCGAATTCGTCTACAACACCGAAAAACGCAACGCGGTGATTGACAGCATTCGCAAGGGCTTCCCGCTCAACGTCATGTATTGGATGAAGAACGAAGACGGCACCTTCGAAGTCATGGACGGGCAGCAGCGCACAATCAGCTTTTGCCAGTATGTTCAGGGTGACTTCTCGGTTGACCATCTCGCCTTCCACAACCTGACCCAGTCTGCCAAAAACCAAATTTTGGACTATAAGCTGATGGTCTATATCTGCGAGGGCACCGATGACGAACGCCTGGCATGGTTCCGCATCATCAACATGCAGGGGATGAGACTGACCGAGCAGGAGCTGCGCAACGCCACCTACACCGGTCCCTGGCTGACGCATGCCAAATCGATCTTCAGCAAATCGATGGCGCCGGCTTACCTGCTGGCGAAAGATTATGTCAATGGCTCCCCCATCCGGCAGGAGCTCCTCGAAACCGCCCTGAAATGGATCTCAAAAGACAAGGGACCCGGTGACCAGATCAAAGACTATATGTCCAGACACCAGCACGACCCCAACGCCAACGAACTGTGGACCTACTTCCGCAACGTGATCGAATGGGTGCGGGCTACTTTCACCACCTACCGCAGGGAAATGAAGGGCATCGGCTGGGGACCGCTGTATGACCAGTATAAGGATCAGCTCATTGACACCAAGGCGCTCGAGCGTGAGATAAATCAGTTGATGATGGACGATGACGTCACCAACAAGCGCGGCATCTATACCTATGTGCTCACCCGCAGCGAGCGCGCCCTCAACCTGAGGAGCTTTACACCCAACCAGAAACGCTCGGCATACGATAGGCAAAAGGGTGTCTGCCCGGTCTGCGGCAAGCATTTTGAGATCGAGGAAATGGAAGCCGACCACATAAACCCCTGGCACGCCGGCGGCAAAACCGACCCCGCCAACTGCCAGATGCTCTGCAAAGACGACAATAGAAGGAAAGCCGGGGTGTGAGGGGAGGCAATTTATATTTTGAGGATGGTTCTCGAAAATGAACTACTAAAATGAGAGCTAACAAAAATATGGACATCGGCTTAATCAGGGAATTAATTGAACAGCGTCGGGAAACCGAAACCCTTGACTTCAAGGAACAATATCACGAAAACAAGGCTGAACTCATACACGACATCCTCTGCCTGGCTAACAATACAAAATTTAAGGATGCGTATATTGTTTTTGGAATTAATGATAAGGGAGAAACCGTTGGAGTTGAAAACCAGCAAAACAGAATTACGTTGGCAAACATCCAAGGTTTACTTCAAGACAATAGATCAAAGTTCTTCAATAATGAGCTTCCAACGGTAGATGTTATTAGGCTTAAGGATAACGGACACGAAATTGATGTTCTTCAGATAAAAAGCACATTTAATGTTCCATTTTTCCTTGTCGAAAATTATCCAGATGGGAAGAAAACAATAAGGTCTGGCCATATTTATTCTAGGTCTGGCGACAGGAACACCCCCATCAACGGATATGCCGCTCCTGTGCAAACTGAATTACTATGGCAAAAACGGTTCAATTTACTTGAAACGCCAGTTAATCGGTTGTTATCCTTACTGGATGACCCAAGAGATTGGATTAAGGAAAGTGTATATAGTATTAAAGTGGAGTCTTTTTACTATCAACATGATCCTCTGTACAAGGTAAAGAATATTCTTGATGAAGATCCCAAATTTGTAAGTGTGTATTTTTCCTTACAACAAATAAAACCCACAATCTATTTAGGCTCTTATAGTTGTTATCACGGAGATACTTGTATTAAATCTGGATGCATTTATGAAATTAATGAAATGAGAACAACAGTGACCGAACCTCATAATTGGACATCAGATGGTATGTCAAAGTCAAATATTGAGGTCGATTATTATTTGATAAATTCGATAGAATACAAATTGTTACCGTTGTTTAATTCACAAAAAAACTTCAGCCACAATCATGGACTACATTTGTTCTTTAAGCATATATTGGTGTTTTTGAACTCAGAAGAACGTGATGATTTCTTTACTTATATTAATGAAAACCACCTACAAACGGAGGAGGCTATCAATGCCAGGATGGATCAGGTTGTTTACAACAAAAGGGAATCAGAATACCATCGTAAAAGATTGGCAACAGGCCATCTGTTGAAAGAATCCCTCGATGAGTTCCGAAAGAAAAAACTTACATTGACTAACAGGGCTTAGTGTGCAATAGATTTTAGTGGACTGCAGGCATTGCTATAGCAATAAACGAGAAATTAGGCGGAGAGATGATATCTAGCCAATTATCAGAATAGACGCGTTGATTAGTCAGCGCTTAAAGACAAATGATCAAGATTAGTCACAGGACACGCCAAATTTGAGGTCAGATAGATTACTATAGTACTGCTTAACGAATAACATTAATACCAAATTACATCGTCCGTACACAGGACAACCTTGGTTTTTTGGCTTGATTCAACGGTAATTCCACAACGAATTAGAAGCCATCTTTTCCCGCTCCCTGCTTGTCATCCTGAGCGCAGCGAAGGATCTTGTCGGTCGGATGGGCAAGATTCTTCACTTCGTTCAGAATGACAAAACCCAGCGAAGCCATCTTTTCCCCCGGGAATGATACATGGCTGTCTCGCGACAATCTGCGTATTTTGTAGGGAACGTGGCTTGTCCCGTCCCGCCACCGGTGAATTGGATTTCTGTTCATGCGGAAGGGGTCGAGCCCCTTCCTTACTCAACCTTCGTTTTTATCAAGCCAGGAAGCTAATCTGCCTGGAGAAACGATGGAGAAAAATGGACATCGGAATTGGCTGAGAGCGCAAGCTTGTCGTAGGGAACGTGGCTTGTCCCGTTCCGCCGCTGGTGATCTGGACTTCTGTTCATACGGAAGGGGTCGAGCCCCTTCCCTACTCAACCTTCGTTTTTATCAAGCCAGGAAGCTAATCTGCTTGGAGAAACGATGGAAAGATGACTTCGCACGAGACATGAACCCCAACTTCGCTGGCTCCTCGCCTCCTGCCCCCCGAACTATCGTAAATTAGACGCAAGCACACTTGGAATGTGTTGAGCAAACGGTCTCGTAGTCTACGGTTGTAACCAGGTCCAGGTGCCGCAATCTTCAAACAACACCTGAAAGGCACTGGAAGGAACATAGGCGGTGCCACCAGCCAGACCGAAATGATTGCTTATTATATCCCCCTGGGCATTTGAAACTTCCCAATAGCAGCGGTCACCGCTGCCGTCAGAATCCCAGACCCCAGGTGCGATTTCTGTGCCTACCAGGTAAAAGCCGTTTCCTCTTGGGGCTTTGAGGGGGTCAGAGGTGGCTGTTTGGGTGGCGGTTGAGGTGGCTGTGTTGGTGATTGTTGCCGTGTAAAGAGGTGTCGACGTTTCGGTTGCCGTTACCACCTTCACAATCTGCGTCAAGGTTGGTGCTTTGGTATAAGTTGGCAGTGGCGTGTAGGTTGGCATTAGCGTGTAGGTTGGCATCGGCGTGTAAGTTGAATATGGTGTGTTTGTTGGGTAGGTCGTTCTGGTCGGCAGAGCAGTCAGTGTTTGGTCTACCAGGGGTTGCAGCTGTTCTGGTTTCGGACTGCAGCCGAAAAGAATGATCAGAGAAATTAAGATCACGATCCATTTTTTCATTTCATAGTCCTTTTCCTGTGATGGCGGGGATGTTATTTTTCAGGAACAGATTTGTATAAAAATTCTTCTAACATACCTGACGGGGCGTGACCGCTCTCGCCGGGGATGAAGACAATATCGTCGCGGTGGCAGTAATAGAGCTGCTCGTAACGCTGCATTGCGGTCACGTGTTTGGCGGTAAGCAAAGCGTATTCCTGGTTGAAGTCCTTTTCGTAGGCTTCGATATATTCAACCCAGTCAGCTTCGATCTTGTCGTGCCTGGATTCCCATTCACTTATCAATCGTTTATGTTCCTGCTTAACCTGTTTATCCTGACTCTTCCCAACAATCATTAATGTGATACCTGCAAATAACAATGCGAGAAACAGAATGGTGCCGACGGCTCCTTTATCAAAAATATAAAAAATGAGAAAGAAAAATACTGCGAACATGAGAACATACGGTCCCAACTCTGTTTGGACGCTATTAGGGCTGGTATCTGATGGTCTGGGACCTGCATCGGGTTTTTGATTCGGTTTGTAAGAGAGAGATTTTGTTGGATCGGAAGGCGGGGCTAACCTGGACGAAAGCGTGCTTTTCTTATAAAAAATTGCTCTGACCTTTTCAACCTTATCGTTTCTTCGGCAGACCGGACAGCGTCCGAATTCTTCAATATCTTCCTGGCGCAGGCGGTGCTGCTGCCCGCAGTAGTCGCAGGTGTAGGTGCTGGTGTTTGACCCGCGCTGAAGTTGACCACCGCAGGATGGGCAGGAAATGGTAATGAAATCGCTCACTGATAAAACCTCCCACTGGTTGCTGATAGGGTAATTATAGCAGGGAACGGGGTAGGAAACTCGGCTTGTCCCGTTCCGCCGCCGGTGAATTGGATTTTTGTTCTTCCCACCCCCTCTAAAGAGGGGGACGGCGAAGCCGGGGGGTGGCTGCTTGTTCCCATTATGTGATCCTGTAGGGAACTGGACCTGCC
>JAAYZW010000129.1 GCA_012514645.1 Chloroflexota bacterium
CGATAAGCGCCGCTGCCACGCGGCAGATGTATGAAGCCTTGAAGGAGCGGGGAGTTGATTCGTTGGATGCTCCGGTTAGCGGAGGCGATATTGGTGCTATGAATGGCACGCTCTCAATCATGGTGGGTGGGGATGCAAGCGCGCTTGAAAAGGTTATGCCACTGCTGCAGGTAGTTGGTAAGACGGTTACCCATATTGGCGGTCCTGGCGCCGGGCAGGTCGCAAAAGCTGCCAACCAGATCATGGTAGCCGCGCAGATGGTGGCGGAGGCAGAGCTGTTGATTTTCGCGCAAAAAGCTGGTGCTGACCCTCAAAAAGTGATCGAAGCGATTCGCGGTGGGGCGGCACAATGCTGGACGCTGGATAATAAACCGCAGAGACTGTTTGCGGGAAACCGCACGCCCGGCTTTAAAGCACGTCTTCAGGCAAAAGATCTGAACATTGTCATGGAAACTGCACGCGAATACCTGGCAATCATGCCCGGTGCAGCGCTGCATGCTCAACTGTTCAACGCGGTTGTGGCAGCCGGCAGCGGTGATCTGGATAATTCAGCCGTGATCGAAGTGATCGAAGCACTAAATAACGCTGAGTTGGACACGTCGGGTTGAAAAACGAAATCTGACTCACTGATTGGAGTAGCCATGCAGAAAGCACACCTGTGGAAGACTGATGAGGATGCGCTCAGATGCCTTCTGTGCAGTCACTATTGTAGAATTCATGAAGGCAGACGAGGGGTTTGCCAGGTGCGCAAAAATGTGGATGGTGTGCTCTATAGTCTGAACTATGGCAAGCTGATCGCCTCGCATATCGATCCGATCGAGAAAAAACCCCTTTTCCATTTTCTGCCGGGCAGCCAAAGCTATTCAATCGCCATGACCGGTTGTAATCTGCGCTGTTCGTGGTGCCAAAACTGGGAAATTTCGCAGCTTTCGAACAGCAACGACCCAGACCGTTTGCCATTTGTCGTGCCGGATACAGTGGTCAAGGCTGCAGCGAAAAGCGGCTGTAAGAGCATATCTTATACGTACACGGAGCCGACCATTTTTTATGAATATGCCCGGGATGTTTCTCTTCTGGCGAGAGAGACAGGTTTGCGGAATGTCTGGGTCAGTAATGGCTATATGACCGAAGAAATGCTGGATGATTATCTACCGCTGCTGGACGCAATCAATGTGGATATCAAATGCTTTGATGGAGATGTGCACCGCAAATATACCGGCGCAAAACTGCAAGCAATATTGGATAATTGCATCAGGTTGAAAAAAGCGGGGGTGTGGCTGGAGGTAACCACGCTGTTGATCCCCGGGATTAACGATTCGCGGGAGCAGCTGGAAGGACTGGCAAGCTTTATTGCCAATGAACTGGGCACTGAGACACCCTGGCATGTGAGCAGGTATTATCCGCAGCCGCAGTTCAGTGAGATTGGACCAACCGACTCGCGCGTGATTGAAGATGCGTTAAAAACCGGCAGGAAGGCTGGTCTCCAGTTTGTTTACGGGGGAAATTTGCGGAGGAATGAGGATACGCATTGCCCTTCCTGTGGCGAACTACTGATTGGGCGAAGTTCGTTGTGGATGACCGGCAATAAGATTAAAAATTGTGCCTGCCCGAAATGTGGTGCCAAGATTGCGGGGGTTTGGGAGTAGGGCAGGGAAGAGAGTTGCTCCCTTTCTGATAAACAAAAAAGGTCGAGACTTCTCCCGACCTGTACCGATGGAGATACCTCTACGGTTTGGTATTGCGTTCAGAGTCAAGCCTAATTCTGACGAAAAATCAAAAAACGTCTCCTGAAGATGTTGAGGCAGGCCTCCGCACCACTTAGAGGCAAAAATCGCCTAAACGAACCGAATCGACCAACTTCAGCAGATAGGGCTGGAAGAAGGTGTCTTCTTTGAAGAAGGGTGCGATTTCGCGTGCTTTGCGCATAGCCAACGCCGTTCCTGTGCCTTGTTGAAGGTATGGGTGGTCCATGAGCCTGAAATCAACCGCCTGTGCGGCTGACATCAGTTCGATTGCGACGATGGTGGTCACATTCTCAAGCACCATGGCGCAGTGATTAGCGGCGTTAGCTCCCATGCTGACATGATCTTCGACGTTGCCGGAAGACGGCAGGGAATCCAGGCTTGCGGGGTGGGCAAGGGTTTTGTTTTCAGACGCCAGTGCTGCAGCAGTGTATTGCAAAAGCATAAAGCCCGAGTGCAGCCCACCTTGGGCGGCGAGAAACGAGGGGTAGTGCTCAGTGTGATTGTCGATTAATTTGGCGATGCGGCGTTCAGACATGTTACCCAGGTC
>JAAYZW010000130.1 GCA_012514645.1 Chloroflexota bacterium
CACGCTTGCGAAAGGTCACAGCGGCATCCGCCTCGAAACCCTGCAGCTTCTGCTCGAGCTTCTCAACCGCAACATCCTGCCGCTAATCCCTTCCAAAGGCTCTCTCGGCGCCAGCGGTGACCTTGCTCCTCTTGCCCACATGTCTTTGCCGCTCCTTGGTGTCGGACAGGTGAAGTTTGACGGGCAGATCATCGAAGCCACCCATGCCCTGCAAAATGCCGGCTTGCAGCCAATCAAGCTTGCTGCCAAGGAAGGTTTGGCTCTGACCAACGGTACCACCATGATGACCGCGCTTGGCGCGCTTATGGTGCATGCTGCCGAATCGCTGATCGAAACCGCCAATTGCGCCGGAGCCATGACCATTGAGGCTCAAAATGGCACGCTGCGGGCATTTTCACCGAAATTACATTCCGCCCGCCCTCAGCGATTCCAGGCTGAAATTGCTGCTCGAATTCGAGATCTGCTTGCCGGCAGTCAGCTGACCCGACCTGACAACTCACATAATGTGCAGGATGCCTACACGCTTCGCTGCATACCCCAGGTGCATGGCGCCGTTCGCAGCGCTATCGACTACGCCCGCACCATTGTGGAAACCGAGCTCAATTCGGTCACCGATAATCCGCTGCTCTTTTTTGATGACGGTGAAGTCGAAGTGATCTCTGGCGGCAATTTCCACGGCGAACCGCTCGCACTGGCACTTGACTTTATGGCAATCGCACTGGCTGACCTGGGTAACATGTCTGAACGCCGCATCGCCAAATTAATCGACAATCACACTGAGCACTACCCCTCGTTTCTCGCCGCCCAGGGTGGGCTGCATTCGGGCTTTATGCTTCTGCAATACACTGCTGCAGCACTGGCGTCTGAAAACAAAACCCTTGCCCACCCCGCAAGCCTGGATTCTCTGCCGTCTTCCGGCAATGTTGAAGATCATGTCAGCATGGGAGCCAACGCCGCCAACCACTGCGCCATGGTGCTTGAGAATGTGACCACCATCGTCGCAATCGAACTGATGTCAGCTGCCCAGGCGGTTGATTTCAGGCTCATGGACCACCCATACCTCCGACAAGGCACAGGAACAGCGATGGCTATGCGCAAAGTGCGTGAAATCGCACCCTTCTTCAAAGAAGATGCCTTCTTCCAGCCCTATCTGCTGAAGTTGGTCGATTCGGTTCGTTTAGGCGATTTTTGCCTCTAAGTAGTGTGGAGGCAGGCATCCACATCTTCTGGAGACGTTTTTTGATTTTTCGTCAGGATTAGGCTAGACCCTAAACACAATACCAAAACCGTAGAGGTATCTCCATCGGTACAGGTCGGGAGAAATCTCGACCTTTTTTGTTTTTCAGAAAGGGAGCAACTCTCTTCCCTGCCCTACTCCCAAATCCCTGCAATCTTGGCACCACATTTCGGGCAGACACAATCTTCAATCTTATTGACGGTCATCCACAACGAACTGCGCCCAATCAGTAGTTCACCACAAGAAGGACAATGCGTATCCTCATCCCTCCGCAAATTTCCCCCGTAAACAAACTGTAAACCAGCCTTCCTGCCGGTTATTAACGCATCTTCAATCACGCCCGGGTCGGTTGGTCCAATCTCTCTGAACTGCGGCTGCGGATAATACCTGCTCACATGCCAGGGCGTCTCAGTGCCGAGTTCATTGGCAATAAAGCTTGCCAGTCCTTCCACCTGCTCCCGCGAATCGTTGATCCCGGGGATCAACAGCGTGGTTACCTCCAGCCACACCCCCGCTTTTTTCAACCTGATGCAATTATCCAATATTGGATGCAGTTTTGCGCCGGTATATTTGCGATGCACATCTCCATCAAAACATTTGACATCCACATTAATTACGTCCAGCAGCGGCAGATATTCATCCAGCATTTCTTCGGTCATGTAGCCGTTACTGACCCAGACATTCCGCAAACCTGCCTCTCTCGCCAGAAGAGAAACATCACGAGCATATTCATAAAAAATGGTTGGTTCTGTGTACGTATAAGATATGCTCTTGCAGCCGCTTTTCGCTGCAGCCTTGACCACTGTATCCGGCGCGACAAATGGCAAACGGTCGGGGTCGTTGCTGTTCGAAAGCTGCGAAATTTCCCAGTTTTGGCACCACGAACAGCGCAGGTTACAACCGGTCATGGCGATTGAATAGCTTTGGCTGCCCGGCAGAAAATGGAAAAGGGGCTTTTTCTCGATCGGATCGATATGCGAGGCGATCAGCTTGCCATAGTTCAGACTATAGAGCACGCCATCCACATTTTTGCGCACCTGGCAAACCCCTCGTCTGCCTTCATGAATTCTGCAATAGTGGCTGCACAAAAGGCATCTGACCGCATTCTCATCAGAGTTCCACAGGTGTGCTTTCTGCATGGCGCCTCCTATCAATGAGTCAGGTTTCGTTTTTCAACCTGACGTGTCCAACTCAGTGTTATTTAGTGCCTCGATCACCTCGATCACGGCTGAATTATCCAAATCACCGCTGCCGGCTGCCACAATCGCGTTGAACAGTTGGGCATGCAGCGCCGCGCCGGGCATGATTGCCAGGTATTCGCGTGCGGTTTCCATGACAATATTGAGGTCTTTTGCCTGAAGACGTGCTTTAAAGCCGGGCGTGCGGTTTCCCGCAAACAGTCTCTGCGGTTTATTATCCAACGTCCAGCATTGTGCCGCTCCACCGCGAATCGCTTCGATCACTTTTTGAGGGTCAGCACCTGCTTTTTGCGCGAAAATCAACAACTCTGCCTCCGCCACCATCTGCGCGGCTACCATAATCTGGTTGGCAGCTTTTGCGACCTGCCCGGCACCCGGACCGCCAATATGGGTAACCGTCTTTCCCACTACCTGAAGCAGCGGCATAACCTTCTCGAGCGCGCTTGCATCCCCGCCCACCATGATTGAGAGCGTGCCATTCATAGCACCAATATCGCCTCCGCTAACCGGAGCATCCAACGAATCAACTCCCCGCTCCTTCAAGGCTTCATACATCTGCCGCGTGGCAGCGGCGCTTATCG
>JAAYZW010000131.1 GCA_012514645.1 Chloroflexota bacterium
ATCAGGACGATACTGCGAACCTCATCATCCTCCAGGACAGGCAGACAGTGCACACGGGCTGGGAAGCTTGCACCCAGGCGGGTATTGAGGTTCAGATTGTGACCCACCAGTGTGGAGATGCCCTGTTGGGCGTTTTTATAAAGCGTTGAAAGCGTCTCGTTGCCGATCAAGACCATCTCAGCGCGTTGCTGGAAAACCTCTTTGCTTGCGTATCCGAGCATCGATTCTGCGGCAGGGTTTAGCTCGCTGATGCGCAAATCGGGGCTGAGTACGATCACGCCCTCATCGAGATTATCTGTGACGGTTTGCTGAATTCGAGCCAGACGGCGTATATTACGCATGGTGCCACCGGCTTGCTCGAGGGTGGCGAGGTGTTTAAGGCTTGAGCTGGTATGCTCTCCCAATAAAGACAAATAACGCATCGCTTCATTATCTGGAACAATACCAAACCCACCTGCCAGGATGATAGCCTGGAGATTCTCGGTGACCACTATTGGGATACTGAAGAGATAGCTGGCTTGAACCTGGCTGGCAATCTCTTCAAAGGAGTAAAGGTTAGGTTTCCCTTGCCTCCAGAGCACGGTTGACTTCAACTTTGCATATTCATCCAGACCGGTTTGGTCAGGAAAAAATTGCGTGAACTCTGAGTTTTGCTCCTGAACGAGCCATAGAGAACTGCTGTTGCGGCGGTACACGAGGGCAAAATCTGGCTTGATCGCTTTTGTGATGATCGCTATTGCCAGTTGGAAGAGTTGGTTAATAGTTGGCTGCACTGCAAGCTCCGTCAGCAGTTTCAAATTGTCATAACGGAACTCCTGGTCGAGCAGATCCAGCCTGAGGAGGTGTTCTCCAATCAATTTAGAAAACACCAGTACGACCACTTGATTGGTGGCGGAGAGCGAGTGAACCTTTAACAGCATTGGCACAATTTCGCCGCTGGAGACCTGCAGCGATATCTGACGTCCTTCATTGCTGGGGTTGGTATCTGGCTCTTCCGGCACTACTGCTGACAGGCTCATCCCCTGCAGGTCGGCTTTGCTATAACCAGTTAAGTCGAGGAAAGGTTGGTTTGCAAGAACAAGCTTATCTTTCGAGCGATGATAGACCAGGGCGGGGTCAGGGATCAGGTCGATCAAACCGGATTGGCTCAAAAGTTGGAAGTCGCCTGCCAGGGTGTTGTCACCTGGGCGGCTTTGGGTCAGGTGATCCACCGATCAACCTGCCGTGGATTTGGTGCTGGATCGCAGATGAGCAGGCAAGATGCCCTCCATCGAGCGATATTTCGCGACCGTACGCCGGGCGATGGAAACGCCATCTTCTTCGAGTTTTTCTTTGATCTCTGAATCGCTCATCGGATTCTCTTCGTTTTCGATCATTTCTTTAATGACGGTGCGCAAAGAAAGACTGCGATCAAAGAAGATCGACATCGGAACAATTTTGCGATTGGGCAGTTGCAAGGTTTTCCCTGAAACCGCCCTTGAGATTGTGGACTCGTGCATATCGAGTAATTCGGCAATTTTGGCGCGTGTGAGCGGCACCATGTGTTTGTCGCCGCCAACGATGTAGTCTTTTTGGATAACCACCAATTTTTCCATAAGCTGCTTCATGGCATTTGAGCGCTGCTGAATGCACTTGATTAGCAAGGAGGCTTTTTCGATATCCTCTTCCCATTCGCTGGCATGTTCCTCATCCACTTTGTTGGCTGAGTCTTTAAAAAGCTGGTTCACTCTAAGCGTGCCGCGCACTGGAAGGATGATTTCAACTA
>JAAYZW010000132.1 GCA_012514645.1 Chloroflexota bacterium
CGCTCTACCAGGGCGACACCTTTTTGGTTAAAGTCAGCAGTGAACAGCCAGTCACCGTCCGCGCTACGCTCGCAGGTATTGAGCCGGTATTCATTGATATGGGCGAAGGCGTCCAAATGGCTTATGGCGGCATCCACGCGCTGACTGAAGTAGGTGTCTACCCGCTGACCATGGAGTTTTCTTCCAACAGCGAGACCTATCGCTTTGACCAGTATGTAATGATCAGCTCAGCCAACTATGCTTTTGACAAACCATTAATCGTCGACCCCCTCAGTATTGGTACGGAGGAAGAAAGGCTCGAAAACGAACTCTTCAAAGGCGTTGTCGCGCCAGTGACACCGCTGCAGCAATGGAGCGGTCTGTGGTATTCGCCCACGCAGGATGCTGATAACATCATTTCGACATTTGGCAGCCGCCGCACCTATAACGACGACCCGGGCGTTTATTATCATACCGGCTTAGATCTGGGCTATCAGAAAGGCGTCGATGTCTACGCGGCAGCAAGCGGAACCGTGGTGGGGGCTTTCCCTGACCTGGTTGTCAGAGGAAACGCGGTTGTGATCGACCACGGCTTGGGCGTTTACACGACATATATGCACCTTGCTCAAATATTGGTCGAGACCGGTCAGGTGGTCCAGCCCGGTCAATTGATTGGCATTATCGGTACGACCGGTCGCTCGACAGGACCGCACTTGCACTTTCAAGTTGATATTCACGGCACACCGGTCAACCCGCTTACCTGGCTGCGCCGAGCGTTTCCTTAAACACAAAAAGCAACAAAATTGTTGCTTTTGTGTGTGCGCTGAGAGGGAGTTGAACCCTCACGTCTTGCGACACCTGGCCCTCAACCAGGCCTGTCTGCCAATTCCAGCACCAGCGCAAACGTGAGAGTAAATTATAACGATTCTACCGCCTTTGTCAAGCAAAGACGGGATTGGAGCAGCAATGAAAACGACAATTGTTCTCGACGCGATGGGCTCAGACCAGCGCCCTGTCCCAGAGCTAGAGGGCGCCGTTATGGCTGCCAACAAGTTCGATATCAACGTTATCCTGGTTGGTGATGAAACCACACTGACGGAAGCATTGGCAAAAATTGAAGGTAACAAAAGCCAGGTCAGCATCCGCCACGCTCCGGAATTCCTGAACATGGAAGACCATATCCGCGAAGCCCGAGCCAAGAAGAATAACTCGATGGCGGTCGGCATGGAACTGGTAAGAACCGGCAGCGCCCACGCCTTTGTGACCGTTGGCAACACCGGCATGGCGATGTATTTTGGGATAAAGACTTTTGGGATGATCCCCGGGATTGACCGCCCCTGCCTGGTGGCTGTCTTCCCGGTAGAAGGTGGCAAATGCGTGCTCGCTGATATCGGCTCTAACGCCGATGTGCGCCCAGAGTTTTTAGCACAATTTGGGCAAATGTCAGCGGTCTATTCCCACCTGATGTTGCGAGTGGACAACCCACGGGTGGGTCTGCTTTCGAACGGTGAAGAAGAAGGCAAGGGCAACGAGATAACCAGGCAAGCCGGACCGCTCATGGCGGCTGCCATACCAAATTTTGTTGGCAATATCGAAGGCAAAGAGCTGTTTGGTGGTAAAGTAGATGTGGCGATCACCGATGGGTTTACCGGCAACATTTTGCTCAAATCGGTGGAAGCGGTGGCAAAGCTGATTTTGACCACCCTAAAAACTGAATTAATGTCCAGCACCCGCACAAAAATCGGAGCACTGCTCGCAAAACCAGCCTTTGACGAAGTGCGAAAAATGCTCGACCCAAACGAAACCGGCTCCGCGCCTCTGCTTGGTTTGAACGGATTGGTCTTTATCGGTCACGGTCGTTCCAACGCGAAAGCAATTGTCAGTGCTATCGAACAAGCAGTTCTTGCGGTAGAATCCAACCTGCTTGAAAATTTAAGAAATTCAATCATCATCCAGGAGAAGTAAGAATGAAATCGATTATCAACCATAAGCTACTTGAGCGAAACAAAAAAATCAGCATGGCGCTGTTTATTGCCAGCCTGGCAGTGCTGGGTTTGGGTGCCTACCTGGCTTGGCCCGGGCAAGCAGACCTGAACCGCACAATCTATTCGTGGATTGCGCTGATGATCGGTTTTATATTGACACGTTTCAGTGTTTTTTATATGTCCCGCTACGGGCAGTCACCCCGCTATGACGAAGTTTTGGGAGATGCCCTCTCAAAACTGCGCAGCGAATACACCTATTTTGTCTATTCATCTCCGC
>JAAYZW010000011.1 GCA_012514645.1 Chloroflexota bacterium
AGGCACTCTGCTGCAGACTGCTTAAGGTGTCCAATCATCGCGGTCAGACCACTGCCACGCTGGGAGGATACATGCCGCCAGAGACCGAGTGTGTCGAAGAGACTCATATCAGATTGTAAGACTGCTTCGGCTGGTTGACCATTGAAGATCGCATTCAAGACCGCTACCATGCCTTTTACAATCAGAGAATCGCTATCGGCACTGAATACCAGGTTTCCCTCTTCGCAGTGGATGTCAAACCAGACGCTCGATTGACAACCCTGCACCAGGCGGTCGTCTGTCTTTAGGGTAGGCTCCATTGCCGGCATATCCTGCCCCATCTCGATCAGGTATTCATATTTTTCTTCCCAGTTTTCCAGCAGGGCGAAGTCGTCAATCAGGTTTTGTTCGATTTCTTTAATGGTGGCTTTCATGTTTGTCTCCTGATTAGGCGAACTACGCGATCGATGCCTTTTGCCAGGGCATCGAGATCGTCGCGACTGTTGTAAATCGCCAGAGAAGCGCGCACAGTTCCGGCGATATGCAGCGCGTCCATGATCGGCTGAGTGCAGTGCTGACCGGTGCGCACAGCGATGCCTTTGGTATCAAGCAGAGTGCCAAGGTCGTAGTGCTGGATGCCCTCAATATTGAAAGGCAGGATAGCCGAACGCTGCCTGGGATTGCCATAGACAGTCAGTCCGGGTATGGCGCGGAGCAGACCGAGACCGTATTCAAGCAGTTCATCTTCATAAGACTGCAGTTCAGCGGAATTGAATTGGTTAAGATAGTCGATCGCGGCTCCCAACCCAATCACGTCGGCTACATTTGGCGTGCCGGCTTCGAATTTATAAGGTAAAACGTTAAATGTGACCGAATCAGGGGTAACTTCATCGATCATCTCTCCACCAGACTGGAACGGGGGCAATTGCTCGAGCCATTCTTTTTTGCCATAGAGCACCCCGACCCCCATTGGCGCGTACATTTTGTGCCCGGAGAAAGCGTAAAAGTCGGCATCCAACGCCTGCACGTCGTGAGCGAGGTGCTGAATCGCCTGAGCGCCATCAACCAACACCGGCACCTTAGCTGCATGGGCGATGCGGATGATTTCTTCAACCGGATTAACGGTTCCGAGCGTGTTGGAAACGTGGTTAACTGCAACCAGCCTTGTCTTCTTGTTAAGCAGTTTCTCAAGCGCCTGCAGGTCTAATTCGCTGTTTTCGTCGAAAGGGAGTACACGAAAAACAGCCCCCTGGCGCTGGCACATGAGCAGCCAGGGAACGTAGTTGGAATGATGTTCCAACTGGCTGACGATGATCTCATCGCCCGGTTTTACGAAAGCCTGCCCAAATGAGTATGCGACCAGGTTTATTGACTCGGTGGTTCCGCGTGTGAAAACAACCTGGCTGGAAGAAGGCGCGTTGATAAAAGTGGCTACTTTTTTACGAACGTCCTCATAAGCTTGTGTCGCCTGGACTGCCAATGTGTGGTTGCCGCGATGAATGTTGGCGTTCATAGTGCTGTAATAGCGGCTGATCGCGTCAATCACGCTTTGTGGTTTGTGGGTGGTGGCGGCGTTGTCAAGATAGACTAAAGGCAGACCGTTAATGGTCTGCTTGAGAATCGGAAAATCAGCTCTCGTGCTAAGTATGTCTTTGCTCATAGGTGGCTTGATTTTACCATTGAGAAAGAAGAATATTTGAGGTTGCATTGAATCACAAGTGCAAAAAACGCGGAGTTTTGATTGTATGGAAGCTTATCCATCTCAGCGGTGGGATACAATTATTATCAGTGAAAAAGTGGAGGATCGGTTGTTAGAAAAGATTTTGGTTGTCGATGATGAGGTTTCGCTCCAGGAAACGCTCACTTATAGATTGGAAAAAGAAGGCTACCAGGTGGTCGTCGCCGGTGATGGCTTGACCGCGCTCAACCTGGCGCGATCAATCAACCCTGATCTGATTATTCTGGATGTAATGCTGCCGG
>JAAYZW010000133.1 GCA_012514645.1 Chloroflexota bacterium
CATTGCCCGGCTGATAATTTCTTCTGCCGGCACCTGCTTGCCGAGATCAACGACTTCATAACCGTTGTTCGCCAAAATGGTCTTGACCAGGTTTTTACCGATATCATGCACATCGCCGTAAACCGTCGCGAGCACGATTTTGCCTTTGCTTAAACCTTCCTGCTTTTCAAGATATCGTTCCAGGTGATCAACCGCCTTTTTCATAGTTTCCGCCGACTGGAGCACAAAGGGCAGAATTAACTCACCCGATCCAAAGCGATCACCCACCTCTTTCATCGCCGGCAAAAGAACCTCGTTGAGGATCTCAACCGCGGTCTCCGCCTTGGGTTGCTCGTTCCCGGAAAGCAGCAGGTCAATGTCTTCTTCCAGCCCATTTTTCTGGCGGACCACTATCCGTTTGAAAAGCCTCTCGCGGACACTCAACCCCTCAAATGGGTCCTTCCTGCCAACCCCTTCTGCCTGGCTGGCTTCATGTGTCTCGAAATAGGTAATCAATTTCTCCAGCGCGTCGGCTGAGCGGTTGAAGATCAAATCTTCTGCCAACTGCCTTTCTTCCATGGAAATCTCGCCATAAGGGCGGACATGAGCTGGGTTAACAATCGCCATATCCAAACCTTCTTCAACGGCATGATGCAGAAAAACACTGTTGATCAGCTTGCGGGCTGGTTGCGCCAAACCAAACGAGACATTGCTGACGCCCAAACAGGTATGCACACCTGGTAGTTCTCGCTTAATTACCTCGAGACTTTTTAGCGTCTCTGAGGCACTGTCCCGCCAAACCTCTTCACCGGTCGCCAGGGTAAAGGTAAGCGGATCAAAAACCAAATCTTCCGGTCTCAGGTGATAATCCTGCACCGCCAGGTCGTATATCCGGCGGGCGATTGCCAGTTTTCTTTCAGAAGTCTTTGCCATCCCAGCTTCATCAATGGTCAGGCACATAACCGCGGCACTGTATTGCCTGGCAAGCGTGAAGATTTTGCCGGCTTTTTCCTCGCCGGATTCAAGGTTGGTGGAATTGATCAGGCTGCGTCCCGGTGCTGTCTGCAGTGCTGCCTCGACGACAACCACCTCTGTTGTATCAATAACCAGCGGGACGGGGGTCTCCAGCGAGAGTCGTTTGACGATTTTCCTCATCAATTCGGCTTCGTCGCTTCGTTCTGTGGTTGCCACGCTGATGTCCAGCGCGTGCGCACCAAAGTCCAGCTGGTCCTGTGCAACCTGCATGATTGCATCGAAATCCTCTGCCAACAGCATGCGCTTAAATGCCTTTGAACCCTGCGCGTTCATGCGCTCGCCGATAATAAACGGAGCCGGCTTTTGCTCGATCTCAACCGCCTGGACTGATGAGGACAGCATCGCTCCCGATTGACCTTTTGCCCTGAATGCCTCAATCTCGGCAATCGTCTCAGCCAGGACGGCGATATGCTCCGGTCGCGTGCCGCAACACCCCCCAACAATGCGAACACCATTTCTGGCGACATAGCCTGCCAGTTGTTCAGAAAATTCGTCTGGCGTCATTGGGTAGACCGCCAATCCGTCGATGTTAAGCGGCAAACCAGCGTTAGGGATGACAGAAATTGGCAATGTGGATTGGGAAGTTAAATATTCGATCGATTCGCGCATATGTTCAGGACCGGTCGAGCAATTGAGACCGATCACATTCACACCCATCCCGTCCAAAATTGCAGTCACCGCGGTGATATCAGTCCCCAGCAGCATCTTGCCGTTTACATCCAGCGTAACCTGAGCCTGGATCGGCAGCCAGCGCTGCTCTTCGGCAAACGCCTGGCGGATGCCATTGATTGCAGCCTTCACTTCCAAAATATCATTCGAAGTTTCGATCAGCAGCAGATCAACCCCACCCCGGATCAGACCGACCGCCTGCTCACGAAAAATGTCTGTCAATTCGTCAAAGCTGATGTCAGACATTTCAGGGTCATCGGTTGAGATCAGCTTACCGGAAGGTCCCATCGAGCCAGCCACGAAGCGTGGTTTTTCAGGCGTAAAGAATTCGTTCGCGGCTTGTCTCGCAAGGCTGGCAGCCTTTTCGTTCAATTCAAGCACGTGGTCCTGCAGGTTGTAGTCGGCCAGGGTCAGGCGGTTGGAGCGAAAGGTATTGGTCTCGACCACATCCGCTCCTGCCTCAAGGAAAGCACGGTGGACACCCAGGACGACATCAGGGTTGACCAGCACAAGCGCGTCGTTGCACCCCGACAGGTGTTCGCCACCATAGTCCTTCGCGCTCAGGTTAAGCGTTTGCAGCGTGGTGCCCATCGCTCCGTCAAAGACAAGCACTCGCTTGTCGAGTGCATCCAGGTAGGCATTTTTCTTGTTCGTTGGTTTTGTGTCCATAGACCCTCACAGGTGTAAAAAAAGCCTCAACCGAGGCAGATACTCGTTGTCAATCGAAGAAAAGTTTATCACAGGATAGGTGTGCAGCGGTTTGACGTACATGAAGTTATAACAACCGTAGGGGTGGATTCAAAACGTGAGGAAGGCTGAAATTTTTAATCAGCGAAACCCACCCCATCAAAATCACGGCTAATCTTCGGTTTTCAAATTGAAATTTCTGGCATGAGTGGGTTTTTGTATTGGCGGGTTTTGAACCCGCTCTTACGAACAAAACCTCTCTCCCGCTCGATTCTTAATGTATAATTCGCCTATGCAATCAGACAATCGCCCCCAACCTTTTTCCTATTATTTACCGGCAATCCTGATCCTGCTCGCTTTGGGTGGCGGCGGGCTTTATTACACAGTCAATTACCTCCTGCCTACAGTAGGACCACGCTGGCTGCTATACTTTTGCTTGCTTTTGCTTGGAGCTGGTCTTTTCATGCCGCTGACCTGGTTTATAAACCGCCGCTTCCCTTCAACCCCCCCAGCCAGACCCAATGTGGTCATCCGCCAGGCGCTTTGGTTTGGTGTTTTTGCCGCGCTACTCGCCTGGCTGCAAATTGGTCGCGTGCTCACCTTGCCGCTCGGAACCATACTTGGGGCAGCCCTGGTTCTGATTGAATTCCTGATCCGCATGTGGGAACGCAGCCGCTGGAGCCCTGATCAAGCGGTCTGAAATGAAGCCTTTACGCCCGATTCCTTCAGTCGATTCCCTGCTTAACTTACCGACTATCTCAGGCTTGCAG
>JAAYZW010000134.1 GCA_012514645.1 Chloroflexota bacterium
AGAATATCATCAGTTGTGCCAGAATATCGCGCCAATGTGCAATCGGCATAGTCCATTTATTCGTGATCTGTACCATCACCAGGTATAGCTGTTTTAGCAGGGCATCATCACTGACAAAGGCCGTCTTAGTCTTTGTCACCTTCCTCAATTGTCGGTTGAAACTTTCCAGGGCATTGGTCGTGTATATGATCCTTCGTAAGGCTTCCGGATACTTGAACATGGTTGCCAGTTCCGTCCAGTGCTCCCGCCAGGATTTGATCGCCAGGGGATATTTGCCAGCCCAGTTTGCCTCAAACTCATCCAGAGCCAGCAGGGCTGCGTCTTCGGTCACGGCTTTGTAAATCGGTTTCAATCCACCTGTAAACGCCTTCAAATCTTTGTACGAAACATAGCGTGTTGAATTGCGTATCTGGTGCAAAATGCAGCGCTGCAGCTCTGTTTTGGGATATACCGCCTCGATCGCTTCTGTAAAACCGTTCAACCCGTCCACGGAGATGATCAGGATATCGGCCACGCCGCGGTTCTTCAAGCCGTTGAGGCTGTCACAAGTCTTTTGTGACAGCCTCTTTCTATTCTCTCTATTTGGTTCAAACAGCTAAGAGAAAATATCCATGTAACCAATACGTTCAAAGGCTTCAGTCAGGTTATCCTGTGAAACTGTACAAGAGACTCGTATGTATCCTTCTCCGCACTTTCCAAAATCGACACCAGGCAGAACCAGTACATGCGCTTCATTCAATATGCGTTTACTAACTTCATTAGAACTGAGCCCTGTCTTTCGGATGTTGATAAACAGGTAAAAAGTGCCCATGTGTGGTGTGATTACTGACATGTTTGGGGTGGAATTTATCTGCTTAGCCAATTGGCTGGTCCGATTTTTATAAGTTTCCAGAACACTGTCCTGTATTTGGCGGTTTCTCAGGGCATGGATGGCAGCTCGCTGGGAAATGGAAGGCACCGTGAAAACCACATTTTCGTTAATATGCTGGATCACCCTGACGAGTTCAGCCGGCGCAACTATATTCCCAATTCTCCACCCCGTCATGATGAAGTTCTTGGAGAAGGAGTTTATCGTGATGGTTCGTTCTCGCATCCCTGGCAGAGAAATGATCGGAACAAACGGATTCTCATAGCTATAGGATGTGTAGATGTCGTCTGCTATGACGATCAGGTCGTGATCATTTGCAAAGCGGGCGATCATCTGCAAAGTATCAAGGGAGAAACAACTGCCGGTTGGATTGTTGGGAGTGTTGATGATCAGCGCGCGGGTCTTTTCAGTGATCAAGCCAGCCAATACATCTTCTCTTAACTGGAATCTGTTTTCTTCATAGGTGGGAACCTCGATTGGAACGCCCCTGGCTAGGCGCACCTGGTCAGGGTAAGGCGTAAAGCACGGTGACTGGACCAGCACCTCATCGCCGTCGTTCAGAATCGCTTCCAACGCCAGGTACATGGCATGGCAGCCACCAGTCGTAATGAAGATTTCGTCATCACCTATCGCCAGGTTGTATTCGTTCTCATAAAAGCCCGAAATTTCTTTGCGTAACTCGGGGTCTCCCCGATAGTCGGTATACCTGGTATGACCAGCTTTGGCATCCAGGCAGGCATTGTTGATAATCACATCATCCGTTATGAAATCCGGATCACCCAATCCTAGGTTAATAATGTCCGGAAATGTTCTTAAAGCATCATTAACCTCCCCCATTGCCGTTGCTCTCAATTCTTTATATCTTGCGGATACAATTTTCACAATCAGCTCCTTCAGATTTAATAGTTTCGTCTTCACATGCTATTCCTAAAAAGGAAAAGCAATTTCGCTCAATTCCAGTCTGTCCCGCAGGAAAACAATATCATCCTGCAGTTTGGGGATGATTTTGATACCTTTTGCCCTGACCTCCTTTTCTTTTTCGAATTCTTTCTCTCCAGCAGTATAGATGCGTGACTGACCAGGTTCTTTGTTAGAGTTGCGTAACTGCCGCAGGATGTTGCCGGTAGTGAGTTTGAAGGTCTCAAGGTCGGTAAAATTTTCGATATTAATGGCCAAAAAATAATGCCCAATCCGAAAAGGTTGGGGATTACCTGAGGCATCCACTCCGGATAGATCAGTGAGAAAACTGCCAGTCTGCAGGCTGGCTGAAAGGATTTCAACCATTGTTCCTAGACCAAACCCCTTATGACCGGAGAGGGTTTCACCAGCCCCACCCAAGGGCAAGAAGGATGCCTGCCTCTTTTCAAAGGATGCCATCGCGACAGCTGGGCTGGTGACGGTCCGACCCTTGGAATCGATCACCCACCCATCGGGAATTTCCTCACCATTGCGAGCCAAAACTTCAATTTTTCCGCGCTGTGCAATTGGGGTAGCAGCATCAAAAATGAATGGGAAGGGTTCATCTGTGGGAGCACCGAAAGCGATCGGATTTGTGCCTAGCAAGGGTTCTACGCCAAAGGTTGGAGACATGGATGGTCTGGAGTTGGTAACTGTCAGCCCGATCATGCCTTGTTCCACAGCCATCATAGGATAGTAGCCAGCAATGCCAAAATGGGTCGAATTACGGACTGCCACGGATGCCATACCGTGGACTCGTGCCTTTTCAATAGCCATCTGCATGGCGCGCTTGGAAATCACCATTCCCAAGCCATGATTACCATCGATTACCGCTGTAGTGGCTCCATCCCTAACCACCTGCATAGGCGTTTTCACATCATGCTGTCCTGAAATAATGCGGTTGTAGTAGTACCTGAGCCTGCCAATCCCATGCGATTCGATCCCACGGAGATCTGAGGCAATCATCACATCCGCACATATCGCAGCGTCATCTTCTGGTGTGCCTACTTTCACAAAAAAATCTCTCATAAAACGATAGATAATATCCACGGGGACGTAGTGCATTATTCTTTCTGTCATATTTCTACCTCGTAAGTGTTCTGCACACTGAGCGCTCAGCTGCTAATGTAATCCGTCAACTTTCAAAGACGCAGCCAATTCGTTCAATTTTTTCACCTGGTCGTAATGGAAAGGGACGCCTGTTTTCATGCGCAGGACCTGGGTGTCAGCTTCAGGGTCTCCAGCCACCAACACCTGTTCAGCACCTTCCTCGGGAGGAGTGGAATGCAATTCTATGATCATGTCATCCATCATCTGCTTGAATTCATCTACTGGTCTGATTCGGGAGATATCCAGAGCCATAACCCAGGTATAGTTTTGCCCAAACGACATATTCGCACCATACCCTCCACCGGAAAGAACTCCAGTCATGATGTCGATCATGACTGCCAGTCCATACCCCTTGTGACCTCCCTGCACCAGGGTATTGCCCAGGGGGTTTTGTGCCCAGGCATCGCTGCGTTTCAAGGGTGGTTTTGTGATCGGGTGACCCTTGTAATCTACCGCCCAGCCTTCAGGAATAGGAACACCCAGGTTGTGAGCCAATTCAATCTTTCGACCAGCGACAGTGCTAGTTGCCATGTCCAGGACAAAGGGGCGCTGTTTTCCTGCGGGGGCAGCAAAAGCCAGGGGGTTGGTTCCCAGCCTGGTGCGGGCACCCAGAATAGGTCTCACGCTCCGGCTTCCGTTAGTGTAAGTAATGCCGATCATATCGTGCTCAAGTGCCATCATGGAAAAGTATGCCGCCATACCGATGTGCCGTCCATCACATATCACCACCTGACCAGAGCCGGTTTCCCAGGCTTTTTGGATCGCTAAGCGCATGGCATAAACGCCGCCGACAAAACCAAGCCCGTTTCCATTTGACATCAGCGCTGTTGATTCAGACTCCCTGATTACCCTGATTTCTTGGGGAATGGTATAGCTGCCGTCCAGGATCATGGGCGTGTATTCAAGCAAATTAATAATCCCATGTGTGTCCACCCCCCGTAAATTTGCGCTAACCAAGGCATCAGCTGAAATGCGGGCATGTTCTTCGGGTACATTCAAAGCTTGGAGGATAGATGTTGCAAATAACTGCAATCTTTCAGCCGGAAAGTATCTGGCATTGTCAGGTTGTATATTCAAAAAATCGAAAATCATGGCTTGTTTTGATCCTTGTCATGTATTAGTCTTGGCTAAAGAAAACTTCACCTTTAGCCAGGGGAAGAGGAGGGAACAGGTTTAATCAGTAACCAGTGCCAGTGGAGGTTTGCCTTCCCATACTCGTTGCATATTTTGGAACACGAACTCACCTCTGCGAGAATACGTATCACGGGTACGACCGGCAATGTGGGGTGTAAGAATCACATTATTCTTTTTCCGGATGGGATGGTCCATGGGAGGGGGTTCCTGCGAGAGGACATCTAGAGCAGCTCCGAGGATTTTCTGCTCCTGCAGTGCGGTGATCATAGCCTGCTCGTCAATCACATCACCGCGGCACGTATTCACCAGGAGTGCTGTGGGTTTCATTAGGGCAAACTGGTTTGCGCCAATCAGGTGCCTTGTTTCAGGCGTCAGAGGTGTGTGGAGGGAAATAATATCTGATTTCCGCACCAATTCATCCAGGGGCGCATAGGTTACAGATATTGCCGCTTCCTGTTCCACTGGCAGCCTGTTAATGTCATAGTAAGTGACTTTCGCGCCAAAGGCAGTAACCAGTTTGGCAACATGCTTCCCAATCTTACCGAGACCGACGATACCCACTTCCTTGCCTTGGATGGTGAAGTAATCACGGTTTGGTACAGCAAAATCCCAGTTACCGGTTCGACCCATGTGGTTCTGTTCGATGATATGACGATAAAACGAAAGCATCAATGTCACAGCATACTCTGCCACATCAACGGCATTCGCTCCTCCGACGTTGGCGACAGGTATCTTCAATTCATTACACCTGCCGATATCCAGCAAGTCATACCCGGCGCTGAGCAACTGGACGAGCTTGATGTGTTGGGCGTGTTCGAGAACATTATTCGAGATCTCCTCAGGGAAGAGGAGTAAGAAGTCTGCTTTCTTGATATGTTCGATTTTTTTTCGGTCTGGGATATCCAGAGAGAGAGTATCAACATTCCAACCGGCGGGCACGTGTTCCAGTATCCAGCCGCTGATTTCCGGGTCAAGCAAAGTTAAAAATGCAACGTTAGGCATAAATATCCTCAAAGAATTCTAAAAACCAAACTTCTGACCCCAGGCATCAAGAGAGAAACCGGGACTTTTGATAAATTCGAGTTTTCTGTTCTCGATTTCCAGTACTTTACGCGCCTGGTCGGCAACTTTGTCCGCAATTATGTTGGGGATACTGACCAGCCCGTTGGCATCACCATGCAAAAGATCACCCGGCTTGATAGTGAGCCCACAGATTGACACTGTGGTGCCGATTTCAACCAGCCTGGGAATGCCGTGCGAAACAACCGTTCCAGCAGAAAACACCTGAAAGCCTGGAGCTCGCTCGAAAATCCCATGTACGTCACGAATACCACCATCAGTGACAAAGCCGACCGATCCCAGACGATGATAAATTGTAGCCATGATGTCACCAAGATGATCGGAACGCAGCAGGTCAGAACCGATATTTTTGACTACAACCACGACTGGTTTTGGTGAAGCTTCAATAGCGCGGTAGAGTAGCTCGTAGTTCAAATATTTGTCGCGGTCTTCTTTTCGACCGGGAGAAGCAGTATCTTCCACACAGGTGATGGCATAGCCAAGCATTGACGGGTAATTGGGGTACAGGCAACGCAATGCCAGCGAAGCAAACCCCTCACATTGGTCGCGCACTTCAAAAGCCTCAACTGCATTGGCGATCGTAGGAGAGTCAAACGCCGCCAACTCTTCAATTTTTTCTTTACTAAGGTGTTGGGTTTCCACTCAATACTCCTTGGATAACTATTTTCTAAGTTCCACTTGCAAGCCCGGAATCCTCAGGGAATTTTCCAGTTTATTCAAACCCCATCCCATCGAAAGGACGAGAATAACATAGATGATGGCAACAGCGCTGTAAGAAGCCATTGGGGTAAAGTAACGTCCGGAAAGCACTTTCCCGACTCCCATGACATCCAGAATAGCGATCAGGAAAATAACTGAAGATGCCCTGAGCATACCAATCGCTTCATTTGCCCATCCAGGGACAACCAGCCTCAATGCCTGCGGGATAATGATGTAGAAGATTGCTTTGATCTTCGACATCCCGAGAGCTCTGGCAGCCATCATCTGACCAAGTCCAATTGAAGTAAAAGCTCCTCTGAAATATTCAGCCTGGTAGGCAGCGCTGTTTAGTCCAAGAGAAATGCAGGCAGCCGTCAATCGTTCTAAAGTGATGCCAAAGTCGGGCAGACCAAAGTAAATCAGGAATAGCTGCACCATCAATGGCGTTCCCCTGAAGAGAGCGATATAGGTTTCTGCGAATTTGCTGACGGGCTTACTGCCATAAGTCCGCATGAGTGCCAGGGGCAACCCTAATGCCATGCCCAGGAGCAAGCCAATAAAGGTAACTCTAAGCGTTACGCCTGTACCTTTGAGGAAGTCCATCCAATGGCTGGTGAATAAAAAGATGATGTTTTCCATATTACAAAACGTCTTTCCCGGCGATTTGTTCTTCCTCGGTACTGCCGTAAAGCTCGTTAATTTTATGCAGGAATTGAGCTGTCCTGGCATTTTGAGGATTTGTGAAAAGCTTTTCCGGTGAGCCCTGCTCGCCGATCACACCATTCTCCATGAAAATGATCCGGTTGCTGACCTCACGCGCAAAACCAAGTTCATGCGAGACCATGATCATGGTCATGCCGGATTTGGCGAGGTTTTTCATAACAATCAACACTTCACCGATCAGTTCCGGGTCAAGTGCCGAGGTGGGCTCATCGAACAGCATCACGACCGGATCCATCGCGAGAGCCCTGGCGATGGCAACGCGCTGCTGCTGCCCACCTGAAAGTTGCCCAGGGTAGAGATCCTTCTTGTCAACCAGTCCAACCTGATTAAGATGCATGAGGGCTTTCTCGTTAGCTTCGTTTTTCTTAAAGTGGCAAACTTTCTCCAGCCCCACGTTGATATTATCGATGGCTGTAAGGTGAGAAAAAAGATTGAAATCCTGGAAAACCATGCCCATTTTCTGACGGACAACGTTAATATCCACTTTCGGAGCGGTAATCTCTTCTCCCTCCAACCAAACCTTTCCCTGGTCGGGAATCGTTAGCAGGTTCAGGCAGCGCAGCAAGGTGCTCTTTCCGGTTCCACTCGGGCCGATGATGACGATGACCTCCGAGTTAAACACATCGAAAGAAACCCCTTTTAGCACTTCTGTCTGTCCGAATTTTTTGTGTATATCCTGACAGGCGATTACAGGTTGATTATTCATAGTTCAAGCTCCAATGTAGGAATCCTAAACTTTTGATCTAAAGCAGACAATCCCTTGTTCGCTAAAAGAATCAAAAGGTAATATGCCAAGGCAGTAAGGGAAAAAATCAGGAAAGGTTCAGCTGTACGAGCCGCCGCATACTGAGCCTGCCGCATCATGTCTGGTATTCCCAACACATAGACCAAGGATGAGTTTTTGATCACCAGTGCGGCTTCGTTGGACCAGGATGGGATTGCCAAGCGGAAAGCCTGGGGAATGATGATCGTTCGAATGGCTTCTCCTTTGGTCATCCCGAGTGCTCTGGCAGAGATCATCTGCCCGTCCGGTACACCCAAAATGGCGCCTCTGAATATCTCAGCTTGAAAAGCACCACTCGAAAGACCAAGTGAGAGAATGCCTGCCAGTAGCGGCGGCAAGTTAATTATGCTGGTTACAGCATAAAACAAAATAAAAATTGTTAACACAGGTGGAAGAGCCCGTAAAATCAACACAAAAATTGCTATTACTTTGGATACCAGGCTTCCCCCATAAACTCTTCCCAGACCAAGGACCAGACCCAACACAATTCCAAGGAACAAAGCTCCAACCGCAACTTCAACAGTTACAACCATTCCTTTGAGCAGCACCTGGAATGTGTTCAGGATAATGTTCCAGGGAACTTTGCTGGTGATTGCTTCTAATAATTCAGGGAACAACATTGACTCCTTTCCGACCGGGCGAATCCCAGTGGCTTTTATATGAAGAGGCTGCTGCTCATGGGAGCAAGCTTACTTTTAGCAGCAGCCTCTCATTCCTCGTTAATCGCAGGGGATTGGCAACGCCACCGTAAGTTGGTTAACGAGGGATACCCCAGATGTCCAGCAGACTATCCCGGAACCCATCCTCAATCATCTCAGTGATTAATTCATCAAACTTAGCCTTCAGCTCGGTGTCACCTTCGGGGAGGCTAATCACGGTTGCACCACCGATAATATCACCAGGAACAATAAAAGCAGACTTCACTGGTTCTCTCTTAACCCAATCCTGGACCACGACATCCTGGGACCACCATAGGTCAAGTCGACCGGCTACCAGGTCTAGGATGCCGCTGTCTGTGCGATCATAGAACATCAGGTTTTCTTCCGGCATCATGCCAGTTTCCAACCAGCGTGATCTAAACAATTCGACCTGAACCCCACCTGAAAGCGTTCCAAGCCGATATTTGGCAATGTCGTCAAACTCATTCACTACGACGTCGCTATCAATTGCACTCATTACGGCGTAAACACGTTCCTTGTACGAGATTGAAAAATCGACCTGCTTATCGCGTTCCTCGCTTGGACCCATGCCCGCGATGACGCAGTCGATCTTGCCTTCTGCGAGAGACTGAATCAAACTGTCAAAGGGCATATCCCACATCTCTACAGTTACACCCATTCTGTTTCCGAGTTCGTTGATGAAATCGATATCAAAACCATCAAAAGTACCATCATCGTTAATAAATTCCATGGGAGGAAAATCTGCTGAGGTTGCACAGATCATCTTTCCACTTTCCAGGATTGCATCAAGCCTTGAGTCTGCTTGATTTTCGGTAGTGCAAGAGGTAACAGCCAAAGCCGTAATCGCTAGCACGAGCAGCAACTTTCCAATTTTTTTCATTTTTTCTCCTAGTGATTCAGATTATGATATGAAACGATGTTTCTGTAACACTGTTTCGGTTAATGCTGATATAATACCAATCATTCGAGATATGGTCAATGCTAAAAAACAAAAAACTTGAAAACTGAGGCTGCTTACCGTGAATATAAAGAACCGAACCGATTTTCCATCATCCCAAGTCTGTTTTTGTTTTATTTCTGCCGGTTCCAGCCTTACAGAGTGGGTACCAAATACCAATATCAGGCTAAAGATGGTATTAAAAAGTTTAAAAAAAGAGAGCCCTGCATGCCTGAAAATTTGAAGGAAACTTCATTAAACCCCAGCAAATCTCCACAGGTTAACTTCCGCTCAAAGGCAGTTGCTATTAATCCTTTCAGAGTTGACCTTGCCCTCTTTACTGTCACTCGAAGCGTAATCGACACCGGGCAGCGGATGATCATCGCGTTTTTGCCGATTATCGCCAGAGGTTTGGGTGAGGACCTTCAAACAATCGCCACGGCAATTTCCTCTTGCTATCTTTTGGGCATCATCACACCGTTCGTAATCCTATTCTCCGAGAACCGTGGGACAAAATCAGGGGTTATTCTGGGCGTCTCGCTGTTCACTGTTGGTTACACTTTGTTTTCTCTTGTTCCTGAGTACCGATTCTTCCTGGTTATGCTCATCCTGTCCAGCCTTGGGAGGATCTTTTTCAACCCGTCCATGCAAGCATATATCGGAACTTTTTCAAATCATTCAAAAAGGGGTTTTGCGTTAAGCCTTCCTGAAACAGGCTGGTCACTCGCTGCAATCGTCGGAGTTCCCCTGGTCGGTGTTCTCATAGGACGATCAACCTGGATGGCTCCGTACCCCTTGTTAGCCGGCCTGGGGTTTGTATTGGCCTTTTTCATGTTCTTCTGGCTGTCAGGAGGCAAAAAGCGGGAGGCTGGAAACCATTTAAAAATAAAAGAAGTCTTTGCCAGCATCACCCGCCACAGGGCTATGCTTTACCTTCTCGCAACGCTACTGCTGGTGGCGGCCGGGCATGCCATGATCACTATTATTTATAGCACTCACTTTGAAAACTCGTTTAATTTTCAAATCGCAGCTCTGGGAGGAATGTCTATTATTATTGGTCTGGTTGAATTGGGCGGTGAGGGTCTCTCAGCTTTCCTTAGTGACCGGCTTAAACCGGGTATTGCCCTTGGGCTCGGCGTATTGCTCCATATAATTGGAGCGTTTGCGATGACCCTGACAGCTAATTCTCTTGCGGGAGCAATTGTGTGCCTGGCGATGATCTTTCTAAGCTATGAGTTCTTCATTGTTGCTCTCATTCCATTCATTTATCATATCGTTGAAGAAAACCGATTGACCTCTTTATCCATGAGAATGATGGTCAACCAGGCAGGGGTGGCATTAGGCATTTTCTTGGGACCTTTTCTTTACAGGATTGGTTGGAATGTGAACTTGTTTTTCGCGGCGGCACTGGATCTCGTCGCATTATTGTTAATCTTCCTGATAATCAGGAAAACCAATGTCTCTTCCTGTTACACCAAAATCGGAGTAATAAATGAATAATTTGGCAAGTAAAAAGAACAGGGGAAGCCCTCTCATCGGATTTAACCTTGCATTTCCATCGCCAGACATGGTTGAGTTCATGGGTATACTTGGGTTCGATTATGTTTTCATAGACTGCGAACATATCGCGTTCAATATCGAGTCTGTCCAGGCTTGCGTGCGCGCCGCTGAATTGACAGGAATGCTATCAATAGCACGCGTAATCAAGAATGATCCGGAAGTCATCCTCGGGTACCTGGAGGTCGGAGTCAAAGGTATTCTTGTTCCTCACATAAAAACAGCAACCGATGCGCAGGCTGCAGTGGATGCGGTCAAATACTATCCACTGGGCAAGCGAGGAGCTGGCGGGCGCTCCAGGGCAGCTAAATATGGTGCCGACCTGCCCGCCGAGGAATACTACAAGGAAGTCAACGCAAGCACCTTCGTCTTGCTCATGATCGAAGAGGCAGAGGCGCTTAAGAATCTCCCTGAAATTCTGGAAGTTCCAGGTGTTGATTATCTCGATTTTGGTCCACATGATATGGCACTATCATTGGGATACACCGAAGCAGAAGACATCGGGCAGGTCAGAGAACTGATCAAAGATGCAAAGGAAGCAGTCAGAAATTCCGATAAAGGCTATGTTGCCCCGGTTGCTTGTCTCAAAGACGGCTTAAAGGCTGCTCGTGATGGTGCCAGCCTGATCGAGTTCGACACCAATTCAATTATAAAAACACAAGCACAGCAATTTCTTGAGCAGATAAAAAACATTCACAATGGAGAGAAAAATGATTAATATTGTAAACACCGACATCACCTATCCAGAACTCAACCGGAACCCACGAATTTTACTGGGACCTGGTCCGAGCATGGTACATCCACGGGTTACCAGCGCGATGACAGCACCCATGATCGGGCATCTGGACCCCTGCTTCTTGCAGCTTATGGACAAGACCCAGGAACTATTAAGATATGTATTTCAAACCAAAAACCGTGTCACTATTCCAATTTCCGGTACTGGCAGTGCTGGTATGGAGGCATCTTTGGCTAATTTTATTGAAGATGGAACGCCGGTACTGGTGTGCACGAATGGCTTTTTCGGCAACAGGCTCGTAGAGATGGCAGAGCGATACCGTGCAGACTTGAGCGTGCTCAGGTGCCCGTGGGGCAAGGCATTCACCCTCGATGAGATCGCAGAGGAATTGAAAAGGAAACCTGCCAAAGTTGTGGCAATTGTCCACGCTGAAACCTCAACCGGTGTATTGCAGCCGTTGGAAGGTCTGGCTGACATTGTACATGACCAGGGAGGCATCCTGGTCGTCGACGCTGTCACCTCCCTGACCGGTATCAACATCCCTGTTGATGAGCTTGGAATTGATGTTTGTTACAGTGGAACTCAAAAATGCCTCGGCGTTCCCCCGGGGCTCGCTCCATTCACGGTCAGTGAAAGAGCTATCGAAGTAATCAGAAACCGAAAAACCAAAGTTTCAAGCTGGTATCTTGACCTGTCAATCATTAATGCCTATTGGGGCAAAGACCGTTCCTACCACCACACAGCCCCTGTCTCCATGAACTATGCGTTGTATGAAGGTCTGCGCATGGTATGGGAAGAGGGTCTGGAGAACCGGTGGGCTCGTCACGTAGAAAACGCGCGATTATTCTGGGATGGACTGGAGGAAATCGGTCTTAAACCGTTTATACCTGAAGCCCAAAGATTGACTACTTTAACCACAGTCAAAATTCCAAGCGGGGTCAACGATCTCGAGATACGTAATCAGTTGTTAAAGGTATATAATATAGAGATAGCGGGCGGAATCGGCGATCTCAAGGGTGAGATTTGGAGAATCGGTCTGATGGGTTACAGTTCAAGAAAAGAAAATCTTCTCCTTTTACTTGCCGCATTCAAGAAATTGCTAAATCGATAGTATGATATTAATGATAGGTGGTTCCTGTTGAGACATATAATTTTCTTAGCACAGAATTTAATGAATTGCCAGTCCAACCTTCATGCCAATAAGCTGAGGAGCTAAACAAATGGGCTCACAAAACTATACAATCGTATCAGTCGAACGCACTTTACAGTTGTTATTGTTACTTGCGCAAGAATATCGTCCTCTTGGCATAACAGAATTGAGCGAAGCGCTTAATTTGTCCAAGGTTGTGGTTTTCCGAACGGTGAGCACATTGATGAGTTACGACTTCGTCATCCAGAACCCTGATACCTGCTTGTATGAGTTGGGTCCCAGTGTTCTCAAACTCACTCATGGATTCCAGCTGCATAACTCTCTACTGACCATGGCTATGCCCTTTCTTGTTGAATTGGCAGCTGCCACGAAAGAAGTAGCAAACATTGGAGTTATCCGGAACGGTAAAGTTCTCATGCTGAAAAGTGTTTTGGGAAGACCAAAATCGATGTTTACTCTACACCTTGGTCCAGAGGCATCCCTCCATAGTTCCAGTATCGGGAAGGCTATTCTTTCCGGACTGCAGAAAGAGGAGGTAATTGCATTACTCGGCAAACCCCCTTTCCATAAAAACACCCAACACACGATAACAACCCCTGATGCCTTCCTAGAAGACCTGGAAAGATCGAAGACAACTAATGTTTTCTTTGACAACGAAGAGGCTGAAGAAGGCTTGATGTGCATCGGCACTCCAGTGAGAGACTGGAACAATGAAATAGTGGCCGCCATAAGTGTTTCAGGCTTCAAACCCAGGTTGGAGAAATTCGGATTAGACAAGATCAAGGCGCTGACTCTGAACTCTGCAGAAAAAATTTCGGCAAGACTGGCACTCGCAGCAAAACAAGAACACGAAATCATTCCCGAATGATTCTGATGCGCGGAATTGCAGCAGGCCTCGACTGATTCCTAACTCTTGCGTGATTGATTGCACGCTTCGATTTGGAGCATGACTCATTTTCATAGCTCGCTTTTTGTGTTCTTCACTGTACTGATTTCGCTTTTTCATTTCGTTCTCCATGACTTTTGTCTCTTATCATCTTGTCCGAAATTTTATCAAAGACCCGGCAGTATTTTGATCCATTGTCATTTCAGGGCAGCACCAGCTGCCCTGCTTTCTTCTTCTTGTTAACTGCTGTTACCTTCTGAATTACTCGATGAACAATCCTTCCAGATCACCTTCCGAAACAATCGGCAGCAGGTACGCTTCGCAGCTGTCAGGATTGATTAAGGCGACAGTCGACTGATCGGAAGTTGGCTTGCGCAGGCTCACACCAAGCCAGCCCTGGCTGCTCCATTCGATTCCAACCGCGCTAACATTATCCAGAATCAGATGCATATCGCTGCCGTCTGGGTGTACCAGGTACACACTGCTGTTATCCGCGCCCCGATACGCGATCCAATTACCATCCGGGGAAAGACTGGGATTGAGGAATTTAGGTGTTCCATTCTCAATCGTGAAACGCTCCTGTTGGGTGCCACTGCTAAATTCGTAGGTGAAAACTTTCCAGGCAGCGCTTCCGGTGTATGGAGCGGCAAAGTAGAGCAAACCGTCAGGCGACCATCCTATGATTGTTTGTTGGCTCAACGTGGAAATTTGCATTACCTCATGGCTGTCAATGTTGATAACATTGACGCTGTTTACAGAGCCAGCGCCTATCCCTAAATAAGCAATTTGCTTTCCATCAGGCGACCAATGCAGGTCGTATCCACTCAAACCTGGCAAGACTTGTTCGGTCTGCAAAGCCAGGTCAAAAATGTGATGGTGGTCGTCTGCAGCAGGATATGCCACCTGGCTGCCATCCGGTGAGAGGGCGCCCCAAGTGCCTTGTTGAGCCACGATCTGTTTCTGGCTCCCATCTAACTCATGGACCACAAGCCCCCAGGCACCGGTTTCAAGTTTTTCATAGAGCAGGACCTTTCCGTTGGTCAATGCAGCTGGAGCCGCCTGAAGTTGGGCAAGAGATTCCGGCGTCAGACACACCTGGGCGGGAAGCTGCGGATTAGCCACGAGATCAGTACGGACTGTCTCCGGAGACCACTGCCCTTCCCAGGTAATCGACTCGCCAATCAGAGTGAGATTTGAAAGTCTGACCGTCAGCACACCCGTTGGGCGCTGCTCGTAGCTTATTACCACACTGAACTTGTTAACATCTCCGATGCGGTTTATGCCACCCCCTCCGCCTACACCAATGGGAGTAGTTCCAGAAATTTGAACACCAACGCTGTACACCTTCGGATCAACCTCGAAACTAAACGAGTAGCCACCACGCGAATCAGCTGTGATCGAGACCAGCTTCAGGGTATGCCCTGCAAGTTGGATTTCCTGATTGAGCTCCCAAACCTGCCCTTGTTGCGGGTTAGTCCCGGCATCAAAGCTAAATTCTGCAGTCGCATTTGGGTCAGCAGGGTAGATTTCAACACCTAAGAAACTGATCGTCAGCGGATAATCCAATCCAGTAGCCTTGATTTGAGCACCCCAACCGCTGCCGTTTGGCTCTTCATTAATCAGCTCGTTAACGTCCAGCGGATATGTATATGCTATTTCCTTCCCGCTGGCATCCTGGATTTCCAAAGCACCGACTTGCTGGAAGGTCTCACCGGGCTGCACTTGAGGCTGAAAACTTCCGACCAGGATGTAACCATCAGTAGTGTCGACCACTTTGCTAACCATCACCACATGATCATCAGGGCTGACCGGCGCGTCGGCAGCCGGGGAATTCTGGGCGATGTCGACTTGTAGTGAGGGTAAAGGTAAAAGCTCGGTCACTGGCATCACAACCATGTCAGCCGGAGCTGGGACGAATTGGAGCGGCAACTCCCAGTTTTCAGGAGCCCTGCCGGGTAAGGTATTGGGAATACAAGGGATCACGAAAACCGCTTCATTAATATCGGCAGGGACGGGTTGATAGCCATAATTCACCGCGGTGAGTAGTGTGCCATCTGCCAGGCGCAAATATTCCTGCGGATAACAGCCGATAACGTCCCCCCGGTCTGGGTAGGCTGATTGAGGAACGCCAAAGATACGATACTCGATCTGTGTGCGATCCCCTGTGAGGGTCGCTGAGGTAACTGTGATGATGATGTCTTCGCGCGTTATACTGACAGGTTCAGCCAACACCCGGATCGGGCTGCTTTGGTTCACAATTCCGACTCCCGGAATATAACCAAACAGCTTCAGGAAAGATGCATAAACACGCTGTGGACCAATCACAAAGACGCTAATGATGAGGATTCCTAAGATTGCGGATGCAACCGCCCATGCGGGTCGTAATCCTAAGAATCGGTGAGACTTACGGGATTTCTCATCAGCCTGCTGCATCAGATTAGCATACACCTGGTTAACAAACTCAGGGCGCACTGCAGGAACACCAAAAGACGCTGAAACATTCTTTTCAAACTCAGAGTTTGATTTGAATTCACTCATTTTAATCCTCCAACTGGCTGTTTAACCGTGCCAGCATCCGGTATGTCATTTTTTTTACCGCATCTTCATTGCGGTGAAGAATACGTGCGATTTCCGGAAAACTCATTTCAGCCAGAAATCTCAAACGGAGCAGCTCCCTGTCTCCCTCGGGCAATGCTTGAATCAATCTGGATAGGGCTGCCGTTTGTTCTGATTGAATTACCCCGAGTAAGGGGTCATTTTCCAATGGGACATCCTCAATTTCGTCCACAGATGAAGAATTATCTCGTTGACGAAAATGATCCATCGCTTTGTTACGGGCAATCGCAAACAACCAGGATGCGAAGTGCCCATCCTGTCGAAATTTATCAAACGCTTCGAAAGCTGCCAAAAATGTCTTTGAGGTGGCATCTTCTGCTTCTTCTAAATTTCCGATTCGACTATAGAGATACCGGAAGATTTGATTTACGTATAACCTATACAACTCACCAAACGCTCTGGGATCCTTTTTAGCAGCTTTGATTAATTTTGTTTCATCTGCCTCACGTCTAATTTTTTCAGATGTCAATGTAATACTGCTTTCTGCCATAAATTTCCTTTCAAATCGTTTTCACGATATCCTGCAGGTTTAAAGCAATTTTGAGCTCATTAAGTATGACGGAAAAAAACAGAAAAGGGGACATTTTTTCCTGATCTATTATGAACTCCAATAGTTATGCTTGTAAAGCTATCGTCATCATTATTGACAAAAGAAAACTTGTTTAGGAGTAATTGTAAAACTGGGATTCGAAATGCCGAAAACAAGTTCTTTCAGTCAGGCAGAATTTTCTTGTAAAAACCATAAAGGCGAGGGTCAGTTTAGAGTAACATGGCATAGCCGGGAGGATATTCGCAAAGCGGGCTTGAAACAACAATCTGCTTAAAATTATCAGAGGTTAGTTCGTTTTCGATCCGTCACGACAATTGACAAATCTAACGTTTATTTCAATAGGTGAAAAGATAGTCCTGATGTAACAGATATTAAAGGAGTCTTGTTAATCTTCTGAGATATGCTCTTCACGCAGCCTACAAGTTTCGTATTGCC
The DNA here is from genome assembly GCA_012514645.1 of Chloroflexota bacterium. Lineage (GTDB taxonomy): Bacteria > Chloroflexota > Anaerolineae > Anaerolineales > Anaerolineaceae > Mesolinea. The sequence goes on from JAAYZW010000134.1 coordinate 16,903, forward strand.
CTGCTGATATAGATCGAAACCGGATCTGAATATGTGATCAATCTTCAAACCAGGTAATAGCAAACACTTGCAAGCAGAATCCCGTATGCCAGCAGAAAGCTTACTCTCGCTTTATTTATAAAGCCGCAGCAGCTGGTGTTTGCACATTACAGGCACTCACGAGAAGCGTGTGTGACGATTGATATAGGCGGATTGAGGAGGGGCAAGTAAACGATTCCATTTATGCACAAACCTCCTCAATCACGCCCTACAGGACTGCAAGGGAGTAGATTGCTTTGCTGGCTCAGGATGACAAGCAGGGAGCGGGAAAAGATCCTTCGCTACGCTCAGGATGACAAGATCAGGCTGTAGGGCGAGATTGGAGGTGCCGGATAATTCCAGTCCAAAGAGCGCATTGCACCTCCAATCCGCCATTTTATAGTGACCGGGGGAAAAGATGGCTTCGCACGGCGGATTGGAAGCACGACAAGATTCTCGTTGGTCGAAGTTTCCGGTGCTTCCAATCACGCCCTACGTCTACGCAATAGGAACAGGCGAGACAGTTCCCTACGAGACCACATAATAAGAACAGGCAAGCCAGTTCTCTACGAAATAGCAGTTAAGACAAAAACACTTCTCATCAAATTACTTGCTTATCCCGCAACTGGTCAAT
>JAAYZW010000135.1 GCA_012514645.1 Chloroflexota bacterium
AGTTCGCGCGAATACCTTTCGCGCCGCCGCGAAGGGCTGAGATTGCCATTTTTGCCATGATGTCTGACCCAAACAAGGCTTCTTCAGGAGTTGCCTGGCAGGAGACGATTAGCTGTCCGCTCACCTTAGCAAGGAAAATATCTAATTTTTCTGTTCTACTCATTTTTTCCCTTGCTTCCTTCGCCTATTCGATCTTGATCGGAGCGTCTTTTTCGATCGATTCGATCGCTGCAAGCACCATCTTCAGCGCGAGTACGCCATCTTCACCGGTTGCTGGTACAGGTTTATCATCCAGGACTGCATCGATAAAGGCTTTATCTTCCACGTCCAAACCGGGAGCGGTCGAGGGGAATTTTGATCCAAATTCAGAATACATCATCAAACCCTGACTGGCAAGATCGATGTCCAATGAGCCCTTGTCACCAATCACGGTAAGTTTGAAGTCCCTTCCGCCAGGGTGGGCTGTGGTCAGATTCCAGCCGATATGAGCGCAAACCAGGGTGCCGTCTTTAAACTTGAAGGTGTTAAAGGTTTCGTTTTCCTGGGGATGGCGTTTCACAACGCTGGTGGATTCGGCTGTATAAACCTGGTCGGGCTCGACACCCAGCAGCCAGTGCAGCAGGTCGAAGTCGTGAATGCCAAGGAAGTGCAATACACCGATCCGTCCGCCGAGGCGGTCTGCCTGGGTGATCACGTTCATACGGCGTGAATAAACACTGACAACCTTGCCAAGCTTACCGCTCTGGATGATTTCACGCGCCTGAACATAATGGGGCACGAACCGCAGAGTAAAGCCGACCATCAGTTTTACATTAGCTTCTTTGGCAGCAGCAATCATCGCCTCACCGTCTTCGACTGTGGTGGCAATCGGCTTTTCAACGAGGATGTGCTTGCCAGCCTGAGCGGCTTCGATGGTGATATCTTTGTGCAGATGATCGGGGGTTGCCACGATGATCGCTTCGAGGTCGGGGTGGGCTAACAACTGGCGATAGTCGGTGTAGCCCTTGATAGCGGTGCCGGAAATGGTTTTGTCAACCAATTCCTGGTCCAGGTCTGCTACGCCCACAATATTTGCTTCGCGAAGATTCTTAAGCACGCTAACGTGCTTTGCCCCAATTGCCCCCAGTCCAATTACTCCAATTCCTAACGTTTTCATTGTACTGCCTCCAATTAAGATATTCTGTTTATAGTTAGAATCTTCCAGCTGCCCTGGTGATTTTCCAGAACGCTGTAAGACGCATTATCAAGAAGAATGTTTGCCGAAGTATTGATATCGATCCCCATCAGGATGCTTATCATCGACCGAATAAAATCGCCATGCGAGACCACCAGGACACTTTTACCCTCTGACTGACTGATAATTTCAGTGAGGACAGCTTCTGCTCGCCGGCGAACGTCATGAAAGGTTTCACCGTTTGGCGGCGCGAAAGTAGCTGGCGTGATGCCCTGGTCTCTGACCATCTGGAGAAATACAGCCGTCTCCATCAGATCCCAATCGCCGCAATTCCATTCTTGTAAGCGGGAATCGGGCTGGACCTCAGTAGGGTGGTTTTTGGCGATTGCCTGCGCGGTCGCTAACGCTCGTTTCAGGTCGCTGGAATAAATTTTTTCGATGAAAAAATCCTTCAACACCGCTGCGATTCTGGCTGCCTGGGCAATACCAGTTTCGTTTAAAACACCGTCAGACTGCCCCTGCAAATAATGATTCGCGTTGGCATCGGTCTGGGCATGGCGCACAAAAATAAGCCTGGTGACGCCGTCTGCGGGCGCTCGTCCAAACGGGTTTTCTGTCATAGTTACACTTGCAATATCGCATTCACTCTTTCAAATATTGTTTTCAAGACGGTTTGCACCACACCGGGTCGCGCCCCAAACATCAGTTTTTGACCGACCGCGTTCAGGGGATAGGCTAATACCTCCACCTGGGTGCTTTCGTCG
>JAAYZW010000136.1 GCA_012514645.1 Chloroflexota bacterium
TCAAGGTTGTGCTTGTAGCCATCAATATATTGCTGGGCAAGTGAGAATGCGTCAACGCCAAGTTCGTTGGCTTTGTTGATGATTTTGTCATCCACATCGGTGAAATTCATGACATATCTGACATCATAACCCTTATACTCGAGGTATCGGCGGGCGATGTCAAACACCAGGGCAGACATGGCGTGACCAAGGTGGGCATCGGCATATACGGTTGGTCCGCAGACATACATGCGCACCTTGCCTGGTTCGATCGGTTTAAATTCTTCTTTCGTACGACTGAGCGTATTATAAATCTTGAGTTCCATAAAAAATCCTAATGGTCCGAAATTGGTTTCGCGAAGATCATCCGACCGGCAGAGGTTTGTAAGATCTTCGTGACAGTGACACCAATGGTTTTATCGAGGTATCTTTGCCCGTTTTCAATCACCACCATTGTGCCGTCATCAAGATAGCCAACGCCCTGCTGATATTCCTTGCCTTCCTGGATGACCTCAATCTGAAATTCTTCACCGGGCAACAGAACCACTTTGACCGCGTTCGCGAGGTCGTTGATATTGAGGATTTTGATACCCTGCAATTCAGCTACCCGATTGAGGTTGTAGTCGTTGGTGAGAATAGGGCAATTAAGCTGTTGAGCGAGAACAACCAACCGTTCGTCAACTTCCCGGACGCCTTCAACATCAATCTCACTGATGATTACGGGCACATCTTTGCCCTCCTGCAGCTCAGCCAACACTTCCAGCCCGCGTCTGCCGCGCTGCCTGCGCAGGCTGTCGGCTGAATCTGAGACAAACTGGAGTTCGTTCAAAACAAAACGGGGGACGATCAGGCTGCCGCCCAGGAAACCGGTTTTGGCAATGTCGGCAATACGCCCATCGATGATCGCGCTGGTATCCACGAGGATACGACGTTCGCCTTCATTGGCATTCTTGGCTGCCTTGATAGCTTTTGATCCCATCCCTCTGGACATGTTCATAAAATCTTCCTGGCGGGTGACAAAAAGCACCACCCCGAGGTAGCCTAACAAAACCAACCCAACAAAGGGAAGGATCTGACCAAATGCTCCTGGCAGGAGACTGAGGGGGTAAGCCATGATCGCGGCTGTGATCAATCCAATGACCAAACCGACCAATCCGCTGATCAGTGCCTGGGGGGTTGCTTTCTTAAATAACTTAGCCAGCCCTTGAAGGGGTTTAATCGTAATGTAAGGTGTAATTAAAAAGCCGATAAGGGCGAATACTGTTGTAACGATCGCGACTGCAGCACCCTGGGTAAGCGATAAATTCGGAATAAAGCCAGTAATATAAGCATAAATTGGTAATCCGGTTAAAGCACCGATAAGACCAAAAACCAAAGCGCCGATAATGCGAGAAATGATGATCGCATTCATATGAAGACCTCCTTTTTAATGTGCAAATAAACGAATAATGAACTTATTAAGATAATAGCATTCTACGACATCAAAGTCAACGAAAAAAGGTAAGGATTAACAGAACTCGTATAAACGTATTTCTGGAAACTACACGATTACTCTTATTTATTCAGCTGGTGCGGCACGCACCAGGTTTGGTAAACTCAGCAGCCCAATGGCATCCAGGGGATAATAGATCAGTACCGCTTTCCCTACTACCCAGTCTTCATGGACAAAACCCCATTGGTGTGAATCAGAGGAATGGTTACGGTTATCTCCCAGCACAA
>JAAYZW010000012.1 GCA_012514645.1 Chloroflexota bacterium
AAGAACCTATCACCACTACCATCGCCGAAACCGAGAACTATCTTGCCTGGAAAGCAGAAGAACCGGATGGCGAAACTACTTATCATCTGGAACTCAACAATATCACCCTTCACTTCTTTAAAGAAGAGTGGGACGAGTTCCTCAAGTTGACCGAAATCATCGTCGACGAAGAGTTGTAAAGCACTACGCATTACTCATTGACAATAAAGCCTGTAAATTGCAGGCTTTTTGTTTTTCCCGGTCACGACAACAGCGTTAACACTTTTCACAGTGACCGAAATTGTGAATGGCTTGAGGAAGGCAAAAAATCGATTAAGTCCGTGTAAAAAATTAAGGATAACACCGGAAAGTCGGATGGCTAATTTTACTTCCTGAGCTTCATCCACTCCAAAGTGCGGTTCAATCGAAAACCAAGCTTCTCTAACAACCCTTCAATCCGGTCCACCGGGTATTCAAGCCGCGTAATTCGCCCCTGCCAATGGTTGTTCAAGAAATCCCCCAACAGGCATAAAGTGTTTGTGTCTTCATCCTCAGTCTCAGGAAGTGCCAGCCACAAATGATCCGATTTCATCATGCCGCGCTGCCAGGTGAGAGCTCCCGCCAACTCTCCCGCCCTGCGCAGGGCAAAGTGGGTCAGGCTGCCCGACGGGTCCCAACTAAGCGGGTTAAGCCACGAAAGCGGTGGGAACTGGCTGAAATTTACCGGAGCATACCAGCGCGTATCAGGCGGGTAGGCGCTTTCGAGCCATCCGCGCTGCGCCCCCCAATCACCCAGGCGCCTGCGAGTCAGTTTGAAAACCATCGGGTCACAATTCCCAAACGAACGCAATTTTGGCTCACTTTGCTCCAGGACCCAGTTATTGAGCCGGCGAATAGAATCGAACCCCAACCCGGCATATAAATTCCGCGCCGCCACATTATCAGCACTGACTTGCAGCCAGACCTCCGCGGCGCGTTTTTGCCGGGCATAGCGCAAGGCGTGTTTGGTCATCGCTGTAGCAATGCCCAGGTGCTGAAACTCGGGCTTAACCGCAACATTGGCTATCAGGGCAATATGCCGCAGTCTTTCCATGAAGGAAATGATGTTGATGTTGCCAACGATGCGACCATCCGCCACCCAAACATAACCGGGCTGCCGATATTCGGTGCCAGGCAGCGCGTTCCAGGCACTCTGATTCTGAGCCGCCTGGCGCATTTGCTCGATGATGTTCATACTCTCGGGGTCGCCTTTGAGATTGAAACTATCTTCAATCAACCTGATCACAGCTTCGGCGTCACTGGCTGGATCAAAAGCCTTCAAACGACCAGGAGGTGGGGTGGTTCGGTTCATAGGCAGGGTTAAAGAAAAAACCAGCCTCTGAAGGAAGCTGGTAATCAGAAGGTTTAGTCGTTGTCCGTGTCAGAAGATCTGGGGCGGCGGGCTCGGTAAACAATTCGGCCCCGATCCAGGTCATACGGCGACATCTCAACCCGGACAGCATCTCCCAGCAGAATGCGAATGTAATATCGGCGCATTCGACCTGAAAGGTAGGCCATAACCTCGTGCCCGTTATCCAAGCGCACCCGGAATTGCGTGCCCGGGAGGGCTTCAATAATGGTACCGTCTACGGTAATCTTCTCTTCTTCTTTAGCCATAACACCTCACTAACTGGCTACTTTTCGTAGGGCTTCCGGAAAGAACGTCGAACAGCCTTCTTTTCATCCATACGGCGCTGCTCGCTCTTGGAAACGAACCATCGTTTGCGTCGCACGGTGCTGAGCACACCACTTTTCACGACCTTCTTACGAAAGCGCTTAAGTAGGGAATCCTGCGATTCATTGGGTCTCAAAGTTACACTTGTCATTGCTATTCACCTCCTTTCCAGGTAACAACCATTGCGCATTTATACGCGCAACTTTGCATTATACACGGTAATGCTGGTTAAAATCAAGGTTTGATTATACGGGGTTGAAGCCATGGAAAGTAGAGCATATGTTGTCAGTATCAGCTGTAGGGCGAGATTGAGGAGGTTGTGGCGTTAGTATATCGGTGATATTGTCCCTCCTCAATCCGCCGAAATCAATAATCGCACACATCGGCGGATTGGAGGTGCAACACATTCTTGCCAATGGAGTTATCCGGCACCTCCAATCTCGCCCTACGGCTGTTCCCGGGACGGCGTGGCAACCGTCCCCTACCTGCATCTGTAGACAACCGTAAAGGTGGGTTCAGAACGTGAGCAGAAGTAAAAATTGTTAATCAGCTAAACCCACCCTGTTGATATCACGGTTGATTCTTGGTTTTCATTGCCTGTGGGCAGGTCTTCAGCAGGTAAGTTGGATGACGAGGTGCTAATGAGGAAAAAAATGGCTCTCCCGATAAGAGGAATGAGCCATCCTTTGATCAATGAAATTTTTGAACTGAGATTCAACGACTGATTTATAAAGAAAAAAGTGTCTGGAAAGAATTTTCATAATCAAAAATTTTGGATAGGGATTTGAAACCTCCCCTTCCCCAAATCCTGTGATTGGATATGGGCTCCAGGTAGGGCTGGGGGTTGGGTAGATATCTGGTGAGAGATGTGCAGGTCGGGGAGTGGCTGTAGGAACGATCACATCCATATCAGAGACAAAGGAAATCGCCAACAGATCAAAATAAAGAAATTTATCTGGAATCGAAGTGCTCAACTCGACACGAGAGCCTGCCACATGTTCAATCTTTAACCCGCCAAACTGCACAGGGCTTGCAATCGTGAGCCAAAGGGCATCTTGCCCAATCTTTGCTCGAAAAACAACAAAACCTTGCTTTGTGTTGTCGAGAAAATACCCTGCGTAGAGTACTTTTTCTTGCCCATCTACGTTACCGATCCAGGCATTGACTATCTCCTGGTTTTTGGGGAAGTCGCTGGGATGCAGATCGTCCACGATACCAGAAGTAACCGTTCCAGCTAATTCTTCACATCCTTCAAGGTCGGGATCAATGAAACAACCTAAAGCTTCCTTGGTGAACGATATACTTAACTCTCCGGTTGCAGCAAAAGATAAGCTTTCATAAGCAGCTTGTTGAGTCTTCTTTTGATCAGGATCGTCAATCAAAGCAATTTGAGTAGCCCAATCCGAAAACTCCTGGTCACTTCCATAAGGCAGCATATATGCAGGACTCTCACGTTCCCCCGAAGCATTGATGTAGACAAAAGTAATGAGCAGAAAAATTGGTATTAGTAAAAAATACCAGGTCCTTTTTTGTTTTTCATATCAGGGGGTCTCTTCATAATACTTCATGTCTGCAGCCCAAGACAATATGGGATTCATTCTATTGTGCGGGGGTCAGCACAGGATACCGATCTGTCATTCTAATTTTCACGTAGTGCCCACAGTATTTCAAAGGATCTTAGCAAAACCCAGCTTACGCCGTCCTCAGCGTCATAATGCTTCGCTTCACTGATTATTAAGGCGTTGGCGCAACTGAAACTTAGCTTAAACCTAATCTTCAGTTCAAATTTATGCCCTGTAGGGTCTCCTACAAGCTAATGGGGGTGCTCCCTTCAAGGCGCACACGATCGGTCATGTCCATCCGCAAAGGGGTGACGGAGATAAAACCCTTCTTAATCGCGCCGTAGTCGCTGCCTTCTTCTTCCACCCCTGAAGGTGGGTCACCGCCAATCCAGTAATAAGGCACACCGCGGGGGTCCATCCGTTTTTCCAGCCGGTCATGATACAGCCGCACGCCCTGGCGGGTAAACTGCACGCCAGCGTAATCGCCTTCCGGGCGATTTGGCACGTTAATATTCCAGATTGGTGCTGGCTCTTTTCCATCCCATTGTTCAAACAATTGGGCAATGATCTTCACCGCCGCCTCTGCCGCAGACTCATATTCCAACGGTCCCTGGTGGTGTTCTGGGGCGTCTATTGAGACAGCAAAGCCAGGCACGCCATTAATCGCACCCTCCATCGCAGCCGTTACAGTGCCAGAATAGGTCACGTCCAATCCGACATTGGCGTTTGGGTTGATTCCGGAGACGACCGCGTCAAACTCCAGCTCCAGCACGCCCATCATCGCCATCGCCACACAGTCCGACGGCGCGCCATCGGAAGTCCAGGCTGGGCTGCCATCTGCCAGCTGGGTTTTGCGCACCCGCAAAGGGCGGCTCATGGTCTTTACGTGTCCGCAAGCCGACCAGTTATGGTCGGGTGCCAGCACACAGACTTGCACACCATCCATCTTACGAACTGCCTGCACCAACGCAAGCAAGCCGGGAGCTGTGACACCATCATCATTTGTTACCAGGATTCTTTTTATCATTCAACCTCTTAGTGACGTCTTCGCTTTTTCTTTTTCCTGCTTTTTTGCTGCTGAGCCTGAGCGGATTCAGAGCTCGCCTCACCCGGCTTGACCGGGCGGTAGCGGAACATCTTGCTGATCACACCCTGACGCACTTCGCTGAGCAGGTCGCTGAACATCGTACTCGCCTGGCGCTTGTATTGCACCAGCGGGTCGCGCTGGGCGTATGATTCCATGCTGATCGAAACCCGCAGCGCTTCCATCTTGGTCAGATATTCAACCCACGATTCAGTGATGGTGCGCAGCAACAAATCGCGATAGATGCGGTTTTGGGTTTGGTCGCCCAACACAGCCGATATCCGTTCTTCCAAATTTTCATCGATTTCTGTCAACGGCTGTTCCGCTACTTGCTGCCAGGTCACCTCTCCCAAATCCACACGCAGCGCTGAGCGGGTTGTTTCAGGCAGCGCGATCAGTTTATGCTCGTGTGCTTTCAATTGCTCCCATTCGCTGAGTCCAAAAATCTGCGAGAGCTTTGCTTCCGCATCGGTTAAATGAGCCAGAATTCTGCTGCTCAAGGCTTCACTGTTCTGCCCACTCAACTCATCGGCAACCGAAAAAACATAAGTCAGCCGGTTGTGAGTGCGCAGTTCGCGCCTGTGGGTGAGCTCGTCAAAGCCGATGTGTGTGCCTCGTGTGGAGAGCTGCAGCAATTTCAGCAAAGCATCATCATCTTCCAGTGCCTCCTCAACCAGCATTTGGTTGTTATCCAGATCACGGGCAACTTCCTGATTCTCACCAAACAAACGCTCAAGCCGCTTTTCAAGGCTGGCATCTACCTGTTCAGACAATTGTGCCTGCAGCTCGCTGTAGGGCAACGAAGCCAAATCAGCCGGTTTAATCGTCCATTTTTCGCCAAAGCGGCGTTCGAGCGTCAGCAGCAAACGCCGGGCTGCGTTCAAGGTCTGGTTATAACGCAGCTCTTCAGCCAGCTGTTTTTGCATCCCGCGCGGATTCTCTTGCAGTGCCTGGATTTCTTTGGCTCCAAGCTTGATCGGCGCGCCGATAATTGTCGTCAATTCGCCCTGATAATCGTGCCCCATTTCCGGGTCAATACTTTCGAGGTAGGCTTCAAGGGTGTCTTCGCCTTCAGCCAGCTGGTTTTTTAGATTTTGCCCATACTGATCAAACAACGACTGCGCACCATTGCGGATGTGTTGATTTTCTGTCTCAACTGCCTGTTTCGCCAAGCGAATGATGCCCGTTTTCAGGGTCTCGGCATCACCAGCATCTGCAAGCTTGTTCATGACAACTTGATAAGTGAAGGATGGAAACGAGCCAAAATCGGTGTTGAAACTTGGCTGAATCTCTTCCAGAAACGCCAGCAGTTTCCACGGTCCTTCCGGGTCTGCCAACCCGTTCTCAACACGGGTGCGCATTTCGACCTGAAGCATCTCGCTAACGTCTTCATGCAGGTCTTCTTTGGTGAAGATTTTGTCGCGTTCCTGATAAATGCGGTTACGCTGCGTATTGAGCACATCGTCATATTCCAGCAGGTGCTTACGCACATCAAAGTTAGAGCCTTCCACCCTGGTTTGGGCTTGCTCGACCATCTTGTCGATCATGTTCATCTCGATCGGCATGTTTTCATCAATCTTAAAGCGTGAGAGCATGTTCTCAAGCTGCTCTCCGCCAAACATGCGCATCAGTTCGTCTTCCAGGCTCAGATAAAAACGCGACGAGCCCGGGTCGCCCTGTCTGCCGGCGCGGCCGCGCAGTTGGTTGTCGATCCGGCGGGCTTCGTGACGTTCAGAACCAATCACGTGCAATCCGCCCAACTCGCGCACCTTTGCCATATTTTCCATATAGCTTACGAAGGCGTCCAAAGCCGCTTGCTCTTCCTCGTCTTCCAGTTCGGTCTCAAGATTTTTGACTGCCTCGAGGCGTTCTGGCATAGTCATGTCATAGGGATCAAGTGGTGAGTCCTTCGCCAATATTTGATTGACTTTCGATAAAAGCGCCTCATCGAGTTCTCCACCGAGCTTAATGTCAACACCGCGACCAGCCATGTTGGTGGCGATGGTGACCGCACCAAACGCTCCTGCTCCGGCGATGATCAGCGATTCCTCGGTGTGCTTACGTGCATTCAGGACCTCATGGGGCACACCGCCATCAAACAGCGGCTGTAATCGCTCCCAGTCCTTCTCCTCAAGGCAAAGGCTTTCAAGCAGCGCCTGTCGATTGCTCTCATCGCCCAGGTCCATGCTGATAAGTCCATACTCCCGCCCCAGTCGGCGCAGTTCTGCCATTCGTAATTGTTCAAGCGGTTCGTTGAGCGCAGCCAGCTCAGGCGCATCCAGGTAGTCTTCCACTTTGGCGCCTTTCGCCTTGAGCCAGGCGTTCTTGATCAGGTTTACCTGCAACAGTCGCCTGACCAGCTCTGACGCCAGCCTTTCTGAAAGTCGCTCAGAGCTCTCCACCGAGGTAGTGCCCACCAACTGTGGTCTGCCGACGACATGATAGCGGATGATTTCCATCACGATCGCGCGCACTTTTCCTTCGGTGGTCCTATAAATCACATCAGGGTAATCTTTTCGCTTATAGAAAAGGGGAGTCTGGGTAGGGTCATCCTCTACAAAATAATAGGTAAACTTGTAGCCCTCTTCGTCCTTGGTTTCTTCAGCTTTCAAACCAGCATCCCTGCGCTCAGCCCGATACTCCAGGTGGGGCGGGATCGCCAAAACGTCCAGCCCGTAGATCCGATAAAACTCTTCTTTTTCGGTCAGGGCGGTGCCGGTCATGCCAGCCAACTTATCGTACATGCGGAAGTAGTTTTGAATCGTAATGGTAGCATGCGTGATATTCTCTGCCTGCACCTTCACGCCTTCCTTTGCTTCCACAGCCTGGTGCAAACCGTCTGACCATCTTCTGCCCGGCATCATGCGACCGGTAAACTCGTCAACGATAATCACCTCGCCGCCCTGGACAATATATTCCTTGTTGCGATGAAAGAGGTTCTGCGCGCGCAGTGCCTGTTCCAAAAAACCCATCAGACGAGCCTGCTCGGGAGTTACATCTTCCGGTCTTTCCGGGTCAGAAAGCACCGTGTCGAGCATTTCTTCTACATGCGCCAAACCAACTTCGGTCAGAGAGACCATTCTTTCTTTTTCGCCAACCTCGAAATCTTCAGGGTTGAGCGCCTTAACCACCTGTGCCATGCGCTTGTATTCTTCTGAATCCTCATGTGCCGGACCTGAAATGATCAGCGGGGTGCGGGCTTCATCGATCAGAATGTTGTCAACCTCATCGATGATCGCAAAGTTATGCCCACGCTGCACGCGCTGATTCCACTGCATGGCGATATTGTCTCGCAGATAGTCGAAGCCAAATTCGCTGTTGGTGCCGTAGGTGATGTCTGCCAGGTAAGCCTGCTGGCGGGAAGTTTGCCGCAGGAAGTTTTGATCTTCATTTAAAGAGCGTTCGTTCGGGTCATAGACAAAAGCGCGCGGGCTGCCTTCTACAGCCGTGATCGCCTGCAAAACGCCGACACTGAGCCCCAAAAAATGATAGATCGCGCCCATCCAGCGACCGTCACGCCGCGCCAGGTAATCGTTGACCGTGATAAGGTGGGTGCCTTTGCCAGTAAGTGCGTTCAAATAGAGTGGAAGCGTTGCCGAGAGCGTCTTGCCCTCACCCGTCCGCAGCTCAGAAATAGCGCCCTCGTGCAGGTTGATTCCGCAAATCAGTTGCACGTCATAGTGCCGCTGACCGAGCACACGTTTGCTTGCTTCGCGGACCGTCGCGAAGGCTTCTGGAAGCAATGCGTCCAGGCTCTCGCCCGATTTTAATCTTTGGCGGAACTCGTTGATCTTATTACGCAGTTCTTCATCGTGTAGTTTTTCAAAGGTTGTTTCAAGGGCATTAATTTTGTCAACCGTGACAACCAACTCCTCAATTCTCTTCTTGTGAGGATCGCCCTTAAATATTTGTGTCAGTTTCTTGAACATGTTTTTTCCTCTTAGTGGCGTCTTGTTGGCGCCAGACCGCAACAAAAAATTATAGCATAGCCCAATCCTTCTACCTTTATTGTGTTAACATAATAAGCAAGCGTAAAATTTTGGGGAGACTGGAGGTCAAATTGGAAGAACGCAGCTGTCTTGGTTGTGGGTGTGGGTGCTTTAGCATGCTGATGATCCTGGTTGTCTTATTCTTATTGCTCATTTGCGGGCTCTTGGTTTGGGCAATCGTTGCTCCGGAGAACATGTTCTCTCAACACCAGTTTGGAAGTTTGCTCCTGTCCGGTCTGAAAACAATTGCCTGATTTTTTACACAGGAGGAAATTGCTGTGGACACAACTCCGATAAAAACCAGATTTCTGATTGTAGGTGGTGGCATCGCTGGTGTCAGCGCCGCAGAAGCAATTCATCAGGTTGATCCCTCTGCCGATATCACCCTGATTTCGGATGAACCAGACTTACCCTATTTTCGGATGAGCCTTACCCGCTATCTGGCAGGTGAAATTGGCAGAGACAAACTCGGTCTGCATAAGAGCGAATGGTATTTGGAAAACCATATAAACATCGTAGTGGGCACCCATGTCAACAACATTGACGCCGAAGCCAAACAAGTCACGCTCGACAACGAGCGTGTTTTTGAATACGAAAAACTGGTTCTCGCCAATGGTGCCAGCCCGTTCATGCCACCAATCACAGGCAGAGAGCTGCCGGGGGTGATGACCCTGCGCTCCCTCGAGGATGCCAATAAAATTATCCGGATTTTTGACCACCCCGCCAACGTGGTTTGTATCGGCGGCGGCTTGCTTGGGCTGGAAATTGCCGGCGCGATAGCCAGGCACGGGCTCAAAGTGACCGTGCTCGAAGCCCTCGATTGGCTCCTGCCGCGTCAGCTTGGGCAGGAAGCCGCTTCGCTGCTTCGAGAGAAAATTGAAGCAATGGGTATCGCGGTTATTGTTCCCGCAAAAACCACTGCCCTGGTTGGCGATGGCAAGGTCGAAGGAGTGGAGCTGATTGGAGCTGAGTTTGGCGAGGCGGGTGCCTGCTTGCCGGCTGAATTAGTTTTGGTCAGCGCTGGCGTGCGTCCAAACCTTGACCTGGCAAAAATGGCTGGTGTAGATGTCAACCGCGGGGTGCTGGTTAACGAGCACATGCAGACCTCCAATCCGGATATTTACGCTGCTGGCGATGTCAGTGAGTTTCACGGCATCAGCTATGGTTTGTGGATACCGGCAAAGCGGCAAGGTGAAGTAGCTGGCAGGCACGCCGCTGGAGAGCAGGCAGATTTTATCGAAGAGCCGCCCTCTGCCAATCTGAAAGTGCTTGGAATCGACCTGTTCAGCATCGGTGAGTTTTCTCCATCGCAGGAAGGCGACCGCCTGGTCTCTTCGAGGCAGGCAGACAGCTATGCCAGTTTGCTTTTTCGGAACGGAATCCTGGTTGGAGCCAACCTGATTGGTGAAACCGGGCTGAACGCGAAGGTCAGGAAAGCGATTGAAAATAAGACTGATTTTAGTAATGGTTTGAACGACTCGA
>JAAYZW010000137.1 GCA_012514645.1 Chloroflexota bacterium
TATAATATTTTGGAAATGCCGCTGATCGAGGCATTTGAAAAGTTGGGCAGCCTGAGAGAAATGAAGAGAAAGTCTGTCAGCAAATGCCAGTCTTGTACCTTGAATATCATGTGCAGCCATTGTCCGGGCTGGTCACTTGCCATTCATGGAAACTATGAAACTGTGGTAAAATCTGTATGCGAATATGGGACTTTACGCACAAATAACGCTTTCGTTAGAAGAAAAATAGGAGTTTTGGAGGGTTTAGAAAATTATGGATAAGAAAACTTACTCAGCGCCGCAAATTCGAGAAGTGAAGTTGGAGGTCAGGAACTCAATTCTGGCAGTATGCAATATCAGTCCAACCATTATGGATCCGAAAATCGGACCTGTAGCCTGCAGTGTTGAAACTGGCTGCTATGGACCGGGTGGAACGGGGTAGTCTGTTCTTGAACTTAGCGGTATTTGAGGCAGGGTTTTCCTGCCTTCCGCCTGGAGGTGAGGTTTTTTACTTTATTCGTGAATGATGATTAATGATATCCTGACATTGAGCATTGCATCGCTAAGATTTGTGATAGACACGAGGGGCAGTGATTTACAAGTGACTGCCCCTCCTGTTTTTAATCAATTCTTAGTCGGATATGACCTGCGCGAAACAGGTCAGTTCGCCGTGCCTGGTGAAATGCTTCTGGAAGTAAGGCACGAAGAGAAAATTCTCGACCGTGTTTTTAGCAAACCAATTTGCCGAACAAAATTATGGGAATTATGGCTGGACGGGAACGACGATTTTGTGTTTGTTTCGCCGCGCCAATCCCCGCCAAAACTTGTCTATGTTGATAAAGACTTCCAAAAAGGAGTGATTGCCTTCGATTTTTCCTCGATCAAAGGCAAAGCGATTTATCCGTTGGCGAGCATCGATATCCGCATTGCGGTTAACTGGCTGGCAAATTACGGCGACCTGGTTTTGCATGCAGCCGGCGCGGCAGTTGATGGAGAAGGATATTGTTTTATCGGGCCATCGGGCGCAGGCAAGTCGACCCTGGCAGCTGATCTGATCAAGCAGGGTGAGGTTACCCTGCTGGGTGAAGATCAGGTTGTGCTGCGCCGCATAGCCGGTAAGTTTTGGATTTTTGGAACCCCATGGCACGAATATGAAGATCGCTGCTCGCCGGTTGGTGTGCCCCTCAAAAAAGTATTTTTCCTCGACCGCCGCCGGTCTCCGGGGATCAGTCTGTGTCCACCGGCGGATGGGGTCACACAAATTTTGCAAACAGCGTTTGTTCCTTATTATTTACCTGAAAAAATTCCGGTAATTATTGATCAGCTCTCGCTGTTGTCCGAACAAGTTCCCTTTTACAGGTTGAGTCACGAACAAGGAACGCTGGTCTTACCAAAAATTGTAAAACAAGTGATGTAATTCTTTTCACGGAGAAAATTAACCCTGAGTTTTATGGGTTAATTCCATCGGTGAAGGCTGGAGAAAAAATGTTGAAAAAAACCAAAATAATTGTCCTTTCAATAATGTCAATCGTCCTGATGTTGAATTTCTTATATCCTGCCAGACAGGTTGAATCTGCGCAGAGCGGCGAAATTGAAATCCTTTCATCAAGCGAACAGGGTCTGAAATTTACGATCAATGTCGATTGGCGTTCGCTGTCCACTGCCCTGGAAGAAACAGAAGCAGGCGCTTTTTCAGAGGTTACCCTGCCCGGCTGGCAGCAATCCAACCAGCCAGGCACCCCAAAACTGCCCTTTATGATCCAGGCTTTTGGTGTGCCTTTTGGCGTGGAACTCGCGGTCAGGGTTGTTCCTGGCAAGTCCCATATCGTGTCTCTTTCGGCGCCGGTGTTGCCAGCGGCAAAGCAGGTAATGACCCAGAACGACCCCAGCGACCTGCTTTCAGCTGTTTCTGAGTTTGTTGTTGAAGCGGATGTGCTCATTTATGGGCAGGATCAGCCATACCCAGCGAAATTAGCAGAGATAACCAATGACGGCACGCTTCGGCAGCAGCGCGTCGCCAGCCTTGGCATTTTTCCGCTGCAATACCTGCCGGAGTCCGACAGCCTGGTGATCTACGAGTCGCTGCAGGTTGAAGTGCTCTTTGAAGGGCAGGCTGATCTCACTTCAGCTGCAGCAGTGGAGTCTCAAGTTTATGAGTCTGTTTTTGAAACGCAGTTGATGAATTATGAACTGGCGAAGACCTGGCGGAAAAAAACCGGGTCGACCGATCTCAGCGCGCTGGCATGGCAGCCGCCAGAGCCAGGATGGCGCATCGCGATACGGGAAGACGGTATGTATCGGCTGACTTACAACGAATTGGCTGCGGCAGGACTGCCGGTGGAGACGCTTGACCCGCAGACACTGCAAATGTTCTGCCAGGGTCAGGAAATCGCCATCCAGGTCCACGGTGAGGAAGATGGCTCATTTGACCAGACGGATGAAGTCGTTTTTTATGCGGAGGCGATCGATAGTAAATACACTGAAGACAACGCTTACTGGCTGACCTATGGCAGCGAGACAGGTTTGAGGATGGACGTTCGCGACAGTGCAACGATTGGCGCCCCGGTGGATTATTACACCGCAGAAGAACACATGGAAGAAAACCATCTCTACCGCAGCATTTTGCCCGGAGGAGACGAGCTTGAGCGTTTTTATTGGGATCCGATCACCTCTACTCCACTCGCGCAGACAACCTGGTCGCGTAATATCTGGATTGAAGAGCCATCTGAAGGAGAAGGTTTATTGCGAATTGCGATGTTTGGCAGCCTGCAGTTGCCAGCGTTTGACCCGGATCACCACGTCATTGTCAGCCTGAACGACACCGTTGTCGCGGACCTGGAATGGGATGGGCTCACCTGGGCAGAAGACGGCGTGGTGGAAGCGGAAATCCCGGATGGCGTTTTGCAGGCTGGTGTGAACACCCTTTCTTTGTTCCTTCCGGTAGATACCGGGGCAACGATGGATTTTATTTTGATGGACTGGGCAACAATCACCTATCCGAGCGCGTTTTCGGTTCCAATTGACGAAGATCAGCTGTATTTTACTTATGAAGCCAATGAGACTTCAACTTTCCAGGTGTCAGGTTTTGGTTCGGACGACATCCTGGCTTATGACCTTAGCGATGCTCATAACCTGGCTGAAATTGACCGGGAAAGCCTCGTGATTGTGCCAGATGGAGCAACTTACACGATTACCTTCGCTGATGAAGCGCTTGAGAAGAAGGATTATTGGGTCGGTACCGAAGCTGCAATAGCGACCGTCCCAACAACGGATATCATCGAAGATCAGCCTTCAGAGCTTCAATCGGCAGACAACAAGGCGGATTACATCCTGATTGCCCATCCTGCGTTCTGGAGCCAGGCTGAAACCCTGGCTGCTCACCGCAGCTCACAAGGCATGGATACTGTTTTGGTTGATATCCAGGATGTTTATGATGAGTTTGGTTATGGGATTGTTGGTCCCACAGCTATCAGGAACTTTTTGGAATATGCTGCTGAATATTGGCAGGCGCCTGCGCCTTCATACGTTGTCCTGCTGGGAGACGGTAACTATGACCCCAAGAACTATATGGGTCACAACCGGACCAGCTTTATTCCGCCTTACCTGGCGATGGTTGATCCCTGGATCGGGGAAACAGCGGCGGACAGCCGTTATGTTGCCTTCTCAGGACCTGAGTCCATCCCTGATATGATGATGGGTCGATTGTCGGTCACTACTCCGGCAGAAGCCAATGCTTTTGTTCAGAAAATTATCGCTTATGAGCTATCCCCAGCCGATGGTAACTGGTCGAGGGAGGTTCTGGCAGTAGCAGGTAAGGCAGACTCTGCAGGGAATTTTGATCAGTATTCAGACAATTTGCTCGACGCTACGCTGCCTGACCAGTATGAGGCTGAGAGGGTATATTATGGTGTTACCCACACCGATGTTACCGAAGCAGTCGCCGCACTTAAAAGTGGGATCAACCAGGGCAAGCTGATCGTCAACTTTATTGGGCACGGCTTTGCAAGAGGATGGCAAGCCGAAAAGCTTGTGCCAAAAACTTTCATTCAAACCGCCGATGTGCCGGGGTTTACCAACCAGGATAAATATCCGATCTTTTTAGCCATGACCTGCACTGAAGGCTATTATATTGACCCCACCGTGCAGGCGTTTGGTGAGGTGGTTACGAAAGCTGAAAACAAAGGTGCGATTGCAAGTTGGTCGCCCACGGGTCAGGGGGTTTCAAGTGGACACGACTATATGGACCGCGGCTTTTTTGATGCTGTATTCAAACACGGGGCTTATGTGCTTGGTGAAGCAGTTTTGGGTGGTTTTAGCAGGCTGTGGTTTAGCGGCAGCAGCTTGTATTTGATGGAAACTTACGAGCTCTTTGGCGACCCTGCCCTGGTGATTAACCGTACCCCTGTTGTTGTCGACGATTTTTACGGTGTGGCTGAAGATTTTACGCTTATAGTTCCCGCTGAGAATGGCGTATTAAAGAATGACTTCGGTTTCTTACCGGCAAATGAACTAACCGCCAGCGTGGAAACCGATGTGACCGAAGGAGAACTAACGCTGCTGTCAGATGGTTCATTCACCTACATACCTGCGAAAGATTGGTTTGGACAGGAAGAATTTACCTATAATGCCTTTGATAACGGAGTGTTGATTGGTACCGCCAGGGTGACCATCTCAGTTTATTCAATCAACGATACACCGGTTGCTTATGCACAATCCATAGAAACGATGGTCGATACGGCAGTTGAAATTTACCTTACCGGGTCCGACGCGGATGGTGACGCGTTGACATATACAATCACCAAATATCCTGATCATGGGACGTTGACAGCAATTGTTCCTCCTGCAGCCATCACTGGCGAGGAGCAGATCCTGGAACCAGGCTTAATCTACGAACCAGATGAAGGATATTCCGGGAGCGACAGTTTTGTTTATTTTGTCAGCGACGGGAAAAGCACAAGCACACCAGCGGCGATCAACATCACTGTCTTGCAAGATATTATGTTGATTTTTCTTCCCCTGGTGATGGGTCAGTAGCAGATTTTGATTATTGATATAACAAAATTTGAGTTTTAAGCTGATTCGTTTTACTTTACCTGACACGTTCATGCATTAACGGGTGAGAATTGCAAACTCACCCGTTTTTGTTAAAAATATAATTTATAATTAACAAAGTTGTTAAAATTTTGTGTCGATGGGTAATGGGAAGGTGTTGCTAATGAAAAATTGTATTCTCTCGAAAGAATTCTCAGGTCATAAGTTAATCAAAGTCTTAATTGTTTTGTTTCTTTTAATGAATAGCTTGATTACGGCAGGTCAGGCAAGCATAGAAGAACCGCCTGAAGAATACCGCGGAGAGCCGGTTTTATTGAGCGACGGAAGTATAGGGAATGCCGGAATCCAGGAAGAATCCTTTGGAATAGCCTGGGGCGACCCTGATGGAGAACACTCGACATATGCCTGGCCATTTACCTTTGTGCAAATGGGGCACGCGATCCAGTCTTACCAAAATTATGGCAGCGGAACCAGCGGCGCCTACTTTCATCATGGAATTGACATGATCGCCCCTGATGGGACCAGGGTCTACACACGCTCGGGTGGGAAAGTGGTCAACATCGAGAACTACCAGCCGGGTAACGATTTGTATTGGGAAGTGGCAATTCTGGATGCTGAAGGTTATGTCTGGCAATACCACCATATAGACCGGAGAACAATTCCCCAGGCAATCTTCACGAAATTTGCCGAATGGCAGGCAAACCCTCAGACCGGCGGTTACGTTCCACCCAACACACATATTGGAGACATTGTGTATTGGACGGTGACATCATTTGGTTACCGCTTCAATCACATACACCTGAACATTTTGGCAGCGGGAGATATTTACCTGAACCCGATGGAGTTTCACACACCGATTGAGGATAACCAGGCACCTGAAATCCAGGCGATTGGTTTGCTGAACGGGAACACATTGGTCAGCGGCAATGTAGCTACTGGTAATTATGGGATGTACGTACGCGCGAGAGACCTATATAAAAGTACTGTGTATTATCTGCCGCCGTACAAGACAGAATTTTCAATTGACGGCGGGGAGTGGATCACGGTCTGGGAATTCCATGATTTTCCGGGCGGGTTCAATGATAAAACTTATGTAAACGATTTCTTTGTGCCAGGTGCAACCTGTGGGAATTATACCTGCAGAGATTTTTACATTGATTTGGGGTTCACGACCAGCGGACAGAGAGCTTTTCCGAGTGAGCCGGGAGAGCACACAATTGATGTGAGGGTCTGGGACTATGCTGGCAACTCGGATACGGAAAGTTTCACTTGGTTAGTTGCCTTGAGCATTCCGGATAACGGGTGTAACAGCGGCAATGGAGTAACGCGGACGTTTACGATCGACCAGGATTTGGTGGTCACAGATGTTAACCTGGGTTTGAACATATCACATGCATCCCGGGGGCAGGTGAGGGTTACCTTGAAATCGCCTTCAGACACTACTGCGACTACGATCGTTGGCAATATCAATGATAACAATGACAATTACGATGTCTGGGTGGATGACAGTTCGAATAACCCGATCAATGATGGAGATAATGATAATGTCGGGGCACCTTATTTTGACCGGACAGCAGGACCAACCCAGAACGGATCCCTGGACAGCTTTAATAACAAACCAGCTTACGGTGTATGGACGGTGTTTATTTGTGATAACACGTCGGAGACAACAGGCAGTGTCAACATAGTAGCGCTTGAGGTTGTCGGGTATCCCAGTGATAACAATCCGCCGATTGCAGACCCTAAGGCAATAACAACAGACGAGGATGCATCTGTCAGCGTCACGCTGACTGGATCTGATCCTGATGGTGATCCGCTTACGTTTGCTGTGGTGAGCCAACCTCAGCATGGTGTCATTACGGGCACATCGCCAAATTTGGTTTACACACCTGCCCAGGACTATAACGGCTCGGATAGCTTCACTTACAAAGCCAACGACGGAAAGGTTGATTCAGCACCTGCGGCAGTAACTATCACGATTAACCCAATAAATGATGCGCCAGTTGCGAACGACCAGTCAGTTAACACCCAATATAGCCTGCCAGTGGAGATCACCCTGGTGGGCATTGATGTTGATGGGGATGATTTGACTTACAGTGTCGTTGCCCAACCGGCACACGGCGTTCTGAGTGGGGACGCACCTGTGGTTGTGTATACGCCCGACCCTGACTATGTTGGAGCTGATTCTTTCACCTTTAAAGTGAATGATGGAGTGTTCGATTCAAATGCTGCGACTGTCAGTATCGCAGTCTCCCCGCCCGGACCGGTTACCATTTTTTGGGATGATTTCGAGAGTGATTTGGGCTGGGTAAGAAATCCATTAGGGACAGATACGGCTAACAGTGGTTTATGGGAGCGAGGTATACCGGAATTGGTTACTTACAGACCCTCGGGAATAATATATACCACGCAGCTTGGAACAACAGTGAGTGGGGTTAACAACCTGGTAACCGGAAGGTTGGCAGGAAGTGACGCAGGATCTCATGATGTGGATGATGGTGTCACCAGCATTCGGTCACCTGAAATTGATTTACCCGCAGATGCGGAACTAACGCTTTCTTTTTATTATTATCTCGCACATTTAAATAATGCGACCAACGCAGACTACTTCCGACTGAAAATTGTTGACAACAGCAAACAAGTTCTTTTCGAAAAACTGGCGTCAGCGTCGTATCTTAATGCGACTTGGAATCTGGTGAGTATTGATGTTAGCCAATTTGCCGGTCAGACGATTCAACTTCTGTTTGAGGCAGCCGATGAAGGAGCAGGCAGCCTGATCGAAGCTGCGGTGGATGATGTTCTCATCCAGGGGAGCATAACAAATTTTGGCATTACCGCTCACTCACAAAGAGTGACAACCGGAACGAATAATCCTGTTGATATTTTGTTATCCGGAGCGGCATCATACAATTTTCCATTACGGTTTGATATCGTTGATGGTCCGGAACATGGAACACTTGCTGGATTTGGTAAAAACCGCGTTTACATACCAGACGATAAATACATAGGACCAGATCAATTCACTTTTACAACTTCTCTCTTCCAACGGACATCTGAGCCAGCTGAGGTAACTATTTATGTGTACGATCCGACCTCGGCCGGTTTGCTTTCATTTGAAGGCGTACATCAGGATGGGGTGAACGTAATAACATGGGAAACAGTTTCTCAGGAAAGCTTTGTGACCTTTAATCTATATCGTTCCGATTCTGTTGACGGCGAAAAAGTGAAACTAAATATAGATCCAATCAAGTCAGACGGCACAACGTTCGAATACATAGATAAGGCAATCGTAATAGGTAATCAATATTACTACTGGCTTGAGGCTTCAGATTTTTCAGGTGACAGTGAAAATTACGGTCCGGTCGAGGTTAAAAGCGAGTTACAGTTATTTATCCCGATGATCATAAATTGAGAGGGCTAATAGATTTTCTTCTGTAACAATTGAATAAGAACCAAAAGTATCGGGTTAATCTTTGGCACGGTGTCGTAGACCGAGAGCCAGACCGATGATTGTATCAATGTTACTCTGAATTAATTGCTCAATTTCAAACGCGATTTCATCGCAAGGTTCGCCGGTGACATAGGGATCGGGGATGCTGTAGTGTGCACCGGCAAGTTCGCTAAGCAGAAAAGTCTTTTTTCTTAGGTATGGAAATTCGAGCAGGATCGACTCTTTCTGACCCTGTTCCATGACCAACAACAAGTCAATTTTGTCACGGTGAATCGCTTCAATGCCTTTGGAGGTGTGTGAGCTAAGGTCGAGACCTCGTTTCGCGGCTTCGTGAAGGGCGTCGGGGGTGGCTGGTGCCAGATCTTGCACCCAAGACCCGGCACTGTCAACGTTCCAAAACCCGGGTATACCGCGGGCTGCAAGTTCCTTTTTCAGAATTGCGGTAGCCAGAGGCGAACGAAATTGGTTTTTTGTACATAAGAAGACAATTCTCGGCACGGAAAGTATTTTCCTTTGCTTACAGGAATTTTACTTTAACTTCTCGGTATCCCGACGTTGATACTTCTCAAACACCGAACCAAGCGCGGTGACCTTCTTTGGTTCTTCCTCCCCGTCTGAATTGGGAATTACTGATTCGGTATGGTAAGAATAATGATTGCTATAAGGTGAGTAATAGTTGTAACCACCGTAATAGTAATCGCGGTTGCGCGGAATTTTATTGGCAACAACCCCCAGCACTTTTGAGCCAATTCGCTCCAGCTCTTCCATCGGGCGCTTGGCGGTAATTGCCTTGGTTTGCCCGGGAATGACCACAAAAATGAGCCCATCAACCTTGGATGACATAATTTGTGCGTCAGAAACAATCATGGGTGGAGTGTCGATAATGATCATGTCGAAGCGTTTTTTCAGCTCATTGAGAGTCTGTGACATTCTTTCGCTGCCCAAAAGCTCAGCCGGATTAGGCGGGATGGTGCCACAGGTAATGATATAGAGATTTTCCACCTGATCATAGGTCTTAAGGACGTCGTCAATGCTCAGTTTACCGGTTACCACTTCGCTGAGCCCCATTCGGTTGGGCTTGTTGAATTGAACATGCACCTTGGGTCGGCGCATGTCGGCGTCCACGATGACAACTTTTTTGCTGCTTTGAGCCTGGACAATCGCCAGGTTGGCTGCCACAGTTGACTTGCCTTCAGATTCTCCTGAGCTGGTCACCAAAACAGATTTAATCGGGTTGTCCACCGACGAATACTCGAGATTGGTGCGCAGCGATCTGAACGCTTCCGCGACTGGTGAACGCGGGTTTTTTGCCACAAAAACCCCCAGAGTATCTTCACCCCTTTTGGGATTATGCTTCAGTTCACCAATAAATCCAATTACGGGAATCTCGAGCACTGCCTTGATCTCGTCGGGAGTTTTAAGCGTGTCGTCCAGAAATTCAATCAGAAAAACAACGCCGGCAGCCAGAAGCAGCCCCATAACCGCACCGATCATGGTAGACTGTGCTGGCTTCGGAGAAATCGGAACGTCAGGTTTGACAGCGTTCTCCACCGCCATGACCGTGGGCGTGTTTTGGGCTTTGGCGAGCTTGAGCGTTTCCAGGTTGTTGATACTGGAAATATAAATTTGCTGGTAGAGGTTTAGCGTGGTGCGAAGACGGTCCAGGTCGGTGGTGTTGCCATCGCTGCTCCTGGATGTTTGCCCAAGAACGACTAATTGCGTGTAAATCTCCTGGTAAAGCTCCAGGATTGGGGTAATTTCGTCCAGTTTTGTTTGGTAGGCTATCCGTTGGGCAATATCTTCCGGTAATTCGGATTCCGGGTCAATTTGTGCCATGTCTGTTCTCAGGTTGCTCACCTGTGACTGGACATCGTCCATTTGGGCTTGAACACTTTCAATCTGGTTTTGTAAAATATGCCCTGACATTGAGGCGATCTGTCCTTCAAGGGTGGCAATTTGAGTTTCTGCCTGGGTTATGCGGTCTTGCAAGTTTTTTTCAGTGGCTTCAAACTGCACAGATTGAAGTTTATCGTTCTGGGAGATCATGATTTCGACAAGACCGTTGGCGATCGTCGCTGCCTTAAACGGGTCAGGGTCTTTTACGGTCAATACCACAAATTTGGTATCACCAACCTGCGAAGCGGTTGCCTGCCCTTTGCGAACGGGAAACCCGAGCGTTTCTGATGCCTGGAAAAGCAGTTCTTCAGTGGTGAGCAGCTGCGCGTAGGTGTCAATCAGTTGTTGATTGTTCAGGTAAGAGTAATAATCGTAAGCTGTCTGTGCGGCGGGCAAGATTACAAAGCGTGCCTGCGCCTGGTAGATCGGTGTCTGGCGGACGCTCACGTAATAGCCGATCCCGCCGCCGATGACCACTCCGAGTACTAATAACCAAAGCCAGTGCTTAATGGTTGTTAAAATTTGTTTGATATCCATATTCAATCCCATGAACCCCTAAAAAATTGGTTTTCAAAATTGAGTTTGTTGGTAAGACTAACAATTAAGAATACCATAAAAACGACAATTGTGGTTTTTAAATTTGTCTACGTATGCGTTTCAAAAGTCCGTAGTCAAGGAAAAAAAGAGGAAGTTCCAATACAATATGTTTTGAGAAAAAACGAAAAGAAAGGAACTTCCAATGACCATATCAGTCAAACAAATTATAACCCTCAA
>JAAYZW010000138.1 GCA_012514645.1 Chloroflexota bacterium
ACTGACCTCCGGGTTATGAGCCCGACGAGCTACCTCTGCTCTACCCCGCAATGGGAACAGTATTATAGGGGATTGAAATCGAAAAGTCAAGGGCGGGATTATTATAAGAGTATAAAAATATATGTCCATGCCCTGTCACTGCGACTGCTTGCGCACAGAGCATTGAGCGGGTTATCTCTGCGCCAGCATGCCAGAACCGACCAGCAGCTCTTGCAGCTGCTGGGTGATTTCTTTGCGGCGGTTGGCTTGCACTTCCAGCGACAGTTCTTCCAACAGGTTGGAGGTGTTCTCTTTCGCCTCTTCCAGTAAACGGAAACGAAACAGGTTTTCGGCTGCGACCGAGTCAAGAATCAGTCGATAAAACTTTATTGCGGTAATATGGCTCTCGATCTTTTCAAAGATCAATTCCGGGTCACCTTCAACGATTGGAACCGGCCAAAGCTCTTCTTCCTCTTCCTCTTCAGCGTCTTTCTTGTCAATGGCTTTCGCCGGTCTGATCGCTTTACCCGGAAGCAATTCGGTCACTTTTGCCTTGTAGTTGTTCATCTCACCAACGCGTTGGTAAGAGAGGATCGAAACTCGAGTAAGCGTGCCTTCTTCAAACCCCTGGTCCCACTCACGGATAAGCTCCGCCGCCACATCATAATCCGGCACCGAGCCGCTGCTCAAGCTCTCTCGCGCCGAGAAGTTCAGCCCCTCCTGCCGTAAAACAGGGTGGATTCGTTTCCCAAAGGCGATTATCCTGATATTTTCCCGGGGGTGCCGTGTGCGGTATTCCTTGGTGATTCGGCTCAGATTTTTATTATACTGCCCAACGATCCCTCTCGTGCTGCCAATCACTGCCAGCACTTGTTCTTGCTGTTTTTTTTGGTAATTCAACGGTTCTCCCTGGGGAGAGACTTTTTCGTCCCGTTTGATTATCCGGCTTACCAGGTCGGCAACATCGTTGAACCGGGCTGCATATTCGTCGAGCGTTTGTTGACGATTCATCGCCATCTGCATTGTGCTCAACGAGAGCACCCGCAGCGATGAAAGCAATGGTTCTATTGTCTGCAGGTTCTCCAGGCGTGCCTGGGCGCGTTCTTTACCTTCGCCCATCAAAAGCCTTTAGGGAAGTTCATACTGGTCGAGCGTCCAGATAAAAACCACCGCCCCACTTCGACCAAGTTTTCGTCCTTCGTTCGCCGGATGTGGTTCCGGGTCGCTATCAAAAGCATCCGACCCATTCTCTTCTGATGTTTCTGATTCCCCGGATAAGCCATAGCCCTGATGAATCACATTATCACCCGGACAGGCTTCGCTGATAATATCCAATACGGGTTGCAAATCGCGCGTTCGCGCAGCAATAAAGAGCGTCATTTGCGACTGGCGCAACATGCCGCCCCTTGTTTCAGAATAGGTGGCTGTAAAACCGGCGTTATTCAGCAAAGCCAAAGCTTCGTCGCCGTATCGCCGCGGGATAACCGCCATCACCATTTTCATGATTTTCGTTTCTCTTTCTTTTCTTTTTGAGCGATAAACCACTCAAATTCACGGAACAATTCCGCTTTGGTTTCATCGCTTAACTCCCGATGATACCTAATTTGGTCCACCAGGTTCGCTGCATGATTATACAGGTAATCCATCAGCTCCCTGGAATATGTCGCTACATCCTCCGGTTTAACGTGATCCATAAATCCGTTGGTCAAGGCAAGGATAAGCATAACCTGGTCTTCCATTTTGATTGGTTGATGAGGTCCCTGCCTCAACAATGCGTCAAGCCGCCGGCCACGTTCAATTTGGCGTTTTGTTGCGTCATTAACTTCCGTCCCAAAGCGGGAGAAGCGCGAGACTTCTTCATACTGACTCAGTTCGAGCTTTAATGCACCAACAACCGATTTCATCGCTGCTTCCTGAGCGGCAGAGCCAACCCGAGAGACTGACGCGCCAATTTCGATTGCAGGCTTATTCCCCTTGTTAAATTCATCGGCATTCAAAACAATCTGACCGTCGGTAATCGAAATCAAATTGGTGACGATATAACTGGAAATGTCACCGCGTTGGGTAGTAACAATTGGCAAAGCGGTAATCGAACCGCCGCCGTTTTCTTCGTTCAAGCGGCAGGCGCGTTCCAAAAGGCGGGAATGCAGATAGAAAATATCGCCCGGATATGCTTCGCGTCCCGGTGGACGGCGCAGCAAGAGGCTCATTTCCCGATAGGTATCGGCATGTTTCGACAAATCATCATAGACAATCAAAACATCCTGCCCTTGGTCGAGGAAAAACTCCGCCATCGTTACGCCGGCATATGGTGCCAAATAGCGCAAGGCGGGCGGGTCGTCGGGGCTGGAAACTATCACCGTGGTCTGATGCATTACTTCGTGGTCTTTGAGCGTCTGTATGGCGTTCAAAACAGATGATTTTTTCTGTCCGATAGAAACGTAAATACACTTCACATCGCTATCGGCTTGACTCAAGATAGCATCAATTGCCAGGGTTGTCTTGCCGACCTGGCGATCGCCAATAATCAATTCACGCTGTCCTCTACCCAATGGCAAAAGCGCATCAATAATTTTCGTGCCGGTATATAAGGGCGTATCAACCGGAGCTCTTTCGACGACACCCGGGGCAATTTTTTCCACATGACGGAATTCAGAGGGGATAATCGAGCGGTTGCTGTCCAAAGGACGCCCCAAACTGTCAACCACTCTGCCCAAAAAAGCCATCCCAACCGGAATGCTGAGCCGCCTGTTGGTCGCCTGAGCCAAATCCCCACCCCGAATGCCGGAATCAGGACCGAGCAAAATAACGTCCACATGGTCACGGTCCAAATTCAAAACCATACCTTGCACGCCATTCGGGAAGGTCACCAATTCTTCCAAACGAACCATCGGCAAGCCGGAAAGCGTGGCAATCCCGTTGCCGATATGCTGAACAGTACCGACGCTCTTAATCGAAAGGCGGTGCTTGTGTTCGCGGCTGAGTGTACGCAATTCGTTGATTAAATAATCAGTCTTCAGGCTATCAGGCCTGGGCGTTATGCGTTCACGAGTGGTCTGTTTTACCTGCTCAAGAAAAACTTGCTGATCAAGCGCCAAAGGGTCGTTGGAAGCCAAGCGATCCTTGAGATTAGCTAGATGAGGTTGAGCAGCCAGGTCTAAATCAGTCATGTTCCGGAACCGCCAGTGTTTCTAATTTTTGGTTGATTTCTTCGCTTAAGGATTCTAAATGGGTTCCAATCGAATTGTCCAAAATGATGTCACCAATTCTCGCTTTAATACCGGCGACCAATTTTATGTCGATAGTAACATTAATTTCAACTTCCCTGTCTGCCAGAGCATTGAAGGTGTTGAGTAATTTATTATATTGTTCGACTGACAATTCGCGAGGAACGCTAATTTCAACCATCGGAAAGCGGTCAACCAAGGACTCACGCAATCTTTGCACAGCCCGCATATCGGTCTTACCCATATTCCAAATCGAGCGCGTCAAATCCTCCACCAAAGCATCATGAACTTTAGGAGGTGTAACTTCTTGCAAGGTGTCGTTTGAAATATGCAAAACAGTTTCAACCAAATCTGCCTGGGAACGTTTGATATCAACCGCCTGCTCCTTGCGAGCTTCGCTGACAGCACTCATCATCATCGCGTTAGCTACTTCCTGAGTAGCCTCGAGCAAATCGCGTTGATGAATCTGACTGTTTTCATAAGCCTCATCAGTGAGTTTTTCCATTTCCTCATCGAGTCTCATCAGACGTTCGTCAATCTCGGCCAGTTTTGCCTCGGCTGCTTCGCTGTCTTCAATCAAAGAAGCCCTCAAAGCGGCTTTTTCGACTGCGCGCTCTTCTGCCCGTTTGGTCATCGGTTTGAAAACCAGGTAGTAAAGCACTGCCGTCAAAATCAAAAAGTTGACGATTTCCCAAATTATGGTGCTGATGTCAATATCAAGCATAGTCTGCCTCTTTAAGGTAGCAAGCTGAGCAATGGATTCGCAAACAAAAGAATGAGAACGACCAGCAAAACGTAAATTGACGCCGTTTCAAGCAAAGCCAGCGAGATGATCATTGACGTCCGCAACTGAGGGGCTGCATCAGGTTGGCGAGCCATACCCTCAATCGCCTTAATCGCCGCCTGGCCCTCCACCCAGGTGGGCACCATGGTACCGATAACGATACCGAGAACTGCAACGATTGTTGTTACAACTATAATCAAAACATTAGGATCTAAATTAGCCATTAGCATTTTCCTTTCTAAACCTGTTATTAAATACTTCTTTGATACTTTTTCGTTTTTTACCTTCCGCCTTCATCTTCATATCTACTTCGTTAATTTCAACCGCAGAAGAGATAAACAGGGCAGCCAGTGTGGTCAGAACATAAGCCTGCAAGACACCGGAAATCATCGAAATTGCAGACATTGCGATGGGTAAAAGCATAGGGATAATTGAAAAAACGATTGCGACAATTAAATCACCGCTCAAAACATTGCCAAACAAGCGCATCGCCAGCGAAAGCGTCCGGCTAACCTGTCCAATCAATTCAATCGGCAACAAGAAAATTGGGCTGGAAAATTCTTTCCAATATTTCCAAAAACCCTTCTTTTTCATGCCATAGACGTGCACCGAGAATACAACAATCAGTGACAGGGCAATAGTTGTGTTTAAGTCAGCCGTCGGTGATTTCACACCTGGGATTAAAGAAGCCAAATTGGATATAAGGGTAAAAACCAACAAACTCCCCAAAAGTGGAATGTAAGGATGCAAATCGTCCACATCCATGGCATCATCCACAATGCCGATGATCGACTCCAGGATAAATTCCAAAAAGTTCGGTTTTATTAATTTTAACAGCAAAACCAGCAGAATAATCCCAGCCATAATCAGCCATGTGTAAACCACCGTATCTCTAATCGGCATTATCCCAAATAGGGTAAAGACAATCGGGTGTTCAATTACTTCCAAAATCTGTCTCCTTTAGTCTTTCCTCTTGTTTTTTTAATTTCGAATTCATTACTAAAACTTGAACCCAGGTCACGACCGTGGTTGTTATCGCCATAGCGACTGCAGCGATCGGCTCAGTGCGCAAAGCAAGGTAGATAAGCAAGGCGATAACGATCAAAAATCCAAACCGTTGAAAAATAAGTCTTCCAATTTTTGGCTTTTCGTCTGCTTGGGGAGGCTGGATGCTCTCAACATTCTTTTTAAGCAGCTTGAAAGAAAGCAGTGAAACAGCTGCACCAATCAAAACCCAAAAGACTATCCAAAGCAGGTTTACATCATTCTTCATCATCGTAATTTCGCCAAACTTTCTTAATTCCTTTTTCTTCGTTCGCTTTCAATTCTTTCTTCATTAAATAAAACTCATATTGAAGATACTTTATTACAGCGGCAATTGCTGCAATCAAGCCGACAACCAACAAAATAATCGTCCATCTCACACCGCTATCCAGCCTGCGGTCAAGCATAAAACCCAGAAAAGGTCCGGCAAACAACGGAATGGCAATTTCCCAACCAATCGTAGAGGCACGCAAATCATGTCCGGTAAACAGGCGCCGCTTCCTAAGCGAGGGGTTGCTCTCTGTTCCAGTCAGCCTCTCATCGAGATATTCGGGACCTCTCTTATCAGTCAAAGCAGCCTCTTAGTGTGTTGTTAAAATGCTCACCAAGTCATCTTTCAGAGTGAGAATCCCACTCCGAACCAGAACTGTGATTTCTTCGCCATCCTGACGATATCTCAGCTCGCCGTCTGCGGTTGCTGTTACCAATGGCGCGTGCCCGGGGTGGACCCCCAGCCAGGAGCCATCGGCGAGCAGCACCTGCAGTGCGCTGATATTTTCCAGAATCAGTCCACCCGAGCCCAGGCTCAGCACCTCAACTTTCAGCCTTTTCTCAGCGTCATCCGATGGACTCATTGGCTGGTTCCTCAGACGCTGGGGCAGCTTCAGCATCTTCCATTTTTTCGGCTTTTTCAAGCACCTGGTCAATAGTCCCGACCATATAAAATGCCTGCTCTGGCAAATCGTCATGCTTGCCATCCAGGATTTCCTTGAAGCCTCTGATGGTTTCCTCTATCGAAACAAACTCTCCCGGTCGACTTGAGAAGTCTTCCGCGACAATAAAGGGCTGCGTCAAAAAGCGCTGTAATCGCCTTGCCCTTATCACGGTTTGCTGGTCGGAGAGCGATAACTCTTCCATGCCGAGAATCGCGATCAGATCTTGCAGCTCTTCATAACGCGCCAGGGTAGCCCGAACCTGCATGGCTGCTTCATAATGCTCACGTCCAACTGCTTCGGGCGTAAGCAGGTTGGATGTGCTTTGAAGCGGATCAATAGCAGGGTAAAGCCCCATCGAGACCAACCGGCGGGAAAGCACGGTGGTGGCATCGAGGTGAGAGAAGGTCGCAGCCACAGCCGGGTCAGTCACGTCATCGGCGGGGATGTAGACCGCCTGCACGGATGTGATGCTGCCACTACTTGTTGATGTGATTCTTTCCTGCAGCAGACCCATCTCAGAGTCAAGCGTGGGTTGATAGCCCATTTCGCTGGGCAAACGCCCCAACAGCGCCGAAACCTCTGAGCCAGCCTGGATAAATCGATAAATATTGTCGATAAAGATCAAAACCGGTCGGCTCTCTTCATCACGAAAATATTCAGCCATGGTTAACGCCGTGAAAGGTACCCTCAGGCGGGCACCAGGTGGTTCGTTCATTTGTCCGAAGGTTAAAATGGTCGAGTCGATCAGACCAGAAGCATTCATATCCAGCCACATATCGTTGCCTTCACGGCTGCGTTCTCCCACACCCGAGAAAACCACGATGCCTGAGCTTTTCGAAATCGTGTTGTTCATCAATTCGAGCATTAAAACAGTCTTGCCGACACCAGCACCGCCAAACAAACCCACTTTTCCGCCTTTCGGATAGGGTGTCAAAAGATCGATCGCCTTAATGCCAGTGACAATCATCTCATTCGAAACGACCTGGTCGCGGATCGCCGGTGCTTTTTTGTGGATTGGGGCAACTCTATCGGTCACTATCGAACCTCTTCCATCGATTGGCTGACCGAGAATATTGAACAAGCGCCCGAGGGTTTCTCGCCCGATGGGCACTTCAATCGGTTTTTCCAGGTCGATCACCGGCATGCCGCGACGCAACCCAGCGGTCGGACCCATGGCAATCGCCCGGACGAGCTTTGTGCCAACATGCTCCTGGATTTCAAGAATCAAGTCATCGCCCGATTGCCGTTTCACCAGCAGAGCATTATAAACAGATGGAAGATCGCCTGATTCAAACTCAACGTCAACAACGACTCCGACGAGTCTAACAATAATTCCGGTATTCTTATGCTCTTCCTGGGTAAAATCCACTCGTTTTTCGTTACCTTTTCGTCAATATCTTTCTCATTTTTCTCGAGATTACAGAACATTATGCCAGATTTAACAATCAATGTCAAAAACGCAAAATGCCATGTATGCGTTTCAAAAGTCCGTAGTCAAGGAAAAAAAGAGGAAGTTCCAATACAATATGTTTTGAGAAAAAACGAAAAGAAAGGAACTTCCAATGACCATATCAGTCAAACAAATTATAACCCTCAA
>JAAYZW010000139.1 GCA_012514645.1 Chloroflexota bacterium
CCGCCGTTTTCACCATAGGGCTGCCTGAGCCCATAGCGGCTGCCGAGCTCAAAATCCTGCTGCCAAAGGCGCTCGCGAGGCTGGACCTCGATGGCGCTGATGACAAAATCTGCCCGAATTAACGCGTTTTGGTGCGAAGAATGGCTCGTAATCACTTTACCGGAGCCCCACTCGGAATTCAGCCAAATTGCCAGCTGGGTAATCAAATCCAGTGATTCCTGGTTGGTATCAACCAGGGCAATTTCTGCGCCCCTGAGTACCTCGCTTTGTAATAGCGTGATCAACGTGCTCAGCCCAAACGAATGACTGCCGGCACCCAGGCAAGCGATTTTGGTCATAACGCAAATCCTTTCGAGCGGAAATAATTAACCATTGCCGCCGCGGCTTTTCGACCGGCACCCATGGCAAGAATAACAGTAGCACCGCCTGTGACGATGTCGCCGCCGGCAAAGACACCCGGCATACTGGTGGCGTTGGAGTCTCCATTGGCAACGATGTTACCCGATCGGTCCACATCAATAGACGGTGTCGATTTTTGCAGCAGCGGATTGGATGTGTTGCCAATCGCGATCACGGCAACATCGATTGGCAGCAAGACTTCAGAGCCGGCGATAGGCATGGGGCGGCGGCGACCACTCGTATCCGGTTCGCCCAGTTCCATTTCCTGCATAAGTACACTGGTGAGGTTGCCGTCAGCGTCACCAAGAAATTCAAGCGGATTGCGAAGATAAGCAAACTGCACGCCTTCAGCGATTGCATGCTCAATTTCTTCTTTGCGTCCGGGCATTTCTTCCTGTCCACGGCGGTAAATGATGTAGGTGTCTTTCGCGCCCAGTCTGACCGCCACTCGGGCGGAATCAAGCGCGGTGTTGCCGCCGCCGAACACGCCGACAATCCTGCCTCGCAGATTATGAATGGGCGTATCAACAAACGGATATTGGTAGGCTTTCATCAGGTTGATGCGCGTAAGAAATTCGTTCGCAGAATAGATTCCGACCAGGTTTTCACCTGGAATTTCGAGGAAACGCGGCAGCCCCGCACCTGATCCAATGAAAACACCTGAGAAACCATACTCATCCATTAACTCTTCGATGGTGAAGGTTGCTCCAATCAGAACGTTGGGTACAAAGTTGACGCCCAAATTTTTAAGCTCATCAACTTCCCTAGAAACGATCGATTTAGGCAGCCGGAATTCCGGAATGCCATAGCGCAACACGCCGCCAAAATCGTGCATGGCTTCAAAGACAGTTACATCGACGCCGGCTTTGACGAGATCACCAGCACAACTCAGACTTGCAGGACCAGAGCCAATGATGGCTGCTTTGGGGGCAGCCTCGGCAAGTTGAGGTTGGGCTGCCTGTAGACTGCTGATCGCCAAATGGTCAGCGGCAAAGCGCTCGAGCGCGCCGATGGCGATCGGTTGACTTTTCTTGAGCAAAATGCAGGCACCTTCACACTGGTCGCTTTGAGGGCAAACGCGCCCGCAAACCATCGGGAGCGAATTGTCATGCTTGATGGTCAGACCCGCTTCCGCAAATTTGTGTTCCTTAATCAACTTGATAAATTCCGGGATCTGTACTGAAACCGGGCAGCCGACAACGCAGCGCGGGTTGCGGCACTGCAGGCAGCGTTCGGCTTCAGCCAGGGCTTGTTCCTCCGTCAGACCAAGCGCGACTTCTTCGAAATTGCGAATACGGTGTTCCACGGGCAGTTCGGGCATCACCTGGCGCTGTTTTTCGAAAACCTCGACGGTTTCGAGCAATTCTTCATCGCTGATATCATCTATTTGAGCATCAAGCCGGCAATCTTCATCGTCCTTGTAAGCACGCGTGCGTTGAAGAATGCTGGTGTAGTCCACCAAATGACCGTCAAATTCCGGTCCATCCACGCAGGTAAATTTTATCTCTGTGCCAACCTGCACGCGGCATCCACCGCACATGCCGGTGCCGTCGACCATAATGGTGTTGAGGCTGACCGTGGTGGGTATCGCATATTCACGGGTTAAATCGCTGATTGCGCGCATCATAAACAGCGGTCCAATCGCCAGGACATGATCAAAGCTTTGACCCTCATCGAGGAGATCTTGCAGTTTGCCGGTGACAAAGCCGTTATAACCGAAGCTGCCGTCATCAGTGGTGTAATAAAGGTGGTCACTGACCGCTGCCAGTTCATCTTTGAGGATCAGGAGATCTTTATTGCGGGCGCCAACGATTGTGGTGACTTCGTTGCCGGCTTGTTTGAGGGCGCG
>JAAYZW010000140.1 GCA_012514645.1 Chloroflexota bacterium
TCGGGCTGCACAAACATAGCCGTCACTGCCAAATCGAGCAGCGAATCCACCGCGGCTTGCCAGCTGGCAGGGTCGTTTGGGTTGGAAACCTCGGCGGTGAAAGGGTAATAATTGACCGGCATGTAGTGCGCGTTGCATAGCCCACAAAAGTAACGCACACCGGTGACAAACGAATCGCGCGTGCGGTTGCCAAGGTCATCTTCAGCCAAAGTGATTGCGCCAACGCGATAGTCATCGGTGGTGATTGCCAAAGCATAGCCAGCCAAAAAGGCACGCTGTTCCGGTGTGCCGCCTTCACTGGTGACGGCATAAACGTTGGGCAAACCAGGTGTCAGTCCTCGCACATCGATCGCGACCACTTTAAGGTCTGGAACTTGCTGGCTAACCTGCTCAATTTGCGCAGCATCGGCGGTGGCAACCAGAAGTTTGACTGAAGGGGTGATCTTTTCAGGATCGATCGTCTCGTGGCTTTCATATGTGAGTCCATTTGCCTGCGCGAAAGCAGACAGGCGTTCAGTTAAGGTTTGATTATGACCAGAACCGATTCCAGCCCATAAGACAATATCACTGCTAATCAGAGCCGTTGGTATTGCTGTGGCGGTTGCCGGTACATCCGTGGGCACGGTTTCTTCTGTTTCGATCAGCTGTGTTTCAGTGGGAAGCTGCGTGACAGTCGGGGTTTGCGAATTGCAGGCAGAAAATTGCAAAGCCAGAATGATCACGATCAGCAGAGCAGAGAGTTTTCGTTTGGTCATGCCATTATTTTATCTTAACCCGACGAGGAGGTAAAACAATGTTGGACGGCATGGCAATCATCACTGCGCACAAAAACGTCATGTTGCTGCAGGGGCAGGACCAGGGCTTCCGTGTCAACATGAACCGCTGTTCTATATTTTTTGCATGTCCAGACGATCTCGATGAGCCGCGCGTTTAAAAATCGGGCACAAACCCTGCAACTATCAGCACAGACCATAACAAACCAGGGAAATACTATGAGCATACCAACCTCCGAAACCAAACCTGATGGGCTCCACCGAGCCCCGAGCAAGCAATCCCGCCAGGTTCGACAAGCCCTTTCAAATGCTGGTCCCTCACAATTGCGTGATTTCATCAACGATCTCATTCGCCGCAACCAGCTAATTCCGGGGTTCTTCCTTCAGCTGCTGTTAAGCCTGGTTCTCCTCGGATTTGGCCTCATCGCAGACTTGCCGCTTCTCGTGCTGGTTGCTGCTGTAGTCTCGCCTGTGCTCAATCCCATGATCGGACTGGTCATCTCTGCCATTAAGCCCTCCACCGCGCATCTCTTAAAATCCGCAAGCTTTCTCCTGATCACCCTCCTTGCATTTTTCGGTTTAGGATGGCTGATTAACCTGTCATCGCCCGGCGCTTTAACTGCCGACCAAATCAACGGCTTTTTTAGCTTGAACAACGGCTGGCTTGAGTGGGTTGTGTTGGTTCTCGCTGCAATCATCAGCGCTTACCTGTTCCTCTATCGTGCCGGTGGTCCATCGGTTGTCACTTCGACCGTCTTTGTTTACCTAATCTTTATACCGCTTACCTTGGCTGGCTTGCTGTTCTCCCGTGGTGAGATGGGGGCAGGAATTACCCTGCTCATCACTATTGCAGCACGGTTGTTCATTAGCATTCTGCTGATGATGATCACGGTTTGGGTGCTCGGTTTTTCACCAAGAGGCACGGCTGGTTGGTTGCTTATAGGCATGGTGCTGATCCTTTCTGCGCTGGCAATCGCAGAAATGCGTTTTGATCAATTTGGGTTTTCTTTACAGACGCCCGAACCAGCCCAGATAGCCGCTGTCGCGCCCACTTCTGAGCACTTAAATGCTGCCACACCAACTGTAGCGCCAACGAAAAAGCCCACCGTGGCACCAACCCCAACCGAGCAAATATTGCCGACCCCGACCAGCTTGGAAGTTGTTGGCGAACGTTACGCCCTGGTAGTTTCAGAGAGCGGTGTGGTCGTGAGAGAGTCTGCCTCGACCGACGCAGCGATTGTTACCTATATCAGCAATGGGCTGCAAGTCACTTTGATTGGCGAGCAAGTTAACGCGCAAAATATGGATTGGCAGCAAGTCATCGCGCCAGATGGCAAAGAAGGCTGGGTGGCAGCTCGTTTCCTGAGTGAGATCACTCCCTGATCAGTTAGTCAATTTCTCAATATTCTCAACCGGAACCCTGATTACGCTTCCATCTTCACGCTCAACTGCCACCACCTGGCTTTGCATGCCGCTGGGCAGCTGCTGTCGTTTTTCCGGTGCCTGAACAACCTTGCCAACGCTGCCGAAATATAGCTGACCCAGCAGACGAACGGTTTGCCCGATCAGCGGTTCTTCCGCCTCTTCAAACAGAGCAGCTGCCTGCGCGTCACTGGCAGGCTGAAACAGCTCTGGTTTCTGATCATCAGCCGTCCCCCGCGCAACCAGGTAAACTTGCTTGCTTTCTAGATTTTCGATGATCGACCTGCTAAACGGGTCCAGTTGCGCCCAGCCAAAACCGAGCAAACTCACCAACGGCAAGTCGAGATCTTGATAAGATGACACGCCGCTCGGATCCAGTGCTGTTACCACCGCCCCATCAGCCCCAGCTTTTTGAATGGCTAACAATTCTTTAAGCGTAATTGTTCCATCAAAAAACACGATGGTATTTTCTGTGGTTTCAAGGCGGCTCTCACTAATCTCGTCGAGGTGATGCAAGTAGCCGATAGCGACTTTGCCGTTGCCCCAATTGCCGCGATATCTGAGCCCACTTGCTACAACCACTGCTCCCATCCCCGGGAGCAGCTCGCCAATTGTGCCGGCGATAGGCGAAATTGCCTGGATCGTCTTCTCACCCATTGCCAGTGTCACGCGACCATCACGCACAGCGACCACTTTTCCGTCCTCTGGGGCGCGGAAAAAACGAGAAAACAGCCCCGGTTTTTTAGCAATCACATCTCCACGCTGCACCTCTTCACCGGCAAGGCGTTTAATGCAACCCTCGAGCTGAGCTTCTCTGATACGAAATTG
Source organism: Chloroflexota bacterium (assembly GCA_012514645.1). Lineage (GTDB taxonomy): Bacteria > Chloroflexota > Anaerolineae > Anaerolineales > Anaerolineaceae > Mesolinea. Next base: position 3,024 of record JAAYZW010000140.1, read on the forward strand.
ATTGAGCACATCAAAAACTTGATATTTCTTTGGCATGATTGCCTCTGCAATCACGTCGCCAACCTCAACCGCCTGACCAGGATGAACACGTACCGCCCCTGGAAAAGGCAACGCAACCGGAAGCGTCAGCAGGTAGTTATCTTGTATGATCGTGCTCATCACCATGCCCCCAAATTCCAGATCCAGTCACGCCGAAGTTCCTGCCTGGCAAAATCATCAGCCGGCAGATAGCAAGGTCTTCCCCGCGCATCCACCACCAAACCCAGCCTGGTCGGTCCAGCGCTCAACCAACCGCCCAAACCCCGCAGCCCTATGCCCACATCGCTTTCTGGTTCGGGTGCCAGGTAGACTCTCAAGTCATTGCCCGGAATCGTCTCAAAGCGCTTCAATTCACCCTTATAAACCTGGTAATGATCGCGGAGACTATCGTATCCTTCATCAACTTCAAGCTCGAGCACTTTCTTCTCCACAGTGACTGAGCTGTCTACATTGATTACCGTGGCAAGCCCACTGAACAAATCGCTGTCAATGATCTGAACCGGCAGCAAATCGTCGAATTCAGCCAGAACACCCAGAGAAGTAAGCAGATTATGATCGTCGCCGACCAGCGTGGTAATGCCATGCGGGAGGATGCCATCCTGGGCAACTATAAACGAGTGCCTGGCACTGGGAAGCCGCTCAAAACAATTGCCGCTCAGCATGATCGGTTCGTAATCATCTTGTAAGCCGATAGGTGGGTCGTATTTGAATTCGCTGTATAGCTCAGCCATTTGGACTAATAATCGCCGAACGCGGACGCACAGCCAGGATAGCTCCATACTCATCTCTTCGATCGTGTCGGCAGCGTAACCCGGATTAATAATACGATTGCTGATGTAAGCGGCAGTGATCCCACGGTCCAGGGGCTGGTCAGATTGCTCAAGAATCTCGGTGACAATTCTTTCATCAATATGGTTGTTTTGCCAAACGCCCATGCGCCGGTTATTGCGGATCGCGATCGCGTGCGCATAATCCGGTTCGAGATGAACCTGCAAAACCCCTTTTTCGTTAGTCTGGGTTTGCTCCAAAAACTGGTTTATGCGTGAACGAGCAAATTCACCAGGCAACAGCTTAACCCGCGACTGCCCTTGCAGTCCCTGGAGTTCCGGAAACTCTTTCAATCGCAGTCGACGAACAGCGTTCATCAGCGCGGTGGCTGCCAGCGAAAGGTCTTCACGTCCGCTTTCGGGCTGAATATTCCTGGCAAGGTGCAGGTCTTCGCCTGCATCAATTTCGCTTCTGGCGTAATCTGCGAGGGCATTGTTGCCAGCATAAACAATTTGTGGGCGGTTGGTAACTCCGCGCAGTTGAACCAACAGGCGGATATTGCCTATCATTGCCCGAAGTGACCTCTCCGGTCCCCCGTCCACCCCGCCGGTGATAACCAGCAAATCAAAGGCTGTATTTGTCAGCTTTTCGAGCTGAGCGGAAAAATTTGGCTCATTTTGCAGGCTAATTTCGAGCACAATCTCGGTGTTATAGAAGCGAACCAACCGCCGCAGCGGTTCGAGCGAGTATTTTTCAGAAACTCCCACCAACACCACTCTGATTGGCTTGCCGATTGAAAGCGTGATTCCCACACCTTTCAACCCTGACTGGGTTTGTTCGCTCTCAATCAGAAAACGTCCAGGTCGCGACCATAACAACCTGTCTGTCTTCTGTTCGAGCTGCCCAACAGCACCATCAATCCCTTCCATCAGCCCCTTTGTGCTTGATGTCTGCGAATTGCCAGATGCCAGCAGCTCATACTTGCCGAGGTGATCGTCAAACAACCATGCCTGGGTACGTTGGGGAGTGATGTCGATGCCGAGGTATGAAGAGATCACTTTATCCACCAATCCAAAGCCTCACAAAATCTACCAGGTTTTGAACGTAAGCAATTAAGGCGGTCAATCCGGTGCTGAAAAGCCCCACAAAAACCGCTCCGAATGTGATGCCGACAAACACCTGCCCCAGACCTGAGACGCCGCCCAGCCAGGTGCCCCAGTTACCATCGGAGGTTTTTTGGGTTCTGCGGTGATGGAAAACAAACAGCACTGCCAACACCCCGGCAAGCATCATGAAAGCTTCAAAGATTGCCGACCAAACAGGCATCCCTGCAGTGGTCAGCCTGTCAGGTTCAAACGCATCAATAACACTGAGCAGTTGGGGCACCACGGTTCCCCGGCTAACCCCCACGATCAACGCTGCCGCAAGCACACCGCCCAGAAAACCAAGGGGAATCCCCGATATCTTCGATGATTTTTTAAAAAGGATGAATATCAATAATAGCGACAACAATAAGGGCACTAACGCCAGCAAAGCTGAGGTTTCCGGAAAAGTGGTAAGCGGATTGATCAACATAGGGATAAGCACTTTTTGCAGCAATACCAGCGTCGTAAACCCTGCCGTTACCCCGACTAAAACATACAACGCGATCCCAAACAAGACGGTATCGCCGAACAAGTAGCCAAACACCATCAAGCTTAGCACCAAACCGGCAAGTAAGAGCAGCAAATCTAACGAGCTCATTGGCTGCGTTCCTCCGTTCGCCTTTGTCTGTCCTCATCAACCTTCATAATCATCCCGAGGATCAAAACAATCATCATCAGCAGTGTTCCTGCCTGCCAGGCATATTGGTTGATGCTTCCCTGCTGCGTTGTGCCCAAGGCGCGGAACTGAGAAGCCCCGGCAATTATTCCGCGCAGTTGACCGGATTCAAAGTAAGGCAAGAGCATTGGCTCCGACACAGAGGTTGTGACCACAGAGGTCTGTATCCCTGACTGCCAGGGGCTAACCTGCTCAAGCCAGGCACGCACAAATTCAGACGAATCGCTGATCAGAATTGCCTGGTCGACTTCATGGTAGATCTTGGCATCTCCAGAGAAACCCTGTGCTAATGGCAATTGCCCCCAGGCGGGGTCGCTGCTGACAGCCGCGGAGAGATAGCCGAGCATGTCACCTGGGATGAATTCGTCAGGGGTTTCGCCCAGCCAAAGGTTTTCAGGGTTGGCAGTCACGATTCTGGTCGTCACCCGATTTGAATCGAGTATCGCCAAAATCTCCTGTACCAGTGGTTCGATGTCACCTCGAGTGGCGGCATGATAGTCTAAAACAAGCAATACCGGATGAGTGCTGGTGATTGAACGCAGGTTTTCTTCAAACGCCAATGCTGGTGCGGGGATGGGCTGGTTTGCGATTCCAGCCTCGCCACCAAACAAAATACCGCCCAGCACAGCCAAAATTAACATAAGCGCCAGGACGAACCTGCCAATCTTTCCCTGGCGGGCAGGCTCATGCAACAACGTGATTGTTCGCTGACCCTCCTGCGCGATCACCTCGCGCAAAACCTGTGCTCGTTCGCGTTGGTTTCGCAGTAACAGTAAATCCGGTAAAACTTTGTCAACCGGCGGAGTTATTTCGCTCTCAGCCTCTTCGGCTGTTTCTTCATCCGGTTGCTCTACCGCCCCCTCTTGATCCTGAAGACCTCCATCCGGTTCTTCAGGCTCGTCGATTGCGTTTTCTGTCTCGGGGTCGTTATCGGGAAAGCTTTCTGGTTCTTCAGCGTTCGCTTCTTCTTCAGGCTCGGCGGGTTCTTCTTCCTGCGGCTCATCTTGATCATCATCGGCTATGTTATGGAAGTTTTCCTGGAAAGGCAGGTCAATCGATGGTTCCGCGCTGTCTATCGTTTCGATTTCCTCGAATTTTTCGTCTTCCGCTGCTTGATCAGCATGTTCCGAGATGCCCATTTCACGCCTTAAAAGTTCCTGGAGCTCTTCTTTAGTCCACGCGTCATCGTCTTCCAGCGGCAAACCCTTTAAGGTTGTTTCACGGGGATCTTCTTCATTTTTTGGGTGCAGTTCACGAATCCGCCGCAACCATTCCGGATCACCTTTTTCATCGACCATGCCCTGCTCGGTGGTTCGGGGCTTACGCGTCTTTTCCCGTTCGTTTTGCTCTCGTATGCGGCGCAGAATGTCATCAAATGCTTCGTCCACCTGCCTGCGCTCTTTCGAAGTATGCCCGAGCTTTGACAATTCACCAGAGGCATCCTCTTCCTCCTGGGCACGTTGACGAACACGTTCCAGCCAGTCGGGCAATTCTTTTTCAACGACCGATGATTGATCGTCCCCTGCATGATCGCCTCCGTTCTCATCAACATGGTTTTCAACCGGCTCAGCCAGCAGAGGGCTATCATCCAGCGATGCCAGCACCTCAGACAGAGGTGCTTGATCTTCCTGTGGACTGTCATTGGATAATTGCTCTGAAGGGTCAAAACCTTCCAGTTGGAACAATTCTTCCATTTCTTCGCCACAACGGATGCAGCGCAATGTGTAAAGTGAGTTTTCTTGCCCACAATTTGGGCAGATTCTCAGGTCAGGGTTGTCACTCATTGTGCGCCTCCTGTCCAAACAAGACTCTCAGTGCCATCAGCAGGGCACCCAGTCCTGCGCCAATCAGCAAACCACGCGCGCCAATCACGGGCAACCGCTGGACCATTGCAATCACATCGTTGAGTCCTTCGCTAAAATCAAGTCGTAAAAAACCCAAATTCAGGAACAGGAAAACCAACGCGCTACCCCCGAACGAAACAGTCAGGATCGACCAACCCCTCGTGCGGAAAAGTTTGACCGCCGCGCTCATTAAAACCAGCGCGATCAACCCCATCAGTGCGCTTTGAATTGGCACCAAAACGGTATGGATCGCTTCTAAATATTGTTGGTCATCGATACCGAGATACAGACCAAAAACGACCGTCAACACGAAAGCCAGAATAAATACGAGGCTAAACAGGAATCCCTTGCGACCATTAATGATAAATCGGATATGAGTGACCACCAGGCTGGCGATTGCCACCAAAAAGGCTACACTCGCGAGGATAATTGCCCAGTTAAGCACCAGCCCAAGGTAGGGTGATGTGAAGGGTTGAAAAAAGAAGGCGACCAGAAGCAGCACACCAGAAACAGCCGCGATGATGACCGGTGTTCGCTGTTTCATGGCAGCACCCCGGTCAGTTTGAGGATCACGGCGGAAATCAGAGCCAGGGCAAGAATAATCCGCAGCCAATTTAACGTTTTGGCTGAGCGTTGGTAAGTCATCTGACCAGCCTTCCCTATGGATGGCAGGTAGTACTCTTCGCCCAGCGTTACCGGTGTTCCCGAAGCAAAAAAGGCAGCCTGGGCGGTCAATGAGCCGGTAGCAGCGATGATGGGCAGCTCTAAGCGCTCTGCCAGATCGGCTATCAATACGTGCTCGGGGCGCATTGTTCCTGCCAGGATCAAGCCGCCATTCTCAGAGCGGGCAAGTTCGGGCATTATTACGGACATCCACGCAAAAGCTCCCACCCCGCCCATCAGGCTGTGATCAGAGCGAAAGAGTTCGGTCGCCATGGCGTTTTGATAAGCACCGTGCACCACCAACTGGCTGATACAAGCCAACGCGCCATCACCGCTAAACGACTGGGTGGGTTGATCGTTGGAGACAGAGCGGCTGAGCACAATTTGCTCAATCGCCAGGCTGACCGAATCACCCATCGCCGATTGCTGCCCCGATAAACCCTCCCCCAAACTAAGCAGCAGCGCTTTACCTTCTTCAGAAGAGCGGTGCATCAGCGCTTCAATGCTGCTATAAGCTTCAATTGGTTCGTAAGGCTCCACCGGCGGTTTGCGACTGCTAAGCCAGACAATAGCCATGATAACAATTGCCAGCCCCACAATCGCGGCGGCGATCAAGTCGGTGAGGCTGATGGGAGGCATCAGACTTGTCCCTCAAAATCTGGGGAAATAGTGATCTGGGAATGGAATTCCTGCCTGCGCGCGACCCGGTTTTGGAGGTTGCCAATGGGCCTGTTTATACGCGAAAACAGGACGGCAGGGAGCTCATCTTTCATAGACAAAGTATAGCATAATTGAGGTTCAGATATTGATTTGTCCGTCTAAAGGGAGCACTTCTCCGCCCCGCCAAGCCCGCACCAATTAATTATGCGTGTCGGGGACGGTTGCCACGCCGTCCCTCGCCTCCAATCCGCCGATGTGTGTGTGATTATTAATATCGCAGTGGATTGAGCCTGTCCCCCATTTCCTATTCCCTATTCCTTGTTCCCAATTCCCTGCTCGAGGCTGCCATGCCGTCCCGCGCCTCCAATCCGCCGAAACACGTGCAATTATTGATATCGGCGGGCGGAAGGGGTCAAGCCCCTTCCCTACAAAAACCCTGTCATTGCGAGCGCAGCGAAGCAATCTAAACTCTTGTCATCGCGAGTAGGGAACTGGCCTGCCTGTTCCCTGCTCCCCGCTCCCCGTTCCCTGTTTCTTATTGCCCAGGATTACAGGGCTTTAAAACTAACTATGAATCGCCTGACCTGCTGCAGCTTCGGCGGCTTCCATAATTGCCTCTGAAAGCGTCGGGTGGATGTGCACCGCATGCGCAATTTCCTCGATTGTCAGCTCGTTAGACTGGGCTAACACCAGCTCTGGCAGCAGCTCAGAAACCTCTGGTCCGACCAAGGTCGCACCCAGCAGCTCGCCATATTTGGCATCGGTAATCACCTTCGCGAAGCCTGTGCCTTTGCCCAAACCGAGCGCTTTGCCATTGGCAATAAAGTTGAAACGTCCGACCTTGACCTCGAAGCCGGCTTCTTTAGCCTGGGTTTCGGTGTAGCCAAACGATGCCACCTGCGGGTCAGAGAAGGTCGCTCTTGGAATCATGCGATAGTCCAGTGTGCGCTCTTCCAATCCGGCAATAATTTCCGCGCAAATCATTCCTTGTGCTGAGGCTGCATGGGCAAGCAACAGCTTTCCGGTGACATCACCAACCGCCCAAATTCCGGGCACGTTGGTTGCCATGCGGTCATCAATCTGCACAAAGCCGCGCTGGTCAAGCTCGACCCCGGCTTCTTCCAGCCCAATTCCCTTGGAGTTTGGTTTAAAACCAACTGCCACCAGGGTGATTTCTGCTTCAAGGCTTTCTTCGCCTTTTTCACCTTCAATCGCGACAGTCGTCCCAGAATCGGTTTTCGACACTGATTTGACTTTTGTGCCAGCCAAAACCTTGACGCCGCGCTTCTTAAACGTTTTCACCAACTCTGCGGCAGCCTCCTCATCTTCGTTGGGCAGGATATGCGGCAGCATTTCGATGATGGTCACTTCGACGCCGTATCCGCTCCAGATGGTGGCAAACTCAACGCCAATCGCTCCGCCGCCGATAATAATGGCTGACTTTGGCAGCTTTTCAAGCATGATCGCGTGAGAAAAATCGATCACCTTTTCGCCATCGGGTTCCATCCCGGGCACCACAGTGGCATGTGCGCCTGTCGAGAGGATAATGTCTTTGGCTTCGACTTCCTCTTCTCCGCCTGCTTTCAAAGCAACTTTGATTATTCTGGACCCCATCAGGCTGGCAGACCCTTCGATCACTTCGATATTGTTCTTTTTCATTAAAAAGGCAACGCCCTTGGTGAGTCGTTGGCTCACTTGCCGGCTGCGCTTGAAGGCAACTGAATAATCCAGCTCCAGGTTGTCAAAACTGACGCCATAGGTTTTCGCTTCAGCGCGCAAGGTATAGGCGATTTCTGCGTTATGCAGCAGGGCTTTGGAAGGAATACAGCCTTCATTCAAACAAACCCCACCCAGCCATTGTCGGTCTATGATGGCAGTTTTCAAGCCAAGTTGTGCTGCTTTGATTGCAGCCACATATCCGCCGGGTCCGGCACCAATTACAACGACGTCAAATTGTTTCATTTTTCTCTCCTTTAATAGAGTCTTTTATTTTATAAACGTGCCGGCTCGCAGGTCGCTGAAAGCCTTGCGCAGTTCTTCCTGGGTGTTCATCACAATCGGTCCGCCCCAGGCAACTGGTTCGTGTAAGGGCGGAGCGCTGGCGAGGATGAACCTCACGGCTTGCCCGGGCATGGCGCTCACTTCGACGGTGTCACCATCGCGCAACAACACGGCGGTCTTTTGTTCAAAAATCTCGTCATCAACAATCATGTCGCCCAAGAGCGAGAAAATAAACACGGTATTCTCTTCAGCCACCGGGATCTCAACGCTCTGCCCTTCGTGAATGCCCACGTCCAGCAAGGTTGCCTGGATATGGTGCGGTTTCGCGCCGCGCACACCGGCGTATTCACCGGAGATCACAATCACCTTCGCACAGTGATCTTCAACCACACCCATGTCTTCGGGGCGAATGTCAAAGTACTTCGGCTCGGTCAATTTTTCGTTGGAAGCCAGGTTGAGCCACAGCTGTAACCCCAAAAAGTGTTTTGATTCCTGGGGCATCTCCTGGTGCAAAATGCCGCGACCGGCGGTCATCCACTGGCTTGCGCCCGGGGTGATCAGACCTTTGTTACCGAGGCTGTCTTGATGTGCCAGCTCACCGTCCACCAGGTAGGTGATGGTTTCAATCCCGCGGTGGGGGTGCATTGGGAAACCGCGCAGATAGTCGGGTGGGTTGGTGGAGTCGAAAGAATCGAGCATCAGGAAGGGGTCAAAATCCTCGATTGTGGCTCCACCCAACACGCGGGTCAGGCTTACCCCGGCGCCATCCACCGCCGGCATCCCTCTGACAACTCGTGCAATTTTTCTAATTTTCATTCAATCAAACCTTTCCTGATAACTCAGCATCCCAGCCCCTACCGCCACCTCTTTACTGCTTGCGTCCGGTTTGCGGGAGAGGGGGCAGGTGGTGAGAGAATTGGTGATGCCTGTATTATTAATGTACACACTCAATACCCCATCTGTCCGCGCAGCGATTCATCATTCTCAATATAATCCTGTACTCGAATCGCCCGGTAATTGTCCTTATCATCGCGAATATAGACCATCTCAATACCAGCATTAATGATCAGCCTTTTACACATCGAACAGGGATTACCATTCTCGACATAATTGTTGTTATCTCTCAGATCAATGCCAGACAAATAAATCGCAGAGCCAATCATGCGCTCACGGGCAGCGCTGATGATCGCGTTTGCCTCGGCATGCACGCTGCGGCAGAGCTCATATCGCTCACCCCGCGGAACATTCATCTGCTCGCGTATGCAAAAACCGAGGTCGATGCAATTGGCTCTTCCCCTCGGCGCGCCATTATAGCCGGTCGAAACCACCTCATCGTTGTTCACAATCACGGCACCATATTGCTTGCGCAAGCAGGTAGCTCGCTGACCTACCACCTCTGCCAGGTCGAGATAATAATTGATTTTGTCGCGTCTGATCATTAGCACCTCTTCAGGCAATCTTGTATCAAAATTGTAACCGACGAATGCATGAAAACCCTTATGTTAACACCTTTAGAATGCGCAAACCTCCTGTTTCCATCGTGGACTGAACATGGCAACTCATGAAGTGTAATGACATTTTCATAAAAAACAGCTCCACTTGTCATCCTGAGCCTTTGTTGCGAAGGATCTTAATGGTCTATACCGCCAACATCAAGATTCTTCACTTCGTTCAGAATGACAGCCTTTTTGTCATCCTGAGCTTTTGCTGCGAAGGATCTTAACTGTCCATACCGCCAACATCAAGATTCTTCACTTCGTTCGGAGTGATAGATTAAAAATCAAACGCGAGAACAAAGAGTTCCCGCGCTGACAACTAATTTTTTTCAAATCCCTACTTACCCGAAATGGTCACACCCTTTACTCTAACCCAGGGCAAAAGCCAGTAACCCGAGTTTTCGCGCTCCTGGCTGACCGCCACGGTATCGCGCAGCATGTCTGCCAGGTTGCCGGCGATCATCACTTCGCTCAGGGGTTTGGTGACTTTGCCGTTTTCGATCAGGAAGCTGTTTTTAGCGACGCCGCTTAAATCACCCGCAGGGCTGGGTTCTCCGCCGGAAAACCGCCCAAGCAAGATGCCCTTCTCAACGCCAGCTATTAACTCTTCCAGCGGGGTTTCACCATTGTCAAAGACAAAAGTGCCGCCGCTGTTAGCTGAACGTTGCAGACCGGTCTTGGCAGCACCATAACGGCTCAGGCAAAAGTTCTTGAGCACACCGTCCTCGATCAGGGGCATATTTTCAGCAACATACCCGTCACCGCTCAGTTGGCTTGCTGCTGGCAGGTTTGGGTGTTCAGCAGCCAGTGAGAAGCTGACCAGCGGACTGGCAACCTGCTCGCCGAGCTTGTCTCTCCAAGGGCTGGTGCCAGAGATCAGTGTGCCGTCCTGCAGGTAGGTATCACCGATGTACCACAAAAAATTCTCCAAACAGCCCGGCATTATCACGAGATCACCCTCAAAACTCCCATCAAATTGATCGGTCACAATTTGCCGCTGGGTTTCATCCAGTATGCGTTTCACCCTCTCAGATTCAACCACCCGCTCAGACGGGTCTTCATATACAATACCAAAATAGTTGAACGAGGATGTCTGGTCACCGTCTTTCGCCATAAACATGTTGGATAGTTGATACAGCCCTACCTCTTCCGATAGTCGTACGCCGTTAGTGTTGGCATAGAGACGTTCGCTGTAATTATGCTCAACACCGATCGAGTCAAAACTGATCTTCGGGAAATCCTTTTTTGTGTCTTCCAGTAGGTCTGTCAGCTGCTGATACATCTGGTCGAGGTCGGGTTTTTCTTCCCCGCTGCTGAAGCTCAGATTTTCCTTCAGTTCAGCGATTCCCTCTGCCTCATCTGCTGCAGCCGACTGGGCAGCCTGCCAAGCCTCCGCAACAGCCTGTTTGATGTCTGCCGGGTCAAAACTATTCAGGCTAACCGTTCCTTTACGCTTATCCTTCAGCAGTTTGATGCTGACCTTTTCCGAAAAAACCGTGCGCACCATGCTGATCTTGCCAAGTTCGTAATAAAGCTCGGTCAATACATTATTGCTGACCCAGGTTTCGCCTTCATCTGCACCAATCGTTTTGATTTCTGCCAAAATCAGTTCGGCAACCTCCAAAATCGCTTTATCTTTGATTTCAAAAGCCTTTTTCATGCCCGACCTCCCACGTTGATCTTTACCTTAATTGCTGGTCCGCCCATCCCTACCGGAATCATTTGCTTCTTGCCGCACATACCCGAGTTGGTCCAGGTGACCGTATCGCTGACCATATCAGCAGTTTTGAGAACCTCAAAAGCGATTCCTGAGACGGTGGTGTCTTTGATTGCCCGACCAAGCTTACCGTTCTTGATTTCAAAACCAAGCGGCACACCAAACATAAACTCTCCGGTCGAATCTGCCTGACCGTTGTTCATATCGGTCATCAAATAACCGTCCTCTACCGACGCGATCATATCTTCCAGTCTGTCGGTTCCTGGCAAAATGCAGGTGTTGCGCATACGGATTAACGGTTCGTCCGAGAAGTCGTAAGCCCGCGCGTTGCCGTTGGCTTCGTGCCCAAACTTTCGCGCTGATTCTTTGTTGTGCATGTAGCCGGTCAGGATGCCGTTTTCGATCAGCATCTGGTCCTTCGCTGGTGTGCCTTCGTCATCGACGAAAACCGGCACAGGTGCCAACTCGCCAAAAGCGGTGTGGGCGATATCGACCAGGCTGACTTTCTCGCTGGCAACACGATTCCCAAACATCGGTCCGCCCACCGAGCCCGATTGCACAAAGTCGGCTTCCACGGTGTGCCCAACCGCTTCGTGCGCTAAAATACCAGCCAGGTCCGAATCGAGAATTACGGTCTGGATGCCCGGCTTGGCGTAAACCCCTTCCGCTTTTTGCATCAACAATTCGTGTTGCTTTTCAAGTTTGTCAAAGTAATCTTCGGCATTCTTGAAGTTATTCATAAAGTTACCATAGCCGCCCAAAACTTTATACAGCTCAACTGGCTGCCCGTCTTTATCCTGGGCGGTCATGAAAATGTAGACATTAGAGCGGGGTACAAACGAATGTGACACCACACCGTCACTGGTGTAGAGCAGTTTTTCCATATCGAGCACGCGTGCGAAAACGCGTCGGCTAAGCAGCATGGGGAATCGCTCGGCTATGTAGCTGTCCAGCTCGTCCACGATACCCAGCAGGTAGCTCTGCTCAACCTCGATGTCGTGCTCGAGCCCATCTTTTCGAGTAAAAGGCTGAACCGGAGCAAAATCAGGCTGCCTGCGCTGGACGTGGTCGTCAAGAAAAGTCGCATTTTGGCTGGCGGCATTCACCACGCGGGCAATCGCATCCAGATCTTCGCCATAGCCGGTCGCAGAAGCAAAGCCATAGGCACCGCCTTTTACCACCCGGGCAGAAACACCCTTGCTCACCCCACTGGAATTGGAAACCAGGCTCCCATTAAGCATCGACACAGCGCGATTGCGGTTTTGCTGCGCGCGCAGTTCGGTATACCCTGTGAAACCATGTTTTTTTACAAAGTCGTGCAAGTGATCCTGAAGCATAAAAACCTCCATTTTGAGTAAATGGATGATAACATATTTGAGAATCAGGATTGAATCGGTTACCTAAGATTTATATTACTAAAGAGCGTTTTATTGGTTGGTCATGAAATACAAGTTAATTAATTTTTATCCAGGTAACTTTTATTCAAAATTGATTATAATTAAAACAATAATGGGGCTTTTCACAAGGAGTAACCATGAAAAACATACGGTCAACCTCAAAACTTATTTTTTTATTGATCATCATTTCAATCTTGTCGCCTATGAACTGTGTTTCCGCCTTTTCAGTAGATTTTCAAACAACTGGCTCGATTCACTATGTAAAACCTTTGGCAAGCGGAGACTGTTCTTCTTGGGCAGATGCTTGTGATCTGCAAGTTGCTCTCCTCACTGCCAATTCAGGTGATCAGATTTGGGTTGTAGCCGGAACCTATAAACCAACAACTTCAGAAGATCGTGAATCGTCATTTGTTCTTAAAAATGGCGTGGAAATTTATGGCGGCTTTCCTATCGAGGGTGGGGGTTGGGAAAACAGAGATTGGATTGCCAATGTTACAACTCTGAGTGGAGATATCGGCATGCCTGATGATATAACAGATAATAGCTATCATGTTGTGACAAGTCATAACCTTGACTCATCGACAATTATGGATGGCTTTACGATCATTGCTGGCAGTGCAACAGGGGATGCGCCTAATGATAGCGGTGGGGGGATGTATAATTTCGAAAGTAGCCCCACTTTGAAAAACCTCACTTTCCAGGGGAATCTTGCCATCAATGGCGGGGGTATGTACAATGAATCCAGCAGTCCTTCCCTACAGTATGTTGTTTTCGAAAGCAATAATGCAATTTTCGGCGGAGGAATGAATAACTTTCTCCAAAGTAACCCAACAATTACCGACGCAACTTTTAACAACAACCACGCAGATACCGGCGCAGGGTTAAGCAATAAACATCAAAGCAATCCCAACATGTCGAGTGTTACTTTCAGCAACAATAGTGCAAGTGTTTGGGGAGGCGGAATGCACAATGAATTAAGTAGTCCGACTTTGACAAATGTAACTTTCAGTAGTAATTATGCAGGACGAGGAGGTGGGGGGATACATAATTACTCGCAAAGCAGTCCCTTGTTGACAAATGTGACCTTGACAGGAAACCGTGGTTTTCCATTTGGTGACGCATTATTCGACCAGTTCTATAGCTACCCAACTCTGGTCCACTGTATTCTTTGGGATAACACCTTTGGTACTATTAATCGGATGGCTCGAATTAGTTACAGCATTATTGAGGGTGGTTATCTGGGAAGAGGTAATATTGATCTTGATCCGATGTTAGGTCCTTTAGCAGATAATGGTGGTTTTACTCAAACACATGCCTTAGCGGAAGGAAGTCCAGCGATAGATGCTGGCCATCTCGGTCTTTGCCCAAATACCGATCAAATTGGTGTTATTCGCCCAGTTGATGGTAACCTGGATGGAAAATCTGATTGCGACATCGGTGCGTATGAATATGTTCCTTCCTACTTGCCTAATTCAGAAGAAGCAGTTATTACAGGCGTTTACACAAATTCCTCCAAAGCATTGGATTTTTGCTTTCCTCAGCTTCAACTCAAATGAGAAACTTATTGAAACTGAAAGGGGATATTGGCGAGAAACCAATAAAATGCTTTTTTAAGTTAATAGGATAAAACTTTGGATCCAATGTCAATTACATTGGGCTGGCAAATGCCAGCCCAATTTTTTATTGCATATTGATTATCGCAGAAGAAGTGGAAGAAAGTGCATCCAGAAGATTTGATGAACAAAAATCGTGACAGTAACAGCTTCGCTATTTTCTTGCCCATCACTCGCCAAATAAGTAAAGTTGGCTTTACCAAAGTAATAGGGTTTCGGTATAAAGTCAAAACTTCCATCAGAGTTCAATATTAATGTGCCATGCTCAGCATCAATGTCCTCTACCAGCATTGCCGTCAAACTATCATTATCTGGGTCAATATCATTTGCAAGGACCCCTGGAGCATCCACTCTAAGTGTGACGTTTTGACTGGATTCGAAATTATCTGCAACAGCTATTGGTGGATGATTTACAGGATCAACAATTAAGGTTACAGTCGCATAATTACTGTTAAGGTCTCCATCAAAAGCTTGATAGGTAAATTCATCCGAACCAAAATAATCAGGGTCAGGTGTAAAAATAAAACTACCATCAGCATCCAAAAGGAGGGTTCCATGAGTGGGTCCAGAAACCAAAACAGCATTGAGAGCATCTTCATCAATATCAGTATCGTTAGTTAACACACCAGGTGCAGAAACAATTAGAGAGACATCTTCGTCAGTATTGTAAAAATCATCATTAGCAATGGGGGAATCGTTTACAGGAACAACTGTTATATCGACGACAGCAATATTACTTTCCAAATCCCCATCAAATGCAACGTAGGTGAAAAAGACGTTTCCGTGAAAGTTAGGTGCTGGAATAAATGTGAAAGATCCCTGTGGATTGAGCGTTAATATACCTTCTTCGATGGAGGGACCTTCAATTAGAACCGCAGTCAACAAATCTCCCTCCTGGTCCCAGTCGTTAGTAAGAACCCCCAAATCAGAGACTATCAGAGTTGAATCTTCATCAATAATATAGAAATCATTCAACGCCAGAGGCGCATCGTTAACTGGATTAACACTAATTGTTGTGGTTGCAGGAGCACTCTCACTAATTCCATCTTCGACTTTGTAAGTAAAGGTGACTGTTCCGTTGAAGTCTGGAGAAGGTGTAAATAAAATACTGCCATTCTCGTATAAATCCAATAGTCCTTCATCGGCACTTAGACCTTCGACCAAAATCGCAGTGAGAGAGTCGCCATCAACATCGATATCGTTACTCAGTACCCCCGGCGCAGGAACATTGAGAGTCGTATCTTCATCCGTCTCATAGGAATCATCAAGAGCAACTGGCTGATCATTTACCGGGTTTACTGTAATTGTTACTGTCGCAATATTACTGTGATAGTGTCCATCATTCGCTTTGTAAGTAAATACAGCGGTTCCGTAGAAATCCGGAAATGGAGTAAATATATAGCTGCCATCCTCCATTAGGTCCAATACACCTTCATTTGCATTTGGTCCATCAACCAAGACAGCGGTTAAAGAATCGCCTTCAATATCTGTGTCATTTTCCAAGATACCAGGTGAAGGAACAACAAGGGGGGTGTCTTCATCAGTGCTATAACTATCATTTTCTGCTAAAGGCCGATCGTTTACTGGATTTACTGTGATCTTCGCCTCAGCAATACCGGAAAAATACTCTCCATCGTATGCCATTAAAGTAAAAACAACACTGCCATGGAAATCATTCGTTGGGACAAAATCGAAACTACCGTTTGGGTTTAAATAAAGCGTTCCCTGTTCCGCTGGAGGGCCCTCCACCAAGTGTGCTGTAAGCACATCGTCGTCAGGATCATGCGCATATGCCAACGATCCAGGGGAAGGAACTTGTAAAGTAGTGTCTTCAGAGGTGCGATAAGTACCACCCGTAATCAATTTAGGTGGATCATTTACATTGTGTACTGTAATTGTAACTGTAGCGATATTACTATAAGAAAAGCCATCGTTCACTTTATAGGTAAAAGTTACATCTCCAAAAAAATCTATTTGGGGAGTAAAGGTAAATTCTCCCTCGCTATTAAAATGGAGAATGCCTTCCGCAGAACTTATGCCTTCTACTAATACAGCAGTAAGTTGGTCTCCATTCACATCATAATCATTAGCAAGCACTCCATCTTCAGCTAAGATCTGGATTGTATTCTCTTCCATGGTCTCGTAATGATCATCTTGTGCTACAGGAGAAGCCAACGGGTCGTATTCAGTCGTAAAACTGAAAATGAAGTCCTCACTTAATTCGGGGTTGACTTTTTTCGCATCAACAGTAACTGTACAAACTTCAAAATACCCTAAGCTATCCATTGGTTCTAAAAAGTAGCTTGGATTCATATCGGTCACAGTTGCAGGTAAGCTTTGAGAGTCTGAGCAACTTAAACTATACCATCCTGGAGAAACTGATACATACTGATCAAAAGTTATCATTATGTTCGTTTCAATTGAGACGTTAATCGCGCCATCCACAGGGTTTGATTCGGAAACGATTGGTGAGAGCCATTCGCCAACTTCAGTGCTGGTTGGTTCACACCATTCACCAACGTTTAACGACCTGTCCCGGGCTCTGACACGAAAAGAATATGTATGCCCTAACTCTGAGGGATAAGTTGCAGAAGTAGATTCTTCCGCCTGAAGCCAATCCGTCCAACCTTCACCATCAATTTGTACCTGCACATCATAATCAAGTACACCAGTATTGTCGTCTTGTCCTGACCAAATCAGTATAGTCTGAGGAGCGGTTCTAATCGGCAGTTTTCTTATTTGAGCTGAAGGCGGATTACTGTCAAGGGTCAAGAATAATTGATCATTGCTTATTGTTTGGTTGTAAGAGATGATCTCATCATCAATGTCAACTTCCCCCACCACGATAATTTGGGGAGCGAGAGAATCATCAACAACCTTCGACAGGTCATCAAGAATTGAAAAGGTGAGGTTGGTACTTTCGCCTGGATTCAATACTATCGTTTCAGTTGATTCAATTTCACATTGGTAAAATAATTTTGTGCCATGAAATTGGAAAGCAAAATCCAAACCTGTCATTTCCCAGATCATTCTGTTGCCATGATTTGTCGAAGTATAACCATGTCCATCAGGATAGGATTCATCATTTGCCCACCCATCCTCAAACATTGAACCCGCTACTAGAGAGTTGGCAGTCTGTCGCATGAGAACATAATAAACTTCACCGCCTTCTAATAAGATGTTATCAAATTCAAAAATTACATCGTGCATATAACCTGGAGATGTACCTTGAAGAATAAATACTGCTTTATCAAGGACCAGGTCTGAAAGTGACCCGTCTTTATTAGCTTTTATCAATTCCAAGGTAAATATCTCTGGGTTTGTACTGAATAAGAGTTCTGGGTCCGAGGTTGTCGGTACAACTTGTGTTTTTATCTGATTAAGTAAGAACGAAACAGGAGGAACAAAACTCTGGGCGATAGGCCCATAGGGATAAAAGTCAAGCTTATCATTTTCAACCGTTTGAAGAATCAGTGAATCCACCGCCTCTACAGGTAGATAAGCTTCGGTTGAAGGCGTAATAGTAAAGAAATGATTAGAACTATTATTCAAAGTAACATCAAATACGGGTTTATTAATTCCAATAGCCTGACCATTGCTTTGGATATCAAGCGCAAGTGGGATCTGTTCAACAATGACGATCGGCAATGACTCAATCTGTGTCTCAGAAGGAGTTTCACCTATAAATTGAGCGGTGTAATTGCCATCAAAGGGATCATGGTGTGGGTTTTCTACAAATTTCTCCTCAAAATAAGCATCATAGGTTCCAACAGCAGTCGTAGATGCAGCAATCTCTACTTTTCCTAAAGGAGCATCAGCGCCAACCTGAAGAGAATAGTTGATTTCCTGGCTAGTATCATATGGAATGGAAAAATTGGAATTTATCAGAGAATATGAAAACTTATTTGAGACATTAGCCCCACCTTGCAATAACCGCAGATGGCTCTGAGGTTGGATCACAAGAGCGCCATCCTGGTTCCCTGGATAGTGTGGTTTATTTATATCCCTGAAGGAATAGGGGTAATTATTAGCAACAGAAATGGAAACATCAATAGAGTCACCTGAAATGACAAAAGTGTTATTTGTGGTTATGGATTGATGTTCCACAGCCCCATCCATTTCAGCAAGATAGACTTCCACTCGATCGCCATAACCTTTCCAAATCCCAACGCCAGTTTCCGGAAGAACTGTCATTTGTATGACAGACAGATTTACCCCCCAATATTCATGGCTTAACATTGTCTCATCTGGATAGATTAGCAATCGAGTCGTTCTATAATCAGAATTCCAAATATAAAAGTAAGGATTATCCAAGTGATATGAAGTGGGTGGGAGAGGTTGGCATCCAAGTCTGTCGCACCTCGATTCTACTTGAACACCAACGAGAATTTGATAGGGGTCCTCATTTTCAATTCCTTGTCCTAAATTAATTTCAGTCACTGCTCCGGACTGTGTCATGAGTATTGGGTGTTGTGAAATCTTTCCAGTACTGCTTAAAGGCCATATAACAGGACTAATGGTTAAAAAATCTGCGGATGTAAACTGATTAAAAACATCAGCTCCGGTGCAGTTGTTTGTACCAATTAATCTAAAGCGCGGATAGTATGACCCGTCAGGGACATCGTTATTTATCCAATTATAAATATATCCATTTTCCGGATCCGAATAGCTACTAAAATCGACTCTTTTTTCTTCGCCAGGCTGGATGGTAATTTGATTTAGCAGGGGTGTCCTGTGAACCCATTGATCCTCTGTAGTTAAAACAATCTCTGATCGACTGTCAAGATTTATCGCGCAATCACTTGTATTAATTATCCTCACCCAATACACAATCATACTCTGACGGCTTGGTTCGATAGGTTGTAAAGACCCAATGACTTCTGTGAAAATATCCATATTTGGTTCAATAGTTAAGACATCATGCAAGACCAGCACTTGCTGAATAGGCGAGGAATCGGCATCATAACCAAAAATATTTATTGTTACTGCCACAACTTCTTCCGAGGAATAGTCATTCAGGTTAATAGGCAAGAAACTTATTCTGGTTTCCGTGTTTGCATGAAGAATTTTGGAGCCATGGATTATTGAAGAATAGGTGTTCCCATCAGGTGAATTAAACACAATGTTAGTACTATCATCAAGGGTAATACTTTGATCATTTGGATTCGAAATGGTTAATTGAAAAGAAACTGATTCATTCGACATAACTATGTCAGGAGTCAGAGAATCTTCAACATAGACCAGCCCTGGATTGAGTTGATGCAGATCAAAGGAGTCGATATAATTTGCTCTTACCAAATTAGTTGAAGAAAAAAACAATCCTAAAAGAGGTAGAAAAGCCAATAATTTGGATAAAAAACTAAAAATGTTTCCCTGTTCGTAACGAAAACGCATAACGTTTCCCTCCATCAATGATCATTGAGCCAATGCGACCCAAGACGAAACGATTGTTATTGATAATTATAATGTAAAGAGCGCAATGGAGCCACAGATTTTTTCAAATTGTATGCGTTTCAAAAGTCCGTAGTCAAGGAAAAAAAGAGGAAGTTCCAATACAATATGTTTTGAGAAAAAACGAAAAGAAAGGAACTTCCAATGACCATATCAGTCAAACAAATTATAACCCTCAA
>JAAYZW010000141.1 GCA_012514645.1 Chloroflexota bacterium
CGGGCAGCGGCACGATCTTTCTTCCGGAAAGATAGGCACCGGTTATCGACCTGGGTTCAGCCTCGATCTCTTTGGTTGTGCCTTCTGCCACCAGCCAGCCACCATGTTCTCCGGCACCAGGACCAAGGTCGACGATCCAATCGGCATTGCGCATGGTTTCTTCGTCGTGCTCAACCACCAAGACGGTATTACCCAGATCGCGCAGACCTTTAAGGGTATCGAGCAGCTTATTGTTGTCACGCGGGTGCAATCCTATCGAAGGTTCATCCAGAACGTACAAAACGCCCATGAGTTTTGAACCGATTTGTGTCGCCAGGCGAATGCGCTGGGCTTCTCCACCGCTAAGCGTCGAGGCAGAACGTTCGAGCGTCAGATAATCGAGCCCAACATCGGTCAGAAAACTGAGACGAGCTTCAATTTCACGCAAAATGCGCTCGGCAATTGCCCGGTCACGGGAGGTGAGCGGTGTGTCCCCGCCAGAATCGAGGTGGCTTACCCATCCGAGGAGCTGATCGATCGAGAATTGGGTCACATCGATGATATTGCAGTCATCCACGGTGACACCCAGTGCTTCTTTGCGCAGCCTTTTGCCGCCACATTCAGAACAGGGAATCTGCCGTATATACGAACCCAATTTAATCCGAATCCAGTCAGACTGGGTCTCCTTGTAGCGGCGCTGCATGTTGCCGATCACGCCTTCAAATGCTGTCTTGAAGGTGCCTGTGCGTCCATTCCTGCCTTTGTAATGAACTGTTAGCTGTTTGCCATTCGTTCCAAACAAAACCAGATTTTGCTGCTTTTCAGTAAGCTTTTCGAAGGGCGTTTCCAGGCTGAACTTATAGTGGTCCGCCAGGGTTTCGATCATTTGCCATGAATAACCGCCAACGTCTTTCGGGTCCCACTCTGAATTTTTGATCGCGCCCTGCTTCAGAGAAAGCGACTTATCCGGGATAACCAGGTTGGGCTCGATTTCCTCGCGGAATCCGAGTCCCTGGCAAACCGGGCAGGCGCCATGAGGCGTGTTGAATGAGAAAGTTCGGGGTTCAATTTCCACCAAAATCGATCCATGAACGGGACAAGCCAGGTTTTCTGAGTATTGGTGGTCTTCGGGCGGATCTGTGCTCAGGTTCTGGACGGTTACATAACCTTCGCCCAAACGCAGGGCCGTTTCCACCGAGTCTGTCAGGCGGGTAATCGTGTTGAGACGATCTTCTTCGTTTTCAGGCTCGCTGATTACCAGGCGGTCGACCACTGCTTCGATGGTGTGCATTTTGTAGCGGTCAAGCTCGATTTCCTCGTCCAAATTGTAAACTTCGCCGTTTACACGCACACGGGCGAAGCCAGATTTCGAAATTTCTTTGAAAAGCGCCTGGTAAGTGCCCTTGCGTTCCCGCACCATCGGTGCCAACACCAGCAAGCGCGAGCCGACCGGCATAGAAAGGATGTTATCCACGATCTCCTGCGCCGATTGCTTCTCCACCACACGCCCGCAAATCGGGCAATGGGGAATGCCCACGCGCGCAAAGAGCAAACGCAAATAGTCGAAAATTTCGGTCACCGTGCCGACTGTGGAACGGGGGTTATTGGACGTCGACTTTTGGTCAATGGCAACCGCTGGTGAAAGCCCATCGATCGAATCGACATCCGGCTTGTTCATTTGCCCCAAAAACTGGCGGGCATAAGAGGAGAGCGATTCCACGTAGCGGCGCTGCCCTTCGGCAAAAATTGTGTCAAAAGCCAGTGAGCTCTTGCCCGAACCGGATATCCCCGTTAAAACCACAAGCTTATCGCGGGGAATCTCGACGTTAATGTTTTTTAAATTATGTTCACGCGCGCCAATAATGCGCAGATTATCTTGACTCATTGATATAGACTCCAACCGATAATTATATCAAATGTTCTATCAATTTTCGATAAATTCAGTATGGTTGCGTTCGCGATTAATCTTGCGATTGATGAAAAAATAAACCAAAAAACCAATCATCACTGGAATCCAGAACGAAATCAGGCGGTACCCCAGCACGACAACGAGCGCAATATTATCAGGTACGCCGAAACTGGTAAATAAAGCTGCCATGGAAGTTTCGATAACGCCCAGACCACCTGGGATGATAAACGCCATTTTAGCAAGAAGCAGCGGTAAGCCAAAGCCCGCGAAGAGCACGCCCAGGTTTACCTGATAGCCAGCCGCGAGAAAGATCAAATACATTGCCAACAAGTCAAAACCATAGAAACCCACCGTGCCCAGCAGTGGGCGCATCCAATTTCCGTCGCTCATCTGCCGCCAGGCAGCGAACAAACTGTCCAGGCGCTGCTGCGTGTTCGCGGGATCATATGGCTTTCTTCGAAAGCGATACCAATGCCAGAGCACCCAATTAACCAGCTTAAAGGCAGCCTTTGGGAATGCCAACCCAACCAGGTAACCAAAGGAGAACAACAAGAGCAAGGTGATAAAGACTGAGTATTGGATCAATTGCGATTCTGACAGGTGACCGGAAAATTGAAGCGCCATGATGCCGATAATCGCGATAAGCACCAGGGGAATGTTTGCGAGCATTGAGGGCAATAACCCGGCGACCAGTGCGTTGGACTTCCTGACCCCTTTGCTCGCGAACAAGTTGACGGTAGTTGCCGCAGAACCAATCCAACCTCCAGCGACAATGCCGACGCTAAAGGAAGAAATGTATATCAGGGCGCACTCAATGATTGAAACCTGGTGATCCTGAATTTCGAGAATCGACTTTAGAGCATACCCGTAGCTGAGGTAAACAAATGATTCGGAAACCAGCGCAGCCAACACCAGCCACCAGGTCATCTCTTGCAAGACAACAACTGCCTGGTTGATATCCAGGAGTTTGGGCAAGATTAAATTCACAGCCAGACCGAGGATAACAATCAGAATGAAAACCCGCAAAGTTTTGTTCTTACTTACTGGACCATTCTTCTGGTTGCTGCTCATGACCTTTAACCTGTCAACAAAAAGTCACCGGCTATTCCGGTGCTCGTCTTCTCCAATTTTAATCCAGTTTAGCAAAACGGAAAAAGCGGTTTTCACAGTTACAATTAAGCAAAACGTAGCCGGAGGCTTTATGGACCCCATCGAGATGCAAACAGAAAAAGTCAGGACGATATCGAGCAAGACTCGAATTTACTACGGTTTGGCGTCGCTGGGGATGGCAGTTGTCTCTGGCATCTATGCCGTTTTGCTGACCATCTATTACCAGGACTATCTTGGTCTGAGCGCCAACTGGATCGCGATTGCGATGGTCATTTACGCAGTCTGGAACGCGCTCAATGACCCCATTTTCGGACAAATCACCGACCGCACGCGCACGAAGTGGGGTCGCCGAA
>JAAYZW010000142.1 GCA_012514645.1 Chloroflexota bacterium
GGAGGTTAACGTTACCTGGCAAGGTCATCCGATCGAATATCTGAACGAGTTGGAATTCATTTACGGTCAAATTTACGCCAATATTTACCTTTCAGACCAAATTGCGATCATCGATCCGCAAGAAGGCGGGGTAATCACCATGCTGGATATGCGCGGTTTGCGCCCGCAAGAAAATCTGGCAGATATAGGCGAAGTCCTGAACGGGATCGCCTGGGATGCGGAAAACGAACGTCTTTTTGTGACCGGGAAAAACTGGCAGTGGCTCTATGAAGTCAGGTTGGTTCCCATCAGCCCGCCTGAACTGCCCACCGAAACGCCCATCCCTTCGGCTACGCCTCCATTACCTGTTGACTCAAGACCTTGAGGCGGGCTTCTTTTAGCCCAGGCAAACATTCCAGCAAGTAAAACGGTCCGCTGCCTTCACTGCAAAATGAAGCACTGACCAACCCTTGCAAGACTGCCTGTACAGCGTCATATTCCTTGCGATAACCCGCCAAAAAACCGCCATCAAAGGCATCCAGCATACCGGTTGGATCCGCAGGCTTGCTGGGATAAGATGGAAAAACCCAGCGTTTGCGTTTCAGGCGGGAATAAAGCATCACCGTACCGTCTTTGGCATGGATGATGATGTACTCCGGTCCGTAGTTGGCTAAGATACCGGCGATTTCCCATAAGTCGACGCTTCTGCCCTGAAACAGCTTGATCGCCTGGGCATCGGTAATCATGAAAGCGGTGATATCGCTGATAAGCGCCCTAATCTCCTCCCAAAATATTGGGTCCATGTAGCAGTTGCCCGCGCGCATCGTTAGCAGCGAGACCATCCCGCCTTTGAGAACCGACGGTAGAATTTTGTGGGAGATGTAATCGATCGGGCATATATGCGCGGCTGAGGCTTCCAGATATGTGAAGGGGACATCGGTAACGCGGATGCTGTCAGTGCGGTACTCGGTTTTGCTGCAATAAATAGGAATGGTTGGGCTGTAACTGAGCAGCTCAGGAGGGAAGGGCAGCTGCCGGTCAGCGAACCAGGTGATTGGGTTTTCGTAGCGGGCTTGCTGGTCTTCACTATAGGTGACAAAAAAACGGTCGTCGATTGGATCGATTGCCTGGCGAATACCGTCGATATCGGCGCCAGCGTTTTTAAAATCTTCGAGCCACTCGGAAGGAAAGTCCGGATTGATACGCGATACCATGCCAGGATTGCCGTCCCATAGCAAAAAAGAAGCAGCGGCATAACCAAGGTTTCCACCCGGGCGATTGAGATAAGCTACCGATCGCGCCGGTAAGATAAACTCCCGGCGCATCCGACCTACCAGAACGGCATCTGGGACGGGGTTGATGTAGTCGCTCAATTAATCTTCTTCTTCGTAGGAGAGAACCATCTCCAGGACGATATCGTGATAGTGGCCGAGGTCGGGCGGTGGCGCTGGAAATTCCATTTTCATAGCCAGCAAGGCATCGCGGACAATCGTTGCAGCGAGCAGATTGCGGTACCATTTTTTGTTGCTGGGAATCACATACCAGGGCGCCCATTCTGTGCTGGTTTTGTTCAACAGGTCCTCATAGGCTTCCATATAGCTATCCCAGAGTTTGCGATCTTCGAGGTCGCCAGGGTTGAACTTCCAGTGTTTGTCCGGCTCTTCGAGACGGTCAAGGAACC
>JAAYZW010000143.1 GCA_012514645.1 Chloroflexota bacterium
TAGTTGAAATCATCCTTCCAGTGCGCGGCACGCTTAGAGTGAACCAGCTTTTTAAAGACTCAGCCAACAAAGTGGATGAGGAACATGCCAGCGAATGGGAAGAGGATATCGAAAAAGCCTCCTTGCTGATCAAGTGCATTCAGCAGCGCTCAAATGCCATGAAGCAGCTTATGGAAAAATTGGTGGTTATCCAAAAAGACTACATCGTTGGCGGCGACAAACACATGGTTCCGCTCACACGCGCCAAAATTGCCCAATTACTCGATATGCACGAGTCCACAATCTCAAGGGCGGTTTCAGGGAAAACCTTGCAACTGCCCAACCGCAAAATTGTTCCAATGTCGATCTTCTTCGATCGCAGTCTTTCTTTGCGCACCGTCATTAAAGAAATGATCGAAAACGAAGAGAATCCGATGAGCGATTCAGAGATCAAAGAGAAACTCGAAGAAGATGGCGTTTCCATCGCCCGGCGTACGGTCGCGAAATATCGCTCGATGGAGGGCATCTTACCTGCCCATCTGCGATCCAGCACCAAATCCACGGCAGGTTGATCGGTGGATCACCTGACCCAAAGCCGCCCAGATGACAACACTCTGGCAGGCGACTTCCAGCTTTTGAGCCAATCCGGTTTGATCGACCTGATCCCCGACCCCGCCCTTGTCTATCATCGCTCGAAAGATAAGCTTGTTCTTGCAAACCAACCTTTCCTCGACTTAACTGGTTATAGCAAAACCGACCTGCAGGGGATGAGCCTGTCAGCAGTAATGCCGGAAGAGCCAGACACCAACCCCAGCAATGAAGGACGTCAGATATCGCTGCAGGTCTCCAGCGGCGAAATTGTGCCAATGCTGCTAAAGGTTCATTCGCTCTCCGCCACCAATCAAGTGGTCGTACTGGTGTTTTCAAAATTGATTGGAGAACACCTCCTCAGGCAGGATCTGCTCGACCAGGAGTTCCGTTATGACAATCTGAAATTGTTAACGGAGCTTGCAGTGCAACCAACCATTAACCAACTCTTCCAACTGGCAGTAGCGATCACAACAAATACTATTAAACCAGATTTTGTCCTTGTGTACCGCCGCAACAGCAGTTCTCTATGGCTCGTTCAAGAGCAAAACTCAGAGTTCACGCAATTTTTTCCTGACCAAACCGGTCTGGATGAATATGCAAAGTTGAAGTCAACCGTGCTCTGGAGACAAGGGAAACCTAACCTTTCCTCCTTTGAAGAGATCGCCAGCCAGGTTCAAGCCAGCTATCTCTTCAGTATCCCAATAGTGGTCACCGAGAATCTCCAGGCTATCATCCTGGCAGGTGGGTTTGGTCTCGTTCCAGATAATGAAGCGATGCGTTATTTGTCTTTAATGGGAGAGCATACCAGCTCAAGCTTTAAGCATCTAGCCACCCTTGAGCAAGCCGGTGGTACCATGCGTAACATACGCCGAGTGGCTCGAATTCAGCAAACCGTCACAGATAATCTCGATGAGGGTGTGATTGTACTCAGCCCCGATTTGCGCATCAGCGAGCTAAACCCTGCCGCAGAATCGATGCTCGGATACGCCAGCAAAGAGGTTTTCCAGCAACACGCTGAGATGGTCTTGATTGGTAACGAGACGCTTTCAACACTTTACAAAAACGCCCAACAGGGCATCTCCACACTGGTGGGTCACGATCTGAACCTCAATACCCGCCTGGGTGCAAGCTTCCCAGCCCGTGTGCACTGTCTGCCTGTCCTGGAGGATGATGAGGTTCGCAGTATCGTCCTGATCCTTCGTGATCTCAGTCAGAGTGAACAGATTCGCAACCATTCCCAGCAATTGGAACAGCGCGCCTTTTTGGGCGAGGTCTCAGCGATTTTTGCTCACGAAGTAAAAAACCCAATCAACAGCATTTCCACGGGGCTGCAGTTGATTGGCATGAAAATGGAGCCTGATGCTCCCTATGCGCACCTGGTTGAGCGCTTGCAGGGTGACTGCACACGCCTGACACATCTGGTGAAATCGACCCTGACTTTCTCAAAACCGGTCGAGTATCAACCCCAGCCAGTTGACCTGACCGAGATAATCACCTCGATCCTTGAGCGCTGGGCGCCTCGAATGAGCAAATTAAACGTATCCTATGAATTCAATTTTCCTGAAGAAAAGCTGCTGGTCAAGGCAGACCTCAGGGCAATTGAGCAAGTGTTTGTGAACCTGATCAGTAACGCGATAGAAGCAATGGATGAATATGGGGGCAGTCTGAACATCAAAATCAACCCGGCATCTGCTGAGATTAACCCACCACAATGTGAGATAATTATTGCCGACTCTGGTCCTGGGATTCCAGACGATGTGGCTGACCACATCTTCGAGCCTTTTTTAACCACAAAAAACAGCGGCACCGGGCTCGGTCTGGCAATCACCAAGCGGATTGTCACCGCACACGAAGGAAATATCACTGTTGAAAGCGTTCCTGGCGGCACGGTTTTTCACGTGTTGCTGCCAAGAGCCTAAGAAGGGAAAAATATGGCAGCATCAGTATTAGTTGTAGATGACGAAGAGACCGCCCGAATGGTCGTCTCTGAGTTTTTACGTTCAATCGGATATGAAGTTCAGGAAGCCGGCACGTTGGCTGAAGCCCGCGAGATCATTAACCAGGAGGGCACCGATATCATCATCCTGGATGTGCGTCTCCCTGATGGTTATGGTCCGCACCTTCTCAAAGAAACCGCCAGGCTCCCAAGACGACCACAGGTGATCATCGTCACTGCGCACGGAGAAGTTGGCATGGCGGTGGAAGCAATGAAAAGTGGCGCTCAGGATTTCATGGAAAAGCCGCTCGATCTGCTCGAGCTGGAGAAATCAGTCAAACGCGCTGCCGAAGTGGTTGCCATGCGGCGTGAATTGAACCACCTGCGCGGCAAAGCCAGCCTTGATAAGTTCATAGTTGGCAAAACCCCACGCATGCTCGCGCTCGTCGAGCTGGCACACCGTGCCGCCGAAGCCTCGGTTTCCTCACTTATCACCGGTCCCACCGGCACAGGCAAAGAAGTTTTGGCGCGCTATATCCATGAAAGTGGTCCGCGATCTGGCAAATCTTTCATCGACGTAAACTGCCCCGCCA
>JAAYZW010000144.1 GCA_012514645.1 Chloroflexota bacterium
AATTCGCGACTGGGAACCCAAAGAAGCCGAAGTTTGTGATGCTTATATGCGTGAAAAGTATGGCAAAGGACTGGACGAAATTTACCATTGGCCTGATACCTATCAGGCAATGCACATTCAGGTTTTCGTTAAACCTTGGGAATGCATTCATGCCGAAAACATTGGTGGCGAAATTGACAAAGTTTTGAACAAACGACTTATTTTAGGCACCATCCCTTGGAAATTCCGCGACGGTGAGAGTGCTTTTTGCCGTTGTATCGCTATAGAAGAAGTCGAGTAAAAAAATTACAAAACAATCAGAGTCCCCCTTTGAAGAGGGACTCTGATTGCATACACACATTAACTTGGAGGATTTGAAATGGGCGCATTATCTGATATTAAAGTGCTGGATCTTACCCGCGTATTAGCAGGACCCTACGCAACGATGATCCTGGCAGATCTTGGTGCAGAGATTATCAAGATTGAACAACCGGGGAAAGGGGATGATTCACGAGCTTATGGTCCTCATAAAAACGGCGAGAGCGCTTATTTCATGAGTCTAAATCGCAACAAAGAAAGCGTCACGCTCAACATGAAAACCCCAGAAGGCAAGGACATTATTAAGGAATTGGTACGCAAAGTCGATGTCCTGGTCGAAAACTTCCGTCCCGGTACGATGGAACGGTTTGGTTTGGGCTATGACGTGCTTAAGGAACTTAACCCGCGCCTGATCTATGCTGCCTCTACCGGTTATGGTCAGACCGGACCTTACAGCCAGCGTCCTGCGTATGATGCCGTGGTGCAAGCCATGGGCGGCATTATGAGTATCACCGGTCAGGCAGACGGCAAGCCCACGCGCGTTGGCACCTCCATTGGCGATATTGCCGCGGGCATGTTCACCGCTATCGGCATCCTGGCTGCCCTGCATGAACGCGAACGCTCGGGCTTGGGGCAAATGGTAGACGTGGCAATGCTCGATTGCCAGGTCGCGATTCTCGAAAACGCGATTGCACGTTACGAATTCACCGGCGAGATTCCCTGCCCGATCGGCAACCGTCACCCTTCGATCGTTCCATTTGAAACCTTTGAAACCATGACAGACCCGATCATGGTCGCTGCTGGCAATGACCGTTTGTGGGCGACCCTGTGCGACCTGATGGATCTGGATATCGCCTGCGATCCCCGCTTTGCTACCAACCCACAGCGCAATGAAAATTATCACTATCTGAAACCGATTTTGGTCGACAAGTTCATGACCAGGACAGCTGAAGAATGGCAGGAAATGTTTGACGAAGCTGGCATTCCCAGCGGTCCGATCAACACAGTCGATAAAGTCGTCACCAATGAACAGGTGGTCGCCAGGGATATGATTCTCGAGGTTGAGCACCCCGTTGCTGGTAATACCCGCGTCCCCGGATTACCGATCAAACTCAGCCGCACACCGGGTGAAATTCACAAAGCCGCGCCGGTGTTGGGCGAAGATACTGAAAAGTTACTTGGTCAATATCTGGGTCTTAGTCTCGAAGATATTGACCAGTTGCGGGATAAGCAAGTAATTTGATGAGAAGTGTTTTTGTCTTAACTGCTATTTCGTAGAGAACTGGCTTGCCTGTTCTTATTATGTGGTCTCGTAGGGAACTGTCTCGCCTGTTCCT
>JAAYZW010000145.1 GCA_012514645.1 Chloroflexota bacterium
CGAACTCTCCGTCTTTCTTGATTTCTGTCAGGTGGTTTTCAGCATCGTACTGATATTCCCATACTCCATCCGGTGTAACACGTGCAATCATATTGCCATTGAAGTCATAAGCATAGATGTTAGGTCCAGCAGTGGTCACAGCATGTGAATTGTATGGGCTATAGACATAATTGCCCACATCCGAGCGACTGGAAAGGCTGCCGGTGGACGGGTCATAAGTGTAGTTTTGGGAATATTGCCCCTCACCCAACTGGTTCGTCAAAGCGGTTGTGAGGCGATTAAGTGCATCGTAGCTGAAACTTTGCTCTTGCCCCTGGTTCAAGTGATCAGTGATTTTAGTGATATTGCCAACCAGATCATAACCGTATTCAAGGTCAAGCGCATTGCTTTGCCCGGCATTACCCCAAATGGACATTCGTATCAAGTTTCCGCCACCAGTTAGCCAGTCATCATAAGAGAAAAGACTGTGAGCAACAAAGTAATCATTAGCATTAAAAAACGCGGCTTCCAAACGGTTGTGTTGATCGGTCATAATTCCACTCTGATATTCACCAACACTTTCTATATTTCCTTGAGGCAAATAGGTGTAGCCTACTCTTTCCCCCGTGGGATAGATCATTTGGATTAATTGGTCAGCGCTGTTATACGCCCATTCAGTGATGAAGGTTCTTCTCAGAATGGTCTTCTCCTCTCTAACCACTCTGCCGCGTGCATCATAAACCCATTGGGTGCTGCCGCTTGGATCTGTCATGCTGGTTCTGTAGCCTGTCATCCCTAATTCATCGTAGTTGTAGATAATCGTTGGATTTTGATTAAGTGTGTCGCAATAGGTCGCGGCATCACCAAAGCTCTTGCTTATCAATCTCCCAAAAGGATCATATTCCAAACAGGTTTTGTTTTGATTAGCGTCAATTTGAGCACGCAAACTGCCATCAGCATTGTAGAAGTACTGCCATTCCCCCATATCAGCATCGATCATTGACGTTTTATTGCCAGCGGCGTTATAAGTAATCTCCGATTCGGCTCCTCCGTAATTGGTTTTGAGCAGACGACCGATAGCATCATATGAAAAGATTACACTTGGTCCAGTATTTATTGGCGGTTCAACCTTTACGACCAAGCCCTGAGCGTCTGTGTATTCACTGGTCGAATTACCGTTAGCGTCTGTGGTCGTCTTCTTCCAGTTACGCTCTCCGGAACCCACGTCAACTAACTGATAGGTATAAGACGCTTCTGGCACTGATGCGCTGCCTTCTACTCGCGAAATTGAAACGACCCGACCCAAGCTATCGTAGTTTGTCTTACTGGTGAATCCGGCGTTCGTTTCTTGAACCGCCCTGCCTAAACCATCATAAACAATTGACTTTTCAACCCAATTTACTGGCTGGTCAAAGATTTCGGCGTTTAGAAGCGTTCTGCTGCTCAAATTCCCAAACCCAGTATAGTTTAATTGGACATTGGCCAAGTGCTGGCGTATTATCGTAATTCTTGGAGGGCTAGCTTTGAGTGCATATTCAATGTCGATGGTGAAGCTTGTCCCGGTTTTACATGCAATGTAATCACTTGCATCTCCAGGAGCACATACTCTGATCATGCGGCCAAGGCCATCATACACAGCTGATTCTATCGCGCCATTCGGATGACTTATTTGAATTGGCAGACCGAGGTATGTGCTAAAGAGGGTGGTTGTTGAAAATGTCTGGTTATCACCTGGAGAGCTTATCACCTGTTCAGAAACCTGAGATGGGAACACTGTGTCATAGGCATAAGAAGTTGTCAGCTGAGCACCCTCAGGGTCTGAGGAGATACCGGCAAAACCTTGCCATTGAGTTTTCTTGGAAAGGTTCCCATTTGTTTGATAAGAAAAAGAAGTCTGTTGATAACCAGACGTTGCGCCTGAGCCAGTCGCCCAGACTTTTTGAGATGATAGTGTTCGGTTTGGATTGTAAAAGAACAGGGTTTCCGCCAATAATTCGCCGGTATTTCCGTTGTGTGTGATGGCGTTAACTTTGATGCTTTTAAGATCTTTGTTTAAAAGGAAAGACCTGCCTGTAAAGACAGGCTCCAGCATTGATTCAAACTGATAGAACGTCTCAAGGTTATCTGTCCAATCAATGCCATTGAAAAATCTTTCTCTGGTCGAAAGTGGATTACCATTCAAATTTAGCTTGTATACTTCAGGAGGAGAGAAGGTGAAAACCTCTTGTTGGCTGATAAAGGGGCTGCTTGTTATTAAGGCAAAATCAACTCCATCAAAACTTTGTTCTTCGACTTCTGTTGTTTTAATCCAGTTGATGTCCAGGTCGGTATAGGTGTTCAACCCTATCAATTCTGTGTATGGATAAATTGTTGTTGCTTCATATGTGAACAATGTGCGGGAGTAACAACGCCCCTGGTGGTCCATGACCACCTCGCTGCTCATCCTGCCCTTAAGCAAATCGTCTTGGTGGAAGGTTTGCACGGTAACAAGACTGTCTTGTCTTGTGCTTTCACGTTGGGTGATCGTCACGGTGTGGAAACCGCGATACTCAAGATTGGTTTTTATGTACGGGTGACTGCCTTTGCCAGTGTTCATCATAAACCCTTCATCAGGGTAAGTGTATGTCCAGCTAGCTGATTTACCTGTTAGAGTGTCAGTTTCAACTCGCTGCGTGATTACATAACGAGTAATAAATTGCTGAATCTGAAGATCCTTGATTAGTATTCCGGAATTCCGCAAAAATACCAGAACTTTATTGAAGTTATAATTCGCAGGGATTATTATATAGTCTTGACCCTCGAACCAGTCCCCTACAGGGGTTGACATGAAGTCTGATGGCACCGATTTGGTTTCTTCAGGTGAATCAGGGATGGGAGTTCCTGTTGTTATACCGAATTCGGTTACAGGGCTCTCACTCTCCTCCGAAAGCCGCCTGGCACGACCATAAAATATATACTTACCTCCAGGTTTAAGCATTGATTCCGGGAAATTGATGTAACCCACACTATCTATAGAACCATTGTGGTGGAGTATCATGTTGCCATCGTTTGTTCCTGTGCACTCGATCAATGTATTCTCACCTTGCCATCCTCCTGTCCAATAATTGCTAGGGATACAATAAGTTACCACCTGTCCCTCGTTGTTTGAAGGGCATCCGGAAGAACCAAAACACCATCTTATTGTCCGTAAATCTTTATTAATATCATCGGCTTGATAAAGAGCTTTATAACTAAAGTCAATCTCACCACCATAGCCATTTGTTACTTTGTCCAGGTGCATTTTATCTACAGAATATGAAAAGGTTAATGGTTCATATCCTTCAACAGGGTTTTCTTCAGATGTTTTAACCTCCTGCACAGAAATTAATGTGGATGTAAGAGCCTCGTTAAACCACTTGAAGCCAGGATAAATTACATTGTTTTTTTCACTATTGGAAGCATATTTAAGCAAATAACTTTTCACTATCTGGTTGTTGACTTTCAAGTCGATGTGACCCAAACGAAACCTTGAAAAAAGAACTTTGGAATCTTTGTGCTGCCAGGATGATCGAAAATCATTTCTTGCAGTTGTCTCAAAAGCAATTTCAAAAGCACCATAGGTTATTTTTTCTGGGATTAAACTGATGTGATTATAACAAGTCACATCAACATTGGGGTCGTCAGTGTCACTGAGTCCTTTAATTTCTGGTATATATGTATAGTTGATTGTGTTTCCGAATCGATCTGCCACTGTTGTTAATCCCCATTGCCAGGTGAGATTCAGTTGACCGCTTGATGTGGCACATCCAGAGTTTTCTTTAATTCTGGCAATAGCCCCCTCACCACCAAAGACATAAGACAGACCATTAGAACTGCTGATTTCCCAGGTGTCGTTCTCAGTATCCCAGGTCACCTTTTCATCAGGATTTTCTTGAGATCGAAATTTGATTAAATCTCCTTCACGAGCGATCGGTAAGAGACGATTACTTACTCCATTAAAATTGAGGAAAAAAGAATCATCATCGTCAGTATCGTTTGTTCCATGCATGTCACGGGTGATTGACCCAGTCTCGAGGCTCCATCCCATTCCCACCCAGGATGGTTGGGTGAAGGCTACGCTCTGATCAATCGCCTGGCTATTGTAGTTTAAAGACAAGTACGGCTTCAAACCTGCCGGGCCTTCGAATGTATTTATGGGATAGTTATAGGTCAGAGCACCGGTGAATGCGGACACTTCGTAACTTTGAGTAATTGGTTGGATATAGGATTGCCAGTCTGTGGCTTTGATGTCGAAAACCGTTAGGTGTTTCGTTTGGAAACTAACTTGATTGTTATCCGGATCAACTGTCGTCTCTATCGGGAACCAATCGTTATAATATTCATTGTAATAGAAAACTTGTAGATTGTTTTCTTCTTCCGGCGTGAACTCATTTTCAAAATAGCCCAGAGTTATATGAAGTGGCTGGTCAAATGAGATTTCGTTATGACCGGTTTCCTTGTTTACTGCAAGGATTTCTATCGGCCGGAGCGAAAGTGAATAACCCGGCATACTCTGCGATCTCAAAGAACCAGAATAAAACAAGAAGTCTCTGTTGACAGTTTCATCTTGTGTTTGAATTAAAAGAGGGAAGCCTAGCCTTTCCAAGGACGAGGCATTAGTATCTGTGATGGTATGAGCATCGGTCGGGATGGTTAACGATTGTGTAAAAAGAATATTCTCACTGTCTAGTATGGAAACTGAAAGAGCGATATCTTTACCTGGCTCAACCCTAGACGCATCTATTGAAAAAGTTAATGGCTGGAGATCTACGCTTAATGAGAACTCCAGAGATCCATTATTATGTAAAATTTCTTGGTAATTTTCATCAATGGGAGTTAGCAGTGAATCAACTTCGATTTTTAAGGTTTTTCCATTGACTTGAGTTTTTTGGTTATCAGATAACTCGAGACTTAAGCTTATCGGCTTGTTTTCAATAAAAATTTGTGGTTCGAGGTGAATTTTAAAAGGGATTTCAGGCGGTTCCGGTTCTGGCTGAACTTCTGGTGGAGGTATATCAACCAACTCAGGGGGAGGCAAAGGTTCTGAAATTTGATTTGGGTAGATTTGGTTAGGATCTTGTGAAGGTTCCTGAGAATGAACAGGTTGTTGTTTGGGGATCGGTAAAGATGTAAAAAGAATCAGCGTTATCGACAATACTAACATTAACCGTCTCATTTTTCCTCCTGGGTCTGGTCGATAATTAGATTTGTGCTTTGTTGTGTTATTCCATAATTTTATTATACTTGATATTTAAATTATTGTGGGTCCAATTTGACATTTCGTCACCAACTCTTAATATGGAAAGAAGTAACCAAATCCCATTCAAAAACCGTTCGTTTTCCTCAAATCTTGAGCGGAAATTGGGTTTTAATTTTTGGTGAGAAGAAGTCGGTGGTCATATTGAGCATTGCTGTGATGCCATGATGGGCTGCCTGAACAGATGCGGCAATTGATCAGCATCGCCACCCAAAGTAAAAGGACTGGCTGAGCCCAACCAGTCCTCTTATCTAATAATCAAATTAGCGCTATGGCAGGTAGCCAACCACGTCAAAGGTTGCCAAAATTTGATCCAGGGCGTCAAAGTCGGAATCTTGAACCAAATTTACCACCAGGAGAACCAAATAAGCCGAAGGGTCGTAGATTGGTCTGGCTGAAAGAACAAACAAGACATTACCCTCGTCGAGACAATTTGAGAAAAGGTCATACTTACCTTCGAAGGCGCTGTCTTCATAATCATACCGTCCCTCAAGGTCGCAATCACCCCTGTAACTGTCACGATACACATCTAAAAGCTGCACATAACCACCTAAACGGGCGATGTCGTCAGAGGCGGCGTAGAAAATGCCGGGTTCCGAGTAGCCATAGGTAAAGGCGTTTAAATCTGCTGCCGCAGAAATTGCCGCTCCGTAGGTGGTAT
The DNA here is from genome assembly GCA_012514645.1 of Chloroflexota bacterium. Taxonomy (GTDB): domain Bacteria; phylum Chloroflexota; class Anaerolineae; order Anaerolineales; family Anaerolineaceae; genus Mesolinea. The sequence goes on from JAAYZW010000145.1 coordinate 5,916, forward strand.
TGCCATCAACCCATTTGCTGCCATCGACCTGCTTCCATCCTGCGGGGATACTAACCTGAATGGCAGCTTCGTCATCCAGCATGGTGACGTAACCGCCGGCAGGAGTTGAGGGGCTATCCTCAAGGTCAATTTCGGATTGCTCTGATATTTGTTGGGCGAAAGAGAAGGATTGCTCAAGGGCGCGCCCATTGATCTGTCCTTCAAGGAATTCCTGGGTACCATAGCGCAAAACTTCGAGCGAATAGGTATCTGTGGATGAACGAGTGCGCAGAATGTCACAATAGTCAGACATGGTGCCATCGGTCGCCAGCACTAACCCTTCGAGTTTGGTGATGATATCGCCGCCTTTAATGCCGGCTTTGTCGGCGGGCGAACCGGATTTGACGCTGGCAACCCAAATGCCAGTGATGCTGCCGTCTTCACTGGAAACTGCCGAACCGTTTACACCGATCGATTCAAAATCGACGCCAGATTCGAGCCTGGTGATTACCGACTGGGCAATTTGTGCCTTGATGGCATAATTTGTGTCATAGAGGTCAGAACCAGCATAGTTTATCCCGATCACCTGCCCATCTTTTGAAAGCAGCGGTCCACCCGAGTTGCCTCCGCGGATGCGCGCGTCGTGTTCGATCACAGCATCCACAGATGCCCAGCTGGTTTCGCCATCGGCGTTGGCTTTTGAAATGATGCCTTTCGTCAGGGTAAATTCAGGATCGCCCAGAGGGAAGCCGGCTGAATAAACCTCGACACCTGGGTCGGTGCTTCCCTGGTACCATTCAAAGTAAGGGAAGCCATCGCCTTCAATATCGATTACCGCCAGGTCCCAACATTCAGAAACTCCGAGGATACGGGCGTTGAGTGGTTTGGTGCTGCCGCCAACCCAGACTTTGATCAAGGCAGAGCCGGTGACGACATGGTTGTTGGTCACGGCGATACCACTGGGGTGAATAATGAAACCCGAGCCGCGACCAGCAGTATTCAACATTTGACCCAACTGGGGGTCAACAAACGACCCCTGCGCTTCGATTTGGATGGTAGCGGATTTCGCTTCTTCGATGCTGCTTACTACGTTACCGTCAGGCTCAGGAAGAGCTTCTGTCGGGATGACAATGGGCGGCTCGGTTGCGGGAACTTCGGTTGGAGCGGCTGGCTTGGAACAAGCCGATAAGATAATTGATAAAAGGATTAAAACGCTAATAATTCGTGTTTTCATGACTGCCTCCTGGGGAAAGCTGGGAATGGGGATCTTGTTACTGGTGAAATTATAAATATTAAAAATAAGAACGAATGGAATTGTATATTCTTTGTGATGACTCAGGCGTAAAAAATCTACCAGGAACAAGCTCCTGGATGGCGCCTGCTCCCGGGTCGCTGGGCATGCTCCCCTGATGAGGTTTGTTGCCTTCTGCTTTATCATGATCTTGTTGGGGTCCACAATAAACGCGGATTCCAAACGAAGAATTGTCGCCTCGCAAGCATGCAAAGAATTCAGCTAATCTTCACTTCCTCGACATCAGGAGCTCATTTAACCCGTGTAAAGTATTCCACATACCTAAACAAAGGCGGATTATTGATGACCGATGACAGGAAGACATGAATACAAACATTATATAAACTATATTGACTTGCTGGACCTGAGAAGCAGGCTTTCGAAGGTAATGGAAATGGACCAGCACGCCACCGCAAAGGGCGGCTACGCAGTTCGCAGCGTTTACTTCGATAATTATGCCGATAAGGCGTTATACGAAAAAACCAATGGGGTTGACGATCGTGAAAAATTCAGGATGCGCCTATACAACGCGGACCCCAGCCTCATTTTGTTACAGAAAAAAAGTAAATTGAGGGGACTCTGCTATAAATCGAGCGTGAAAATCTCGCAAAACTGTTGTCTTGAGGTGCTGAATGGAAACTATTCCTCTTTAATGCACGCTGAAGAACCACTATTGATCGAATTTTACGCCAAACTCAAATACCAGCAGCTTCGCCCTCGCACGATCGTGGAATATTGGCGCGAGGCTTATAAACTCGATGCGGGCAATGTGCGCGTTACGCTGGATCACCATATCCGCACCAGCAGCCAGCCCAGATACTTTCTTTCCTCAGATTTTCCAGGCTTTCTCCTGGTGAACGCTAACATTCTTGAGGTTAAATATGACCAATTCTTACCAGAGGTGGTTCGTGCCGTAACGGCACTTTCATCCAGACCAACTGTTTCTTTTTCTAAATATGCAGTTTCAAGAATTTTCCAGGAGTAAATAAAATGACTTTCGATGATATTTTCAAATCAAGTTTTCTTCAACAAGCGACAGATCTGTCTATTTTAGATATGCTGCTTGCTATGGGCTTTGCTCTCGCGTTAGGGCTCTTCATTTTCTTCATCTACAAAAGAACCTTCACCGGCGTGATGTATTCCGCTTCTTTTGGCGTGTCAATTATGGCAATGACCTTAATCACCACGCTAATCATTCTCGCGGTCACTTCCAACATTATCCTGTCGTTGGGTATGGTCGGCGCTCTCTCGATCGTTCGTTTCAGAACCGCGGTGAAAGATCCACTTGATATTGCTTTTCTCTTTTGGGCAATATCGGTCGGAATTGTGGTCGGGGCAGGTTTGTTGCCCCTGGCAGTTATCTGTTCTCTGATCATTGGTATTGTATCGCTGATCTTTGTGAACCGCAAAAGCACCGACACACCTTATGTCCTTGTGCTCAGCCTTGCCAATGACGCGACAGAAAACCAAGCTTTGAAGCTTATTGACGACGAAACCCGCAAAAACTTAATCAAATCGAAGACAGTGTCAGATGAGGGCATCGAAATTACGGTCGAAGTGCGTCTTAAAGACACTGCCGCAAAAATAGTCAACGATCTGAAATCGATTTCCGGAGTTAACTCTGCCTGCCTGGTTAGCTTCAACGGAGAATACGCAAGTTAGGCTTTTGGTCTGAAATAGCGAGGCAGATATGATCAAAGACAAGATAGCCGACAAACTTGCTCTCATCGTGATCGTCGTGGTTCTATTCGGATCACTTGTGATTCAGAGCGTCCAAAGTCAAAATACCCCGGCATCGCCCTCTTTCACCCAATATAGCGAAGCTTTGTTTAGCGATGAGATCATTACGCTGGAGATCCTGGTCGATCAAAGCAAATGGGATGAGATGATTGCTAACGCCCAGTCGAAAACTTACATCATGGCTGATGTAGTTGTCAATGGTGTTACTTATCAGAATGTCGGCGTGCGCACAAAAGGGAATGCCAGCCTTTCACAAGTTGCCCAAAGCACCAGCCCCAAACGTTATAGCTTGCGAATCAAATTTGGTGAATATATTGATGGTCAGACCTGCCTTGGGCTGGACGAGTTGGTTTTGAATAATATGATTTCAGATCCGAGTTACATGAAAGAGTACCTCTCCCAGGAGCTGATGCGCTTTATTGGCGTGGAGGCTCCGTTGACCAATTACGCAAGTCTTTCGGTGAATAACGAAGGGATTGGTTTCTACGTTGCACTTGAATCTTATGGCGAAAGTTATGATCGGCGTGTCTTTGGGGATAATGACGGCGAATATTACAATGTTAAAACCATGGAGATGGGCGGAGATATGCAAAACCGCGGGCAGGGCGGCTTTGCTTTTGGTCAGCAGCAAAACCAGCCAGATCAGCAAGCCCCAAATACCGATGACTGGCAGGATCGACAGGGTTTTGTTGGTCAGGGCGGTGGAACCCGGGGAGGGAGCCTGGAATACACTGGAGATGACCTTGATTCATACCCTGCGATCTTTGATAACGCGCTCGGAAAAGTATCTTCTTCTAAAAAACAACGCGTAGTTACCGCTCTAAAAGCCTTGAACGATGGCAAAGACCTCGAGTCTTACTTTGATATGGATCAAGTTATCCGTTATTTTGCCGCTCACACTTTTTTGGTCAGTATGGATAGCTATTATTCCAACATGGCACAAAATTATGTGATTCAGGAACGCGATGGCGTTATCTCAATTTTGCCGTGGGATTATCATCTCTCTTACGGTGGGTTTCAATCCGGTACAGCCACCGAGATTGTGAACGCACCAATTGACACACCGCTTTCAGGGGTAACCCTGGAATCACGACCTTTGCTTAATGCAGTTTTTAGCAGCGAAACGTATCTCGGGCTTTATCACCTATATCTACAGCAGATCGTCACCGACTATTTTGGGAGCGGCTTGTTTGAAGAGACGGTGAGGGAGTTGCAGTCCAAAATATCCACCTATGTTGAAAATGACCCGACTGCTTTCACAAGCTTTGATGAATTTAACCAGACAGTTGATACACTCATAAACTTCAATCTTCTGCGTGCTCAAAGCATAGACGGACAATTGGATGGCTCTATCCCCGCAACAACAGAAGGGCAAACCTCCAGCTCATCTGCCTTGATTGATGCGTCTGCAATCAATATGGCAGATCTTGGCTCTATGGGTGGTGGTGGAAACCGAAATCAGATGCCACAAGGGAATATGGAATGGACCCCAGGTGAGATGCCCAATAGGGAAGACGGTGATCTTCCGGGTGCATGGAACCCTGAAGGCGAACAACCAGGTGGGCAAGATCAGCCAGGCTGGGGAACGGACGAAAACAGTCTGCCCCAGGCAATGCCCGATCAACAGCTTATGCGCCAGGCGATGGAAATTGTCCAGGCTGCTGGTGGTGAATTGACAGATCTAGTCAAGGAACAACTGCTCGCGCTTGGGATTACCGAGGAACAAATCAGTTTCTTTGAACAGATGTCAGGAGGTTTCTCCCCTGGTGGCAGCCCGGACGGTGATAATATGCCACCAGATGGGGAAACCTTTCCACTCCAAACTGCACCTCAGGATGGGCAAACTCCGCCTGAAGCAAATATGCAGCCTCCTGTTCAGCCCGGGCAAACAGGAACCTCGACTACCAGCAGCACAACTGGATCTGCTTCCAGTTATACTTTGCAGTTAGGGATACTCGGCGGCATTCTTGCCATTGCGATCTTACTGGTGGTAAAGTTTAAGCGAAGCTATTAATCAGCTGCTGATGTTTTTTATATAATAATAGAAAGCATTCACAAATTTAAGGGAAGTTGGTGAGACTCAGGAAAAAATGGCAAAGATTCTTATTGTTGACGACGAAGCCGGTTTACGATCGGTAATCATGAGATATGCGGTTTTCGAAGGCTATGAAGTAACTGAAGCCAGTGATGGCATGGAAGCAGTTGAACTTTGCCGGGCAGAAACCTTTGACATCATCATCATGGATGTGATGATGCCCGAGCTGGATGGCTTTTCGGCGGTCAGAGAAATCCGCAAAGTTCAGGACACTCCGGTGATCATGCTTACCGCACGCGGTGAGGAATATGACAAGATTTTGGGTTTTGAGGTTGGTGTTGATGACTATGTGGTCAAACCATTTTCTTCCAAGGAGATTATGCTGCGCATCAACGCCATTCTTCGCCGAACAGCAAAGCCAGCCCACTCAGCACCCAACGATGATGGGCATGTTGTTTACGAAAGAGAAGGCTTCAAAGCAGATCTGACCGCCTATAAAGTCACCATTGATGGAGAGATGATTCATTTGCCGCCTAAAGCGATTGACATGCTTTTCTATTTGATTCGAAATAAAAATATCGCGATCCCGCGCGAACGCCTGCTCTCCGAAGTCTGGGGTTATAGCTATTTCGGTGACGATCGTACGATTGACACACACATGAAAATTTTGCGAAAATCGCTTGGACGCTATGGCGACACAATCACCACACTTCGTGGGCTGGGATATCGTTTTGATGGATAAAATCAGGCTCAAATGGCGGATTTTTGCTTATCTGCTCGCTTTTTGCGTTTTACTAATAGGCATACTCTGGATCTTTCAGACTGCCTTACTCAACGAAATGTACAAGTTTGTGCGCAAAAACGAGATAAACCAGGCGATCAGCCTGGTCGGGCAAAATATCAACAGCCCAGAGCTCGAAAACATTCTTGTTGATCTAAAGAATAGCAAGGATATGATGATCACGCTTTCTCAAGAGTTTGTCCTGCCAAACAACCCCGTTCCGCTCAACCCACAACAGCACAGACCAGAAACTCTCACCAAAACCCAAATTTTTACCCTAAGCAACGGCAGGGAAATCTCACTGACATTTCATGCGCTGATTACCCCGGTTGATGCAACGGTCTCAACCCTGAAACTGCAGCTCTATATCATTACTGGTTTAATGATTTTCTTTGCCATCATCCTGGCAATAATCATTTCAAAGCGAATCTCAACTCCGATTGAAAATATTACACAGGGCGCCAAAGCTTTATCTGAGGGCAACCTCGATGTTCAGTTTGACGGGCACGGCTTTCTTGAAATTCGCCAGCTCTCAGACACGCTCACTACTGCCGCAGCCGAGCTTTCCAAGGTCGACGATTTACGCAGAGAGTTGATGGCTAATGTTTCACACGACCTGCGCACACCGCTCTCCCTTATTTATGGCTATGCTGAGATGATGCACGATTTCCCCGATGAAGTTACCGCAGACCAAACTCAGACCATTATGGATGAAGTTCAGCGTCTTTCACAATTGGTTGGTGATGTCCTTGATGTTTCCAGCCTCGAATCAGGGATGATGGAATTGCACCCGGAACGTTACAATCTGACCGATAGCCTTGCGGCAACCATCGCCCGAACCGCAGAACTGGTAAACAATGCCGGCATTGAGTTTGACTTTGTTTTTGACAGGGCAGTTTTTGTAATTGCTGATGAGATCAAGATTACCCAGGCGTTTTATAACCTTCTGATCAATGCCACAAATCACAATGGTTCTGACAATACAATTACCGTCAGGCAATTGCTAAAAGACCATAGGGTGCGCATCGAGGTTCAGGATCACGGAGAAGGCATCTCAGCGCAAGAAATGCCCCACATCTGGAAGCGTTACAACAAGACCAACAAAGCCAATCAAAAAATACCGGGGACCGGTTTGGGGCTTTCAATTGTAAGGAAGATAATTGAATTGCACCATGGCAGCTGTGGTGTCGATTCAGAGCCTGGAGCAGGCAGCACTTTCTGGTTTGAGCTCGACGTAGCCTGATCCTCCTTGATTAAAAATAATCTTCACCTGATATTCACTTAACAATCATTTAATCAACAAGCACAAGACAGAGAAGGTAATTATCCTTAAAACAATTAGTGGAAGGATAGTTATGTCAGACGAAAGTAATCAATATTCAGACAAACCAGACAAGACACCGCGATCTACTGCGTTAATGGTGATCATCCCAACACCAAAACGCAAGCTGCCAAAAATCTTACCTGTGCTTCTGGTCGTTGTAGTCCTTAGTTTGTTATCCGGCATTGCCGGGGGGCTGATAGGAAGTGCCATTGCGCGAAAGCAGGTGTCTGTTTTTAACACCTCCGAAACTGAGGCCACCTATCAATCGATCATAAGTGCAAGCAACACCGGGGAAAACCAGACAGGTTTAAGTCTGCCTGATATTGCAGAAATTGCTAAAGACTCAGTGGTAGAAATATCTACAGAAACAGTATCGAACAGTTCGCGGATGCGCCAACTTGTCGTCCAGGGCGCTGGCAGCGGCGTGGTCATAACCAGCGATGGCTACATTGTCACAAACAACCACGTTATTGATGGCGCTACTAACATAAATGTTCGGTTAGCCTCAGGTGAAACTTTTGAAGCTGCACTCATCGGCAAAGATTCCCAAACCGACCTGGCAGTCATCAAAATTGAAGCAGCCAACCTGACCCCAGTCGTCTATGGAAACTCCAGTGAACTCAAAGTAGGCGACCTTGCCGTAGTAATTGGCAACCCGCTGGGTGAGCTGGGCGGCACCGTAACCGATGGTATTGTCAGCGCTCTGGACCGCGAAATCACCATCGACGGCGAGACAATGACCCTCCTGCAGACTAACGCGGCAATCAACCCCGGCAATTCTGGTGGAGGGCTGTTCAACGCAGATGCCGAACTGGTTGGGATTGTCAATGCCAAAACCAGCGGCACGGGGATTGAGGGTTTGGGCTTCGTCATCCCGATTGACACGGCAAAACCCGTCATTGCCAGTCTGATCAAAAACGGATATGTCAGTGGACGACCCGGTTTAGGTGTTGAGCTGGTTGACATCACCGACGTGTCAACCGCTATGTATTACCGTGTTTCTCAGCTCGGTGTTTATGTTGCTCAATCGCATGGTGATTCAGAGCTGAACGGAGGAGATTTGATTCTGAAGATAGATGAAGAAACTGTTAGTTCTTCAGCAGACATCAGGAATATCCTCTCACAATATAACATCGGCGACCAAGTAACAGTCCAAGTGAAAAGAGGTGGAACCCAACAAAATATTACAGTAACAATTAAAGAAGTATCACGATAAATTGCTCCTCTCTAAGACCTGTTCGGAAACGGACAGGTCTTTCCTATAACCGTTACCGTTTCCTGTTCGCTTTACCTCACCGAGCGTTGCGCCTGGCTGAGCATAGGAAGTTGTGGGGGAGCAATATCACCGGCATACCAATGCCAGAACCCCTCAATCTCGCCCTACACGCCCGATCGGGGTTGCCCCAACCAGGCATTCGGTTTTGACAATTAATTTCCAGCCGTACGGGCGGGTCCCATTCACGAATGTAGAGCCGCCACCCATTTCAGTGCATAGCCGGGTTTGTTATTAAACCTGAGGGGTGTGCATCCGCAAACCTTTTGTCAGCATAAGAGATCTTGCTAGGAGGTTATTGGTCTCAAGCTATAATCTGCTGGTCAGCGGTTTTAATTTCTATAGTAAACTTATAAAAATCAAAATATATGGCAGGTCAAACCTGTAACAGGAGAACCATGAGCGAACATATCAACAACGCCAGCAAACGCAAAGAGGCGATCAAAAAAATCATCCACCTTCTTCACGAAGGCAAAACCGTTGAAGAACTCCAGGCTGAATACGGTCATATCATCGCTGGTGCCAGCGCGCAGGACATCGCCGATGCCGAGCGCGAGGTCATTTCGGAAGGTTTGCCGGTATCAGAAATCCAAAAATTGTGCGATCTGCACGTGGCTGTTTTTCAGGCTGGTCTTGAAACCGAGCCGGAACCTGAAAACAAACCTGGTCATCCGCTTTTCGATTTTCGCACCGAAAACGAGTTGATCGAGCGCACGCTTGAATCTGTCGAAGGCTTTGTTTTGCAGTATGCCGGCGGCAACCAGGGCATCCTCGAAAACCTGCGTGAAAGTGCTAAGAACCTCGAACTTGTCCTCTGTCATTATGACAAAAAAGAAAACATGATCTTCCCGGTGCTTGAGAAATATGGTTTCGACGGACCCTCCAAGGTGATGTGGGGTGTCGACAACGAAATCCGGGATTCTCTGCGAGGGTTCAACACGCTGCTGGCATCTGAGCAACCGCTCGGCGTCACTCTGGAGAGCCGGTTCAATGAGTTCTCACGCAAAGCCAAAGATATGATCTACAAAGAAGAGAAAATTCTGCTCCCCGAGGCGATGAGGCGCTTTAGCCCCGCAGACTGGCAGCAGATGGCGGATGAAATCGCCGGTGTGGTCATCAAACCAACCGATACGCCCCAAAATGGTTTCTACAGCGCTGCTCATACCAGCGATATCCCACTTAAAACCGGAGCGCTCACCCCAGATCAGATTGACCTGCTGCTGACCAACCTTCCGGTAGATGTCACATTCGTAGACGAGAACGACAAAGTACGCTACTTTACCCAGGGCAAGGAACGCATCTTTACCCGCACGGCGGCAATCATTGGGCGCGATGTGCATAACTGCCACCCACCCCAGAGTGTGCACGTGGTTCACAAGATTCTTGATGAATTCAAGGCTGGTACCAAGGACCAAGCCGAATTTTGGCTCGAGTCTGGAGAAGCCTTTATCCATATCCGCTATTTCGCCCTGCGCGACGAAGCAGGAGCCTATAAAGGTGTGATCGAGGTTTCACAAAATGTCGCCGGAATCCGCGCCCTTGAGGGTGAAAAAAGACTGCTGGATTGGTAGCATAGATTATTGCAAACTGCTCATTGCCCTGCCTAATTTCCGGATAATATCTGACGGAAGGGTGGCAGCGGGGTGACCAACTTCTTCAAGCGCAAGTAATGCCGCGCGTGAATGCAGCCAGACCGCAAGCGTGGCAGCATCAAACGGCGGCATACCTTGAGCGAGCAGACCGACCAGCAGCCCCGCCAGCACGTCCCCGGTGCCGCCATGCGCCAGGACCGAGCTGGCAAAAGGCAGTATGCGGCATTCGCCGTTGGCTGAGACCACCAGCGTGTTGGCACCCTTGAGGATCAGCGTTTGCTCCCAGGTTTGGGCAAAGTGCACAGCGAGTTTCTGGCGGTTGGCGTGAATTCTACTGACTGGTAAACCAGTCAGCCGCGAAAACTCCATCGCATGCGGAGTCAAAACACTGTTCTTTAATAGAAAATTTGACCAATCCGGTTGTTGGCTTAAACAGTTAAGTGCATCAGCATCCACCACCAGGGGCAGATGGGGAGAGTGTTCGCGGAGGTGCGCAAGCAGAGCGAGGAGCGTATTCTGGGTGCCAACCGCCAGCCCCAACCCCGGACCAACAAGTACTGCATCCATGTCTTCTGCAGAGACCTGACCTGCCTGTTCTCCCAGGATGTACCATATGGCTTCTGGGATACTGGCAGCGAGGGAGGTGTAGATAGATGCCGGAATGGCGGCATAAATCAAGCCGGCACCACTGCGCAAGGCTGCCTGGATCGCCAGGTTGGCTGCTCCTGGGAACTGAGGTGAACCAGCAACTACCAGCGCCTTGCCAAAGCTGCCTTTGTGCGAATCATCAGGTCTGTCGGGAAGCAGGGAAGCAGCTAATTCAGGTGTGATTGGTGCGGCGGATGAGGTTTTCATTGGCATTAATTTTACCAGTACGGATTGTTGTTCGGCAGACAAACAATCCCTCACCTTATGAAAGTCTGAGGGGGGTTACAAAACGGTTCCTCGGTAACGGGACGGCGCA
>JAAYZW010000146.1 GCA_012514645.1 Chloroflexota bacterium
TATCAGCCCGATAAAGGCACAGTCGAGATCTTGGGCGGTCCCATGAATGAAGAAAAATTGAACCAGATTGGCTACCTTCCCGAAGAGCGTGGTTTGTATCAGGATGTCGAATTGGTCCGCAACCTGACCTACCTGGCAACCCTGAAAAACATGACCAAAGAAGAAATTGACCAGAAACTCCCCGCCTGGCTGGAGCGCTTTGATCTCAGCGACCATCAAAAGAAAAAGACCAAGGAACTGAGCAAAGGCATGCAGCAAAAAGCTCAGCTGATTGCCGCATTGATTCATGAGCCTGAAATTATCATCATCGATGAACCCTTCGCGGCGCTTGACCCGGTCAACACGCAGCTCGTCAAGGACCTGCTGATGGACTTACGCGACGAAGGACGCACGATTATGATGAGCACTCACCAGATGAACCAGGTTGAAAAATTATGCGATCGCCTGGTCTTGATCGACCATGGCACAGTTTTGCTGGAAGGCAAACTAAAAGATGTTCAACAACGTTTCGCGCCCAACCAGGTTTTGATCCAGACTGACAGCCAGCTGCCAGAGAATATTCCAGGTGTCCAATCAATCGAGGAAGAAGGACTGTTCTACCGCCTCACGCCTGAAGACGGTCAGTTGCCGCGGGCAATCTTGCAGCAGTTAATCGACCAGCGCGTCAGTTTGAATTCTTTTGAAATAGCCACGCCTACCCTGGATGAGATCTTTATCGAGGTGGTTTCACAAGGCAGGAACAACAATGAAGAAAATAATTGATGTCGCCCGCTACGAATACACCCACCACGTAACCAAACGTCGGTTTTGGATAGCTCTGCTGGGTATTCCGGTTGGTTTTTTGTTGATTATGGGGCTCTCGGTCTTGTTCAGTTTTATGTCATTCGACCGAACCCCTGTCGGTTATATCGACCAGGCTAACCTGATCACCCAGCCACAGGAGGTGCCCGAGAATCTCGGGCTGTTTAATGATTTTATCGAGCTGATTCCCTACACAGATGCCGAGACCGCGCGTGCAGATGTTGAAGACGGCGTTATCCAGGGCTATGTGGTTATCCCCCTGGGCTATCAGTCCACCTATCAGGTGACCTATTTTTCAGATAAGCAGCCCTCTTCGGACGTTACCGGCACAATCAACCTGTTATTGCGGGACAATTTGTTGCTGCAAGAGCAAATTCCTAACCTTGAACGTATCGAGGCTGGGAGCACGGTCGCCCTGGAATCATCGGACGGCAGTCAAACTTCAGATGGGACAGGCTGGTACCGCATTATTGTGCCTCTGTTGGTTGGTATTCTCTATTTCATCCTGGTGATGAGCAGCAGTGGTTATTTATTGCAGTCATTAGTTGAAGAAAAACAAAACCGCACCATGGAGATTATGATCACATCGGTGACTCCCAACCAACTCATGATCGGAAAAATAATCGGCAACCTGGGAGTCGGTTTCACTCAAATCCTGGTTTGGGTGCTGATCATTGCGGTCGGTTTGCTGTTTTTCAAAGACAAGCTGCCTTTCTTGAGTGATATGAACCTTTCAGGCGGGTTTGTGTTCATTAGCCTGGCACTGCTTGTCTTGTCTTTTGTGGTTGTCGCGGGAATCTTCGCGATTATTGGCGCCATCATGAGCACGATGGAGGAAGCCCAGTCGGTTAATAGCATGGTGGTTTTGCCAATAATGCTGCCGTTCTACTTTTTCCAGACGTTTTTTACCAACCCAAATGGTGTGATCCCGAAAATTTTTAGCTACTTCCCTCTCAGCGCGCCATTATCGCTGAGCTTACGAATGGCGTTTACCAGTGTGCCTGCCTGGGAGATTGTGCTTGTCTTTTTGATCCAGATTGTTTCGATTGTGCTCGTTTTTCGGCTATCCGGTATAGCTTTCAGGAGGGGTTTGCTGGAATATAACAAGCGTCTCAAACTTCGCGACTTGTTCGTCAAAGAGGTGAGCCATGGATAACCTGAGAAAAGTTTTGAAATTTGAATTTGTCAACATTATCACCAGGCGATCCTTCCTCCTGTCTGTCATCCTGGTGCCGTTGATTCCTGCCTTAATTTTGCTGCTGTTTGGGGTATTAAACGACGACCAGACCCAATCCATTGGGCAAATTTTCAGCAGTGAGATCGCTAATCCGCTGCCGATAGGTGTCGTAGACCAGAGCGGAATTGTTGAAGATTATCCTGCCTGGCTGACGAATGGCGCGCTTGTTGAAGTTGCGGATGAAGAGACTGCCAGGCAGCGTACCGCCGCGAAGCAACTCGAAGGATTCTTTGTGATCGCGCCTGACTATCTTGAAAGCGGAATGGTGACCTACATCAAACCTGAGATCAACATGATCACCGAAATTGTTCAGCAGGGCGCGCTGGATGACCTGATCAGTTACAACCTTATGGGTAGTGACCAGGAGTTGTATCTGCATTATGTCAATCCGGTTAGTTATACCTATGAATTTCTTAACCCTGAAACCGCAGATACCCGCGACCAGGAATCTTTCGAATTTTTTGTTACCCCTTACGCAATTATGATGTTGTTTTACGTCATGCTTATAGCGAGCTCGAGTTTTATGATCAACGCTGTAGGCAA
>JAAYZW010000147.1 GCA_012514645.1 Chloroflexota bacterium
GCGACTGGTATCGAAATGTTCCACAAGATGCTTGACCAGGGTCAGGCTGGCGACAATGCTGGTATTTTGCTGCGTGGTATTGACCGCGAACAGGTTGAACGTGGTATGGTTTTGGCAAAACCCAACTCCATCACCCCTCACACCGAGTTTGAATGCAGCGTCTACATCCTCAGGAAGGAAGAAGGCGGACGCCACAGCGCATTCTTCAGCGGCTATCGCCCGCAGTTCTACATCCACACCACAGACGTCACTGGTGATGTGACCCTGCCAGAAGGCGTTGAAATGGTTCTACCCGGTGATAACGTTAATGGTATGCGCGTCAAGCTGATCCAAAAGGTCGCTATCGAAAATGGTTCTGAATTCGCTATCCGCGAAGGCGGTCTTACCGTGGGCGCCGGCAGAATCACCAAGATCATCAGCTAGGCAATTAGTTTTTAGGAAGGAAATCATGGCTGCCTCAACAAGGCAGCCATGTTAGACTAAAATGGCATCGAAGAAAAAAGATATCAGACCAGTCATTCACCTGGCTTGCACAGAGTGTAAAGAACGTAATTACACCACCGTCAAGAACCGACGTAATGACCCCGGTCGGCTTGAAATGAATAAATATTGCCCGCGCTGTCGTGCACACAAGCTGCATCGTGAGGTAAAATAACTTCCTGCAAAGGAAGTGCTTAGGTCAGTAGCTCAATTGGCAGAGCACCGCTCTCCAAAAGCGGGGGTTGTGGGTTCAATTCCTACCTGACCTGTTGAGAAAACCAACGCCGTAAGCCTTTACGGCGTTGTAACGTCAACCAGGAGTTGCATATGGCACAAAAAGATAAAAAACCAAATCTTATCCAGAGAACCAAGACCTGGTGGCGCCAGACTATCGGCGAGCTGCGTAAGGTTTCCTGGCCGACCCGGGAAGAAGCGCTGGCACTGACCAGGATCGTTTTGATCGTGACTGTCCTCATGTCTGCGATTCTCGGTGTCTTAGACTTTATCTTTGCCCGCCTGGTTGGTTGGCTGGTTGGATAGAGTATAGAAACGAGACCAGATCATGACAGATCTATTTAATGACGACCTGTCAGAATCCGAAGACATCGAATCGACTGACGACGGTGTTTCGAATTCTGCCCAGGCAGATGAAAACAAATCTGACGATAACCGCCAGTGGTTTGTGATTCACTGCTATTCGGGCTATGAAAACAAGGTCCGCAAAAACCTGGAACAGCGCATTGAAACCATGGCGATGAAAGACAAGATCTTTGATGTCGTCATCCCCACACAGGAAGAGATCGAAGTCCGTGATGGCAAGCGTCGCACGGTGGAACGCCATGTGTTTCCTGGTTATGTTTTGGTCAATATGATCCTCGAAGAAGACTCGTGGTTTGTGGTTCGCAACACCCCTGGTGTGACCGGCTTTGTGGGCATGGGTGATGACCCAACCCCGCTGCGTCCCGAAGAAGTGCAAAGCATTCTGCGCAGAATGGAAAACGAAGCGCCGACCTTCAAGGTCACCTACAAACCTGGTGATCGAGTGCGAATCGTCGATGGTCCTTTCAACGACTTTCGCGGTATCGTCGATGAAATTCAAATGGAACGCTCAAAGATCCGCGTAATGGTGAACTTCTTTGGGCGCGAAACCCCTGTGGAACTTGATTTTCTGCAGGTGGAGAAAGCGTAAACCGGAGCAATCCGGAACTATGTGGGAGGGTCAAAAAGCCCGTTAGCACCACCAAGGAGATTTATTAGTGGCAAAGAAAGTAAAAGCAATCGTAAAACTGCAAATTCAGGCCGGTAAGGCAAACCCCGCCCCCCCGATTGGTCCGGCATTGGCACCTCATGGTGTCAATATCATGGCATTTTGCAAGGATTATAACGCCCGCACATCAAACCGCATGGGCGAGATTATTCCTGCCGAAATCACGATCTTTCAGGATGGCTCTTTTAAGTTTGAGCTGAAGTCACCTCCTGCCGCGGTTTTGCTCAAGAAAGCCGCCGGCATTGAAAAGGCATCTGCCAACCCCAAGATCGAAAAGGTCGGTCAGGTAACCCGCCTGCAACTGAAAGAGATCGCTGAGATCAAATTCAAAGACATGAATGCCAACGATATTGAAGCAGCCATGCGCCAGCTTGAAGGCACTGCCCGCAATATGGGCATCCGCGTCGTCGAAAATTAAGCAGAATTATAGCAGCGTGGGAGGGTTGAGACGCCCGCTGGAACCACAAAGGAGTTTTAATGTCTAAAAAAGGAAAGAATTTCACCAACGCCAGCCAAAAAGTTGAGGCTGACAAAAGTTATAGCCCCAGGGAA
>JAAYZW010000148.1 GCA_012514645.1 Chloroflexota bacterium
CCATTTCTGGGCACTCTTCAGCAGCTTCTCTGACTGCTTCATGGAATTCTTCGGGCACCGGGTCAAGCAAGACTTCGGCGTAGGGTTCGTTCAGCAGGCTAAAAACCTCGGGCACAATACCTTCACATATACCACAACCAATGCACAGATCAGGGTCTACAGTAGTTCTCATTCCTTCTTTCCTTTCAGAAACTATATTTCTACTTGATTCTTCAAGCATGAGCGTTTGTTTTGCTCGTGAATAGTATAACATGATGTTCAAAACATGACAGAGTTTCTTGACAGAAAACACCGATTAGTCAACAAGGTTACACACTGGCTAACCCTTGGATTTGAACGCACCAACTCCCGCAATCACCACCTCTCCAATCAACACGACTATGACGATTACGGTCACTATCAGGGCGTCATTCGCCTTGCCAGCATATTCCCTGTTATCCTCATCACACACCCCTCTTCATGTTGGATGCATCATAATGTTTGCCGCGAAGCATTGTCTTGCTAATCAAACAATCAAAATTCAACGATCTTATCGGTGAGGAGTTGTGTTCATTTTTTACCATTTTCCCAGCACCTGTTGTATAGTTATTAAAATTTACGGAGGTCATCAATTGATTTATCACATCACCACCAAACCAGCCTGGGAGCATGCCCAACAGAAAGGCGAATATATTCCGGAAGCCTTCGCCGCAGATGGTTTCATCCACTGTTCTGACCATTATCAAATCGAGAACACCGCCAACCGCTTCTATGCCTCGGTTCCCGATTTGATCGTGCTCGAAATTGAGCCAGACAAGCTGGTCGCGCCGCTGGTCTATGAAAACCTTGACGGCGGGCTGATGCCCTTTCCGCATATCTATGGAGCTCTAAACCTTGACGCCGTTGGAGATACCTTTGAATTCAACCGTGATTCCAATGGCAGGTTAATCCTCCCTGACCACCAGCAGCACCCCGAACCGACGCTTTTTAGCGAGCTGCCTTTCGGCACTCCCGGGCGTGTCTTTCGCTCTCCCACACCCGGCAGCTATATGTTTGACCCAGACGACCAGGTTTTGGGTATTTACCTCGAGAACGATATCGACACGGTGGTTGTGCTCAACTTTGATGAGGAGCACTGGCGCTATTCGGGCAAAAACTTGCTCGACCGCTACGCGCAAGCCGGTCTTCGCGTTATCTACAACCCCGTAGCTGACTTTTCTGTGCCCGCAAGTGGCTTTTGGGATGAGACGCTTAAAGAAGCCATTTCCGCGGTTAAAAACGGCGAAAATCTGGTGGTCCATTGCCACGCCGGCATCGGCCGCACGGGCATGTTCGTTGCCATGATGGCGAATGAGCTCTTGGGCACTGGAGCCGATGAATCGATTGCCTGGGTACGCAAATATATTCCCTATGCGATCGATACCGATTACCAGAAGCAATTCGTCCGCGAACACATTGCGCGGATGAGTGATTAAACAGGACCAGGTCCTGCCCGTTCCACATTTCGACCTTTGTAGGGAACAGGCCTGCCTGTTCCACATTTCAATCCTTATTGGTCCTGCCTGACTTTGATAACCCCTCGAAAAAAAAGAGAACGACATCAACTGTCGTTCTCTCTGTCAATTTTATATCAAAAACCTACTTGACATTCAAGGTCAGGTCAAAAGTCGCGGTGGTATTCTTAGTATTCGACACCGAAATGACATAATCACCTGCCTTGGGCAGCTTACCTTCAAAACTGGTTTTGCCCTCCGAAGCAGACAACAACACTTCACCGCCCAGCTTATAAATACTGAGCACCAATCCATCGGTCGGGTTGATACTGACCTTCATGGTCTGGTCTTTGTTCGCCCAGGCGACAAAATTGTGGGTGTAATAGCCCGGGACTGTCGCCCTCGCAACCAGTGTATCTTTGCCAG
>JAAYZW010000149.1 GCA_012514645.1 Chloroflexota bacterium
GAAATGTACGAGGTGCTGGAGCTGGACCTGGAAGAAGGTGTTTGTCTGCTCAAACCCAGCCAGTCTGAGTATTACACCATTCCGGTAATAAACACCCGCATTATTGATTATGAACTGAACTCTTCGGTTGGCTATACGAATTTCTCTGCCAACTACGGCAGTCTCGACCTGGAAATTTTAATTGACACTTACCAGAAGAAACGCTGGATGACCAACGAGCTTCTCGGGGTCGGACCGATCGATCTGCCCCCTCAAAATTTGCACACAACCGGATTCTGGCTTGGCTTTTCACCTCAATATATCAGCGCTTTGCGATCGGAAAACTTGTGGGGCGCGGACCCGAATGATTACGGAGCGGAATGGAACCACCTCCGCGAAAAAATTATGTTGCGTGATGGTTACACATGCCGTGGCTGCGGAAAGCCCTTCGCTTCTTCAGATCTGCATATACATCATATTCAGCCTTTCCGAACCTTCTCTGATCCCGCGATGGCTAACCAGGCTTCCAACCTGGTAAGTCTGTGCGCTGCCTGTCATCATAAAGCCGAGCTGAGCGTAAAGGTCCGCAGCGGTCTTGCAGCGGCAGCCTACGCGCTGCGTAGTATCGCGCCGCTGCTGATCATGTGTGATCGCGAAGATGTTTCGCTGCTTTCTGAAAACCGCTCAATACTCAATAACGGTAATCCTGCGATATTGGTCTACGACAATATCCCCGGCGGGATCGGATTATCACGAAAACTTTTTGACCTGCGGGCTTCCTGGATCGAGCGAGCGGTCGAGATGATCCAGGGTTGCGGCTGTGAATCTGGCTGCCCAGCCTGTGTTGGTCCTGTTGGTGAACCCGGCTACGGCGGCAAGGCGGAAGCACTGGCATTATTAAAGGATCTCGGAAATGGATAATTGGAACGACCTTTCTGAGCAGCTAAAAAAGCTCGGCGTTCGTTTTGGCAAGGATAAGCCGCTGCTGGCTACAGCAAAAAAGAAAATCCCGATCGAATCGCTGGTCGATGGTCACGAGTTTGACACCATTTTTGGCAAGATATTTTCCTCTACGCGCAATTACTCTAAAAATCACAAGCATGGGGTTGCCCCGCTAAAACCCTTTAGCCGGTATCAGGTTTTGTGCGATTGGGCGCAAGCCGGTCATCTGGCAGATGTCGATATCGAGGATTTTGTCTTCCTGGATACTGAAACCACCGGTCTCTCCGGCGGAACCGGCACGATTCCCTTCATGATCGGCGCAGCACGGTTTATCGGCGATAATTTTGTGCTCGAGCAGTTATTTCTGCGCAATCCTTCGGAAGAAAAGGCACAGCTTACCGCACTGACGCAATTTGTCGATGGCGCGAAAGCTGTGGTCAGTTACAACGGAAAATCGTTTGACCTTCCGATCATCAACACGCGCTATATCCTCAACCGCCTCGGCAACCCTTTTGATAGGATCGATCATATCGACCTGCTGCACATTACCCGACGGGTTTGGAAACGCCGCTTGAAGCAATGTAACCTGGGGAACATCGAAAAAGAGATCCTCGAGTTCTACCGAACCGACGAAGACATTCCTGGTTACCTGGTACCTGAGTTTTATCGTAATTACATCGTTGACGAAGACGCCAGCCACATCGCGAAGATTTTTTACCACAACGAGATAGACGTAGTCAGCCTCTCTGCCTTGTTTTCGACCCTGGCGGCTATCCTTGAAAACCCCACCTCGGATAAACTGTCTCACGCAGAAGACATTTATTCGATTGGACGCTTGATGGAGAGTCTGGATCGCGAAGTCCTGGCAGAAAGACTATACGCATCGGCGCATTTATCCGGCTCACAAAGCGCGGAAACTGTGCTGTCTTTGCTATCCAGCTCGAGAATATTCAAGCGTAAACAGGATTATGGCAAAGCTGTTCCACTTTGGCAGCAGGCTTTTGAGCTTGGTTCTGAGGAGGCGGGGCTGGAGTTGGCGAAGTATTATGAGCATGTTGAAAAAGATTATTCGAAAGCTCTGGAGTATACCGATTTTTTGCTAAATAATATGGCGGACCATAAAAACGAGACGGATTTGGCACATCGTAGACGGCGATTATTGAAAAAAAACACCCCTAAATAAACGTAAATCTTTAAAAACCTGTCAGTGGATGTGGTTTTATACGGAAATTACAACAATAATTCCCATTTTTGTTGTAAAATAAGACCTGTACACAGCCATGGTTTCGAATAATACAAAATAACTAGTCCTTTGAAAAATGGCTTGACGGTTTCGAGAAGCAATAGGTATAATCATTGAAATAACGCCCGCTCTACAAGTTCTAAGGTGAGTTGAAGAAATTTGTCAAATTCAAACCTAAACAAACTATCTTTACCCTATTTCTTCTGCGCTTTTTGCGTGCTATTTTCCCCACCAATGAATCAATTTTCACGATGGGAGGTGACAAAACCAAATAATTAAACCCGCCCGTATAAATGTTTTAGACAAGTTCTATATTTTAAATCTAATAAAGGAAGTGACATGAAAAGTAAAACAATACTGAAAGCCCTCGCAATAGTACTGGCACTGACGATGCTCATCGGCTACGTCCCGGTCCCAGTAGCTGCGAAGACTGCCGTCACGCAGCAAATCGTGACGGTTGAGGATGCCGTTCAGGCTGAGATGGATTTGAACGGTGCAGCAACTTATTGGGTCGATTTTGAAAACTCAGCCGACCTCTC
>JAAYZW010000150.1 GCA_012514645.1 Chloroflexota bacterium
CCGCTGGTTCGCTTCCATCTGGGACATAAACTTCAGAGTTGGGTCGTGTAAACATGATTATCTCCATTCAGGGGGTTTTCGCCCATAAATATACCATTCAACCACATCAGTTTTTTGTTTTGTGCTGCCCTGCAGCAGTTTCTGACAAAGGTCTTCTGAGCGAGCCATTTTTGTGCTAACATTTGTCCCATGAAAACAACTGAAATCATCCATCACATCCCCCAAAGTCAGCAAGGGCAGTATTTGCTGGTGCCCTTCGAAATGCCCGCTGCAACTGAGCGAATCGAGATTGCCTACGCCTACCCGCACAACCAAAACGTGCCGCTTGAACTGCAAATCGGACAGTTTACCCAGAAAGAGCGGGTCAACCGCATCGACCTTGGTCTGATCGCGCCGGATGGCAGCCAGGTCGGCGCCAGCGGCTCAAGCCGTGAGGTCATCTTCGTTTCCACGACCGAAGCGACCCCCGGTTATCGCCCTAACCCTCTCAATCCCGGCACCTGGCAGGTCATGATTGGCGCTTACGTCGTCGCCCCTGAGGGCGTCGATGTCACCATCAGGCTGACCTTCACCCCCAAAACCCGCCGCTGGCTAAAAGGCGATTTGCACACGCACACTCTTGCCTCTGACGGCATTCTGACGCTGGAACACCTCGCTCTGCATGCCCGCGAGCACGGTCTCGATTTTATCGCCGTTACCGACCATAACCAACCGGTTTTGCGCGCTTCTTTCCCGAAAATTGAGGGGCTCACGATCATCCCGGGCATGGAATGGACCCATTACCAGGGGCATGCCAATTTCTTTGGCATCGAAAAGCCCTATGAAGGTTCCTTTTTTAGCAATACACCGGATGAAGCCACCAATAAATTCCGCCAGGCGCGTGAAAATGGCGCCCTGATCAGCATTAACCATCCCCTTGAGAGCAGTTTTGGATTCCATTTTGACCTTGATGTCATCCCCTGGGACCTGATCGAGGTTTGGAATGGACCCATGCGACCGAGAAATATCGAGACAATCGCCTGGTGGGATCAAATGTTGAAAACCGGCAAGCGCCAGGTGGCGGTTTGTGGCAGTGATTATCACCAGGACACGGTTTTTCAACGCCTGGCAAACCCGACCATGAACGTTTTGAGCTGGTCTGCCAGCGAGGGCGATATCCTCGAGGCTGTCCGCGCCGGGCATAGCTATTTCACCTACAGCCCGACCGATTTGCAGGTTACGCTGGACGTGGAGGGCAAGACTTATGGGGATTCGCTGCGCTGGCGCGAGGGGCTGGAAGCGCGTCTGCACGCCTTTGGTTTGGAAGCCGGGGATCAGGTCAAATTGATTGACCAGGATGGCGAAAGAACGCTCTTCAGCGCGCACAGCCAGGGCACATGGCAGGCTGCACAGCCAGTGTCGAAACCAGGCTACATCAGGCTGGAGATCTGGCGCACCTTCTTCCCCGGTCTGCCCATGCTCCCCGCCCTCGTCACCAACCCGATCTGGTTTGAAAAATAAAGGCTGCCTCGATTGGTCTGCAGCGCAGGCTCCGCCTCAGGTGATTGAAGCGAAGAGGAAAGCAGCAATTCTAACTATGAGAATTTCTCAAATCTTGTCATTCTGAGCCGCTGTTGCGAAGAATCTGATTGGTTGGAGAGGTAAGATCCTTCACTTCGTTCAGAATGACAAAACCCACTCACATCCTCTTCCCTATTCCCTCTTCCCTGCTCCCTACTCCCTGCCTGTCGTTCTGAGCCGCTGTTGCGAAGAATCTGATTGGTTGGAGGGGTAAGATTCTTCACTTCGTTCAGAATGACAAAACCCAACCACCAACATTCCATTAACAATAACTTGACAAAAACAGTTATTTTGCTAAAATTTAGTTGACAAGTGAACTAGTCTACAATTAACCAACCCACGGGGCGGCATGACACAAACACGGATGCAGTTATATGAATCATTGAAGGCAATTTTCCTTCATATTGATAACCACGAAAAGACCTATCTTTCCGATTATGGTCTCAACGTACCCCGTTTCTACATCCTCCTGCATATTTCTCACAAACCCGGCATTAGCTACATCGAGCTGAGCGACCTTTTGCTTTGCACCAAGAGCAACACCACCCGCGTGATGCAGGGCATGTATAAAGACGGTCTGGTCACGCGCAAAAACGACCCGGAAGACGGACGCAGTTACAACCTCTATCTTACCGAAAAAGGCAAAGA
>JAAYZW010000151.1 GCA_012514645.1 Chloroflexota bacterium
GAAGGGGTTTTGTGCTCAGCCAGAAAGAGCGGCAGGCTGCCGACTGTGCCAAGCTTGCCGTTGATCGTACCGGTCTGCCCCTTTCCTTCCAGAACCAGCAGGTCTTGCGCTGAGGGGTAACGACCAGCGACATTGCGGCGATTGGCTTCGTCAATGACTGAGGCAGCAAGGGGGTGGCTGCTGTGCGCCTCAAGTGCATACGTGAGGGCTACCAGATCGTCACAGCGCGGACAGAAAGCATCGCCCTCGCAATCGACTGCTAAGACCTGCGCGACTACGGGTTCACCCTTGGTCAGCGTACCGGTTTTGTCGAAAGCGATTACTTTGGCACGGCTAAGCCCTTCAAGGAAAACGCCGCCTTTGAAAACCACACCGGCTTTGGCAGCGCGTGTGAGACCGCTGATCATGGTAATCGGTGTGCTGATTACCAGCGCGCAGGGACAGCCCACAAGCAACAAGGAAAGTGAGCGGTGCAGCCAGCCATAAGTGCCGGCAGTATTCCAGAAAGGTTGATTAAAGAACACCACCGGGATGATCACCACCAACAAAGCAATCACAAAAATTACCGGCGTGTAGATGCCTGCAAAACGGTCGATGAATTTGACTTGTTTGGCTTTGTTTTCCTGTGCTTCGGTGACCAACTGAATTATGCGTTGGATCGTGTTATCCTCGGCATGCTTGGTGACCCGCACCAGAAGCACACCCTGACCATTAATGCTGCCAGAGAGGATTTCATCACCCACGGATTTTTCGATCAGTTTGCTTTCGCCTGTGATCGGTGCCTGGTTGACTGAACTGCTGCCCGAGAGAATAACGCCATCCATGGGAACACGGTCGGCAGGACGAATGACGATGACATCATCAGGTTGCAGCGTTTCGACATTAACCTCCTGTTCGCCGCTATCAGCCTGGAGAATTGCAGTTTTGGGAGCGAGGTCGGCAAATTCTGTCAGAATCGCGCGGGCGTTGTCGTTGATGTAAGTCTCAAGCGCTTCGGATACGGTAAAGAGCAGTAATAAAACAATCGCTTCATATGTTTCACCGAGCACTACCGCGCC
This sequence comes from Chloroflexota bacterium, assembly GCA_012514645.1. GTDB lineage: Bacteria > Chloroflexota > Anaerolineae > Anaerolineales > Anaerolineaceae > Mesolinea. The sequence goes on from JAAYZW010000151.1 coordinate 1,059, forward strand.
GATCGATGCGACGGACATGAGCGTGTTCATATTAAACCGGCGGTTTTTGAAAAGGGTGCCAAAGCCGTCTTTAAATATTGGCCAACCGGCTGCAGGGAGGAGCAGGAGCTGAACAATAGTGACCCATGGTTGCTGCAAACCTATTCGGTCGGTAAACAAGCTGAGTGTTAGCAAAAATAGACCGATAAGGACGATTTTTAAGTCTGAAGTTTGCCAAAAGGAACGGAAGAAGCCGTTAAAACTTAAGCCAGCGCGAGTGCGGCTCTGACTGGTTGCGTTATCGTCGAGCCGTATGGCGGTCGTGCCGTCACAACCACAACCGCGATCATCACATGATCCGCTTGGTTCGCGTGGAATGTCGTTATGTTGATTAGAGAGGTCTGATTTCATTTTTCTCATTTATCCAAGTGGTCAATATGCTCTATGGCAAGCGTATAAAGCCCTTCAATATGGTTATCATCGATGGCGTAAAAAATATTTTTTCCGTCCCTCCGGGTTGATACGAAGCCAAGGTTACGCAGTATACGTAATTGGTGCGAGACCGCGCTCTGGCTGATGGAAGTTTTTTCTGCCAGGTCTGAAACGCAGGTCTCCCCCTTTAAAAGGATGGAGAGCAGTCGTAAACGTGTGCTGTCACCGAGACCTTTGAAGGTAGCAGCGAGCAGTGTGGCGGTTTCAACGTCGATTGGTACGGTCATTGGCAATCCTTTCATATGAATATGTGCTCATGCGTTCATATTACCACAAATCAGGAATATTGCAAGGGTGCTAATCAGGATTACGCTCAGGATGGTTGATATTCTGCAAGGTAGCGCAGCAGCGCTGCAGTCAGTTTGGCATCGTCGACGGCGTGATGCGTATTAGGCAGATCGATGCCGCAGAAACTGCCTGCAAATTCCAGCTTTTGAGAGCGGAAATTGTTCCCCCGGTGATTCCACTCGCCATACCAGGCGGCAAACATATTCATCATGCAAAAGGTCTGGTTACGGCGCAGAGACCACGGCAAACCGACATGATCAACCGATTGCTTCACAAGGCGGTAATCGAAATCGGCATTATAGATGCCGATGGCACGATCACGTAAAATTGGCTCGATATCAACCCAGGCTTCCCTCATTGTCGGCGAATCTTTGACCATCTCATCAGAGATGCCGTGAACTCTGCTGGATTCGGCGGGGATAGGGCGCTGGGGGTTAATGAGACCGTCATAGAGCGCATTCCCATCGAAATCGACAATCCCAACCTCGATAACCAGGTCATAGAGCCCAATGCCGGTTGTCTCGGTGTCGAGAAAGATCGGGTTGAGTTTCGCAACCTGACGGGCGCGTTCTAAAACTTTGGGATGAGCGATTGGATAAGCCATAGTTTCCTCATAAAAATTATACCAGTGATGCATTTTTCACCAGCAATTTTCAAAATAAAAAACTATGGCAATTGCCTTATTTGGATACATAGGCGTAAGGGGAGGTCCCAGTCGTGAGCACTCAACCACCGCTTACATAGTCAGGCCTCACCCACTCATTAATCGCGGATATGCATTGAAAACCGAAAATTAACCGTGCTTCCAACAGTGGTGGTTTTATGGATAAAAAATTTTCAGTTTTCCTCGCGTCCTGAACCCACACCTACCGTCTAAGGGTCCGATTATCCGTGCATTCTGTATTTTGGATCGATAAAACCCCATATTTCGAATTGCTGTATTTTCGCAAGAAGAAAACACAATCTCGCAGCTTGTGGTATATCTAATTCAAACAAATTGAGGTACGGACTATGAATTCATTCCCTGTTGAAGAAGCGCAAGAGATTGTACAAAAACCTGACTTGCTGCACAAAATCACTGCCTACGTTGAAAAAAACTCGCCCGGAATGCGGGTGGTCAAAACTGCGTTAGCGATAATTATTTGCTTGGTCATCGAATATTATCGGGGAAGCAGCACGCCATATCATGCCTGTGTTGCCACGATTGTTTGCATGCAGCCAACCTTGAAATCGTCGTTCCAGTCGGCGGTCGACCGAACGCTGGGCACGATCATCGCTGGCATTTACGCCTATATACTGGCTGTTTTATTCGGTCAGACCTGGGGCATCCAGCCGACAAATATTAGTTTTTACCTTCTGGTGGGCTTTCTTTCCTTCCCGTTAATGGCAATCATGATCATCATCAAGAAACCGAGCTCCCTGGCGATAACCGCGATCGTATATCTGGTGATTATGCTCACAATCACAGATAACGACCCGCTCACTTACACGTTTATGCGTGTTGTCGCGACACTGATCGGTATTTCGGTGGCGTTGTTTGTAAACTGGCTGCCACCGCTCAACAAAATCGGCAAAAAAATGCAAACGATCCAATAGAAGAAAGGGAAACACGGTGAGGGAAGCAGAGATCTTAAGAAGCCTGATCGTTGACTCTCAAAGAATCGTATTTTTTGGGGGAGCAGGCGTATCGACCGGATCGGGGATTCCTGATTTTCGCTCGGCTACAGGGCTTTATAACCGCGAGCAGAAAACGAATTATTCTCCTGAGACCATGCTGAGCTTTGATTTCATGGTCAACCATCCGGAGGAGTTTTTTAGATACAAAAGAGAGAATTTAAACTTCCCGGGAGCTAAACCGAACAGAGCTCACCTGGCGCTCGCCCGGTTGGAAGCAACCAGACCCAGCACCACCATTATTACTCAGAATATTGATGGTCTCCACCAGGCAGCCGGTTCTACGAAGGTTCTCGAGATACATGGTAGTATGCAGCGTTTTTATTGCATGGGCTGTGGGCGCGACTATCCGCCGGAATTAGTGTGGGCAGGCGAAGGCGTGCCGCGCTGCCCGGCTTGCCAGGGGATGATCAGACCAGACGTGGTTTTGTATGGTGAGATGCTCGATCAACGCGTGATGAACCGGGCGCAGAGCGCTATTCGGGGAGCAGAGTTGATGATAGTCGGTGGAACTTCGTTGGTAGTCTACCCTGCTGCGGGGCTGCTAAATTATTTTCATGGGAAGGCGCTGGTATTAATCAACCGTGAAAGCACTCCTTATGATCACGTCGCGACTTATGTTTTTCACGAGGACCTGGGGGAAGTATTGGATCAAGCCATCGATTGAGGCGCGGTCATCAAGGGCAGGCATCGTTGGTTTTGCCCTGACTCAACCGCACACTAAACAAGCAGCGATTTATAAGATTTAAAAACTAAAACAGCCGCCTCACCTGCGACTGTTTTAGTTTCGATCTAAATAGTGTTTTTTCACAATCCGATCCTGTCCGCGCTCTTTGAAAGGAGAGAAACAATGGTCGCGCGGACGTTGCTAATACTAACCCGTGTTGGTTAACTTCACTTTAAAGATATGTTAACGTTTTGTAATAGTTTACGCATCAACTATATTTTTTCGATAAACCTCCTGAAAGCAGTGGAAAATCCGATTTTTCCAATCAGATGGAGATCGTTTTGATGAGCACCCCGATTAATTCAAAACATGAGAATAATTGAATCCAAATGTGGAATGCACGGTTGTTCGGACTTCGAAATTGGAGCTGCTACAATGCCAATGCAAATGAAATGATACCAACGGTAGCGGTGGGTTAAAAACGTGAGCATAGGTAATCTTTTATAACAAGCTAAACCCGCCCCGTTGGAATCACAGTTAGGTTTCGGTTATCAATACCTTGCCGCAATTCTTGAGCTGGCCAGGTCTGACTATATGTGCGGTGATTGAGTGCTCACGATTGGGACCCCTCTACGCCGCTTGTTTATTGATTTTGCACTTATTAAGCCAAAACAAGATAAGAAGTTTTCGTTTTGAAAATTACTGATTCGTCTTACAGCCAACCGCCTGCTCGGCGCTTTTATGCTATGATTAACTACAGAAAATTATGCAGTTTTGGAAAAAAACCTTCCCGTTTTTAATCCTCAACATCCTTGTCTCCGCGGCAACGATGTTGTTGGTATTATGGTTCTGGCAGGGGCAGATTGATTTGCCAACGCGACCGACCATGACTCCTGCGGTGACACGAGCGGTCGTGTCGCCACAACCGGATTCTACCGAAGAGACCATAGCAACCATGCCGCTCTCAGCCGGTGTTTTGACCATCGAGGGTGTGTTTGGAGCGGGAGACCTGAACGTGGAGTATGTTTTGATCCGAAATCAAAGCGACGTGAGCGTCAACTTGAATGGCTGGAAGATTGCTGCAGATCAAGGCGGGGAGTATGCCCTCCCCCAACTAACACTTAATCAAGATGGTGCCGTGCGGCTTTATTCAAAGCATGGCTCGAATACAGTCATTGAACTATTTTGGAACTCAGACCAGGCACTCTGGTCATCTGGCAGCCAGGTTTTCCTGGTTGACCCTGCCGGTCAGCGCCAAGCCAGCTGGCAGGTTCCGTAATTCGCAGGGAGATTTATGTCACAAGCTTTTTATCGCGTCTGGCGACCCGCTCAATGGGATGAAGTTGTTGGTCAGGACCATGTGGTCCAGACACTGAAAAACGCGATCGCAACCGATCGGGTTGCGCACGCCTATTTATTCGCCGGACCCAAAGGCACAGGCAAGACCACCAGCGCGCGCTTGCTGGCAAAGGCGGTCAACTGCCTCGACCCCGACAAGACCAACCAGCCCTGCAATGTTTGCGAAAATTGTTTGGCTGTCAACCAGGGGCGCTTTATGGATCTGATCGAAATAGACGCTGCTTCCAATACCAGCGTTGACGATGTGCGCGAGTTGCGCGACAAAATTAATTTCGCGCCGTCGCAGGGGAAATTCAAGGTCTATATAGTCGATGAAGTGCATATGCTGAGCACCTCCGCTTTCAATGCGCTGCTGAAGACGCTGGAAGAACCACCCTCACATGTCATCTTTATTCTTTGCACAACTGAAATTCACAAAATCCCGGCAACAGTGCTCTCACGCTGCCAGCGTCATGAATTTCGCCGGATTCCGGTGCCGACGATCATCGATAAATTGACAGTATTGACCAAAAAGGAAAAGATCAAAATTGAGCCAGACGCGCTCAGTCTAATCGCCAGACAGGCAACCGGCTCAATGCGCGATGCCATCTCACTTGTGGATCAGTTATCGTCGATGACGGGGAAGGTCACCCTGAAAACCGCGCAGGAAGTCTTGGGCACTGCCACGAGCCAATCGGTGGTTGAATTGGTCGACGCGATATTATCAGAAGAAAGCGGCACAGGGCTTGAAATCATTCACCGGGCGCTCGACAGCGGAACAGACCCGCGCCAATATGCCCGTCAGGTGGTGGATTATTTACGAAACCTCCTGGTGGTCAAACTACAAGCTGGGCAAGACCTGCAATTAACACCAGAAGAGCGCGAGAAGATGAACCAACAGACAGCCGGTATTGAAATCAATCACCTTGTCGCGGTGGTCAACGCTTTCAGCGAGGCATCGACCGATCTGAAAGCAAACTGGCACCCGGGGCTCGGGCTTGAGCTGGCGTTGGCAGCTTCACTATACCCGCCAGAACCGGTCATCCAGGTAAATGATCAAGTGGAAAGTGCCCATCAACCCCCTGCTCGCGCAAAACCGGAGACTCAGACCTCAGATACTGCCGCCCCCTCCGGAATTCAGGGCAAAAATGAGGAAACAGTGGTGGAAACCATTGACACAGAGCCCGCTTTCGTGCCGGGAACCCCGTTGACTTTGGAGCTGGCGCAGTCACAGTGGGACCGGGTCAAACGGAATGTGGGTGCCAAAAACCGGATGGCGGCAGCGCTGTTGAACTCCGGAAAACTGGTGCAAGCCAGTGGTGATACGATTGTCTTCAACTTCACCAGCGAATTGCTGCGTGAGCGTATTATGGAAGAAAAAACCAATAAGCTGGTAAATTTTATGCTCAACAAGGTGTATGGCAGGGATATAAACATGATCTGCACGGTCGGCGACCAGAAAGTCAATCTAAATAGCAAACAAGGGAAAAGCGAAACCGACTTGATTGAGTTTGCGAGAATCAATTTGAATGGAGAACTGCTCGGAGATAATCTTCCTTCGGCAGGAAAGGATGAATAATATGGCAAAAGGATACCGTGCCCCATCGGGCGGAAAAGGACAAGGCAACATGATGGCGCAGATCGCCAAACTGCAGGAGCAGATGGCGCAAGCGCAGGCTGAGCTGGCGGATGAACACGTCACCGAAACTGTTGGTGGAGGCGCTGTTTCGGTAACAATGAGCGGTAAGCAAGAATGCGTCGCCGTGGTGATCGATCCGGGTTTATTGGAGGATGCTGACGCCGAAATGCTGCAGGATTTGGTTTTGACCGCGGTTAACAAGGCGCTGGACAGCTCCCGCGAGCTTTCTGACGAAAAAATGGCACCTTTCACCAGCATGCTGGGAGGATTCGGGTTCTAAATGCGCACGATTCCTGGTCCCGTCCAGAACCTGATTGACGCTTTCTCTCGCTTGCCGGGGATTGGTCCAAAATCTGCATCGAGATTGACTTTCTTTTTGCTTAAGGCTCCTGAATCGCTGTCAACGGAATTGGCAGGTGCCCTGGAGGCATTGAAGAGCGAGACCTCCCACTGCCGGCAGTGTTTCAATATCACTCTGGCTGGGCAGGAGGTCTGTGAGATTTGTGCTTCGTCCGACCGCAGCGATGAGACTATTTGCGTGGTGGAAGAGCCGCTGGATGTGCTCGCCATTGAAAGAACAGGCGTGTACCAGGGGAAGTATCATGTGCTGATGGGTGTACTCTCACCGATTGAAGGCATAGGACCCGATCAGATCAAGATGTTTCCGCTTTTAGAGCGGCTTAAGAATGGGCTGACCAAAGAGGTGATCGTTGCCACAAACCCCTCAATGGAAGGGGATGCCACCGCCCTGTATTTGCAGCAGCGCATCGCGCCGATGGGCATCAAGGTCACCCGCCTGGCAAGAGGCTTGCCGGTAGGTGGAGATATCGAATACGCCGACCAAAGCACGCTCCAACGCGCCCTGGCTTACCGGCAGACGATGGAGTAATTAGGATTTAGCGAACAGGGCACGGGGAAAAGTGCGTGCCCTGCATTATAGAAACGTGGACAGTGCAAGGTTGGTGGTGTTTCGGCCTTACGAGTTTCGTTCCTGTGCCCTGAGTCCATCTATTATTCGTGATTTTCGAAGGTATTAACGATCTCAATCAGACTGGCAACGAATTCATGTGACCAGTTAGTTCTGCATCCCCCCGGGAGGCTTACATTTAATTCTCAACCTGCTATACTCTCCTGTGGAGTTGGCAGAAAATGGGTGATGTTCAAGTCAAAGATAACGGATTAATCATCGAGGCGGAGCGCCTTTCTTTTTCGTATGAACACCAGGAAAGCTTAAACCTTGCGCTGAATGATATCAACCTGAAGGTTAAAAAAGGCGAATTTATCGCTTTGTTGGGGGCAAATGGCAGCGGCAAATCAACGCTGGCACGCCTGATCAACACCCTGCTGCCCTTACAAAGGGGCAAACTCCTTGTAAATGGTTTTGATGCTGGAATTGAAGCAAACAAACGCGACATCCGGCGTGCCTGCGGAATGGTCTTCCAAAACCCTGATAACCAGTTCGTTTCTTCGCTGGTGGAGGAGGATATCGCTTTCGGGCTTCAAAACTACGCCTATCCCCAGGAAGAAATTGCGAGCCGGGTTGCACAGGTATTGGAGATTGTTGGCTTGCCCGGTTTTGAACAACGCAACCCAAGTTTCCTCTCCGGTGGTCAAAAACAACGCTCTGCAATTGCCGGAGTTCTGGCTGTGGACCCTGATATCTTAATTTTGGACGAAGCTACTTCGATGCTTGATTCTGAAGGACGGAAAGAAGTGTTGGATACAGTTCAACGACTTCATCGTGATCATCAGAAAACCGTGCTGATGATCACACATTACGTCGAAGAGGCTATCCTTGCAGACAGAGTTTGCCTGTTGTCTGCAGGAAGAATCATCGCTGACGGCACTCCGCGTGAGATCCTGACCCAACCAGAGTTACTTGGTCAGACACAACTCAGAGCTCCTTTTGCAGTCAGGCTTTTTTTCGGGCTTGCTGATAAAGGGCTACATTTGCCCGAAATCCCATTGACGACGAATGAAATCGTGAGGCAGATATGCCAATCGAGCTAACCGATCTCTCTTTCACCTACGCGCAAGGAACGCCCTGGCAAGTCAAGGCGCTAAACCAGCTTAATCTGACCATTGCTGATGGGGAATTTATAGGAATAATCGGGAAAACCGGCTGCGGGAAGACTACTCTGATTCAGATAATTGCCGGCTTAATGAAACCAACAACCGGATCCGTTTCGATTGATGGCCAAATCTTCTTTTCGGCTAAAACTGACCGGTCAGAGCTTTCCAAAAAGATAGGAGTGTTGTTTCAAAATCCCGAAATTCAGCTCTTTGAAACCACTGTCGAAAAGGATGTGGCTTTTGCCTTAAAACATGCCTTCCTGACATCCAGCCAAGTCAAAGAACAGGTTCGTTGGGCATTGGAAACTGTTGGGCTGGATTATGAAAAGTTCAAAGATCTGCCTCCGTTGAGTTTGTCTGGCGGGGAAATGCGACGGGTCGCTGTTGCTGGTGTGCTTGTAATAAAGCCTGAAATCCTCATCCTGGATGAACCAATCGCCGGACTGGACCCAAAAAGTCAGGATGGGTTCCTGAAGCTGCTCGACCGTTTCAATGCAAACGGAACTACTATCATCATGATTTCGCACAACCTGGATGCCCTGGCAGAACACACAAGACGAATTCTCGTGCTTGAAGATGGTTCTTTAATCAGAGATGCCAGCACAAGGGAAGTACTCACCGACAGCCTGTTTTTGAAGAAGCACGAGCTGGGAAGCACACAGGTCGGGCAAATCACTGCTGGCTTGAACAATTGCAACCTGAACATTCCGACCCCGCCATTGACTGAGCAAGAATTGTGTGCTGTTTTGTTTGAGGTGCTGTCGTGAACCATGCTCTCTCTGGCATTTATCTGCCGGGTAACTCCTTTTTCCATCGCCTGGATGCGCGGGTTAAGTTATTCAGCTTCCTCACACTGGTCATCGCCGCACTTATCGCGAATAGCTGGACTGGTTACCTGGTTATGGTGGCTATCTGCGTTTTGTTGGTTTTCACAAGCAGGTTGGGGTTTTCTCAGGTTGTCGGTTCTTTGGGCAGAATGAAATGGTTTTTCATCATAATTTTTCTGATGAACATGCTGTTTTACAGCCCCGAAAACGCCTGGTTTTCATGGTGGGTTTTTACACCGTCTTATACCGGATTTCTGCAGGCGGTTAGCATCGTGTTTCGGGTTTGTATCATCGTGATTCTCGGCAACATTCTTACCATCAGCACCCCTCCCATTGAAACAACCCGCGCAATCGAAGCATTGCTCTATCCTCTCAGTTATCTCTGCATTCCTACTGGTCAGATTGCCCTGATAATCTCGGTTGCAATCCAGTTTATTCCTACGCTGACGATGGAATCCGAACAAATTCGCAAAGCGCAGATCGCAAGAGGCGCCCGCTTTGACAGCAAAAAGCTTACCGAAAAAGCAGCCGCAATCGGACCGATGGTAGTACCCATTTTTGTTTCTGCTTTTCGGCGAGCTGACGAACTGGCGCTCGCCATGGAGGCGAGAGGCTATCGGTGCCAGCAAAGAAAACCTTTCACAAAATCAACAAAACTAACCAGTGCAGATGCCCTCGCGCTAACGATATCTCTGGTTATTTGTATATCTCAACTATCAATTCTTTAAATAAGATAAAAGGAGAAACATGAATCAGCTTACCCTTACAAAAAAATCAATCTTTGCGGCAGTTTGCCTGGCGTTGTGTGTGGTATTGCCAATGGCATTTCATACCATCCCGGGCGCTGGCTCGATCTACCTGCCCATGCACATTCCCGTCTTACTTTGTGGACTTATTTGTGGTTGGTCGTTTGGGCTGCTGGTCGGCATTTTAGGACCAATCCTCTCGAGCCTGTTCACGGGCATGCCCCCGGCTGCATATTTGCCAACCATGATTGTTGAACTGGCTGTCTACGGACTGGTGGCAGGACTTTTATTCCAAATCATCAGAACAAAGAAAATGGCTCCGGACCTTTATATCAGTTTGATCGGTGCCATGCTGATTGGACGAATCGTCGCCGGAATAGTCAGAGCGCTTATATTTAGCCCGGGTCAACTATCCATGCAAGCATGGGTAACCAGTTATTTTGTCACTGGTTTACCTGGAATCGTAATCCAGATATTGCTGATTCCAGCAATCATTTACGCATTAATGCAAGCCCGTTTGATTCCACAGCGTTATAGCAAAGGAGCGTAAATTGTTTGATCAACAAGCTGTCATCCGTTTTTTTGATTCACTGGCTGCCAGATGGGATCAGAAGCAAATTCTAAACCATGACATTATCGACCGAATCCTTAATAACGCCGGGGTTAGCGCCGATGATTCTGTGTTGGATGTTGCCAGCGGCACCGGTGTGCTGGTTCCCTGGTATCTCAGACGCGGTGTTGCCAGCATAACCGCTGTGGACATTTCACCAGAAATGGTAAAGATCGGCGCAAATAACCACCCCAACTTAGTAGTTAACTTTATCTGCGGAGATGTTGAGACCTTGTCGTTCGACCGGAAATTTGATCGCGTGATTGTGTTCAATTCGTTCCCGCATTTTCCGGAGCCCGAAAGGTTGGTTAGCCGCTTGGCGGCGCTGTTGAATCCGGGTGGGACACTTACCGTCGCGCACAGCATGAGCCGGGCACAGCTCGATCAGCATCACGCCGGCTCTGCCAGCGAGGTGTCAATTAAGCTGCTGCCAGCTGTAGAGCTTGAAAAGATTTTTGGAAACTGTTTGAATGTTACAACTTCAATCGACAACGATGACATGTACCAGGTCACAGGGATTAAATTGCTTTGAGAGCAGCGCTGTCTCAACCTTGTTGTTGGTAATATCCAATCATATATTCTGTTCTGGGCGGGCGTTGAACCCGCCCTTACAGTTTTAAAAAAATGGACTTTGTAGATCTTAAAGTAGAATGGACGGTTAAACGTGTTCCGAAACGGTAGGGGTGAGTTCAGAACGTGAGCATAGCTGATTTTTTTTCAGCCAAACACACCCCGTTGGAAGCTCGATTTATTTTCGGTTTTCAATGCATATCCGCGGTTAGTGAGCGGGTGAGGTCTGACTATGTAAGCGGTGATTCAGTGCTCACGATTGGGACCACCCCTAAGTTTGCACAATTATAAATTTTGCTCCTTATCAGGGCGAAAAACCAGGTTCTATTCCCATTGAGAATTGCTGCAGAGACGAATATCTGTTTCAAAAGTCCGTGATCTACGATGAAAGAGGAAGATCATCATGAATTATAGCCTTGAACAAGCTGGCATAAGGGGTTGAGGTTTTGCCAGTTTTCAA
>JAAYZW010000152.1 GCA_012514645.1 Chloroflexota bacterium
CTGCCGTTCTCGCCGATAATGCCATAACGTTTCCCCTTTTCAAAAATGAGATGGGGAATGTCCAGGATCACACGCTCTTTTGCTCTGACTAAAATGTCTTTTAGCTCAATCATCGGCGGTCACCTTTTGGATGTGCTGCACGACAGAATTGACCAGGAAAGAGATCAGCAAGAGAATCAAGCCGAGTGTGATCGCGAAATCGAAACGACCCATATTGGTTTGCATCATAATTGCGGTGGTCATCACCCGTGTCTTGTATTGCACATTTCCACCGACCATCTGCACCGCGCCGACCTCGGCGATCGACCGCCCAAAACCTGCCAGGACGATAGAGATAAACGGTACTCTGAAGTCGAGCAGGAAGTATTTGAGCCGCTTCACCCCGCCGATGCCCACACCTGCCAGGGTCTCGTTAATTGCCATCGAGTTGACCCCTACCAGGTTGGCTGTCATGGCGATAATAAATGGCGTAATCAGCAGTAGCTGGGCAATCACCATCGCGTCAACAGTGTAAAGCAAGCGTAAGCTTCCGAACGGTCCGGATCGCGAGAGCAACAACAGGACGATCAAGCCGGCGACCACCGGTGGTAAACCCAGGAACGTGTTAACCAGGCGAGTGACGAATGCTTTTCCGCGAAATTTGTTTGCGCCCAATAGCACCCCCAGCGGAATGCCAATTAGCGATGACAACAACGTGCTGAAAAATGACATCCGCAGTGTCACCGCAATGATTTGGCGCAGTTCAGGATCTGACCCGAATAGCAGGTCAAAGATCGATCTAAGCAATTCCAATAAATACCTCCGGAAGAGCTCCTATGAGCCCTTCCGGGTGAGATGATTAAGGCTCATTCTTGATTAAAGAACAATGGTTCGCCGTATTCAGACATGCCATACTCGGCAATCATCTGGCGAGCCTGGTCGGTCTTAATCCAGTCGACAAATGCCTGGGCACCTGCCACGTTGGATTCCGGGAAGCGATCGGCAGAAATGATGATCATCGAATACGTATTTTTCATGTCATCAGTTTCTTCCAGGTGCATCGCAAGCGAATCTTCATGTGCCAAAAAAGTGGCTTTGTCTGAGAGCGTATAGGCTTGCTGTTCGTCGGCGATGGTCAAAGTCTGACCCATGCCCTGACCAACGCTTTGGTACCAGGGCTGACCAGCAGGGTCGAGCTCAATCGAATTCCAAATAGCGTTTTCTTTGTTGTGGGTGCCGCTGCTGTCGCCGCGTGAGATAAAGAGCGCACCAGAGTCAGCGATTTTCTGGAAGGCTTCAGCTGCCGTGGCAGAGCCAGCCACACCGGCAGGGTCATCGGCTGGACCAACAATCACGAAAAAGTTATACATAAAGGGCAGGCGTTCTTCATTGAACCCCTCGCCAATGAATTCCTCTTCGGCTGATTTCGAATGTACCAGCAGCATGTCGGCATCGCCCATGCGCCCTTTTTCGATCGCCGCGCCGGTGCCTGCAGATGTAATCTCGAGGGTGTAGCCGGTGGCTTCCTCAAAGACAGGCTGCAGATATGCCATCAGCCCAGAGTCGTTGACAGATGTCGTGGTTGACATACGCAAAACTTTGTTTTCAGGTTCTTGCGTGCAACCAAAGGTGGAGAGTAGGAGGATTAAGATCAAGCTCAGGACAATAATTTTCTTAATGGATTTCATGGCGCACCTCGCTTTTACATTTTTGGACAGTATTTACAGAAATTATACTTGATTACACATTTTTTTCTGTAAAATTGAATCATAAATACCCGCAGTTTCTTTCTTCACTGGTTATTCTGCAGGGAATAATCGATTTGTCGGGTCAGGTCGATCTCTTTTTTTGTTGTGTAGTTACGGATACTTCTGACTCACCACTTTTGTTCTATTTCAAGAATTTCCAGATAAATTGGTGCACCAACAGTAATAATTACTACAAAAGAAGTTTCCACACGCGTTCACTTCTATTTGCTGTTACGTTACTTCTATTGAAACGTTTGAGTGAATAACATCCAATATGTAGGGTTCATTAAAAACAGGTGAGTTTCGTTTAATCTCTTCTACAAACGTTCCATTTGATACGATTAAGATACGGTCGCAAATATTGATAAGCTCCCGAACCTCCGGAGAATAAACTAATACACCTTTCCCACTGTCTTTTTGTTGTAACAGTAATTTATAGATCTCTGACTTTGCTTTCACATCCACACCGCGAGTTGGTTCATCAACAATCAGAACCTGGGAGTTCTTCAAAAGCCATTTAGCGATAACAACCTTCTGTTGGTTCCCGCCTGACAAAAACTGCACAGGTTGGTCAAGTGAGGGAGTCTTTATATCAAGTTTATAAACAAATTCGTTCGAAGATGATGTTGTTTTCGTCTGGCTTACAAGTCCAAGTATGCCTGTTAATTTTTCAAGAGATCCAATCACGATATTGTCTCTGACGGTTAGAAAAGTCGCTAATCCATCTTTCTGCCGGTCGTTGGTAACCATGGCTATTCCCTTCTGCAGTCCTTCACTGGGACGTTTACAGAAGATCTGTTCATCTTCCATGAGGATCGTTCCCGACTTGTAACGCATAATACCTTGGATTGATGAAAACAATTCAGTGATTCCTGCTCCCTTTAGGCCAGCAAATCCGATTATTTCATTTCTGTGGAGCTGGAAGTTGATGTTGTGGAAATCTTTGCCATTACTAAGATCGTTGACCTCCAGGAGAACTTCTCGATTCTCGGTTTCACTATAATCTTTGATCACGTCCTCGATATCATCAGTGATTGTTACCCCCAACATTGGTGAAATTATATGTTTCTCTTCCATCTTCTTGTCAACCACCATGTCTGAGACGATTTTCCCATCACGTAATACGACCACACGATCAGATATCACTAGGGTTTCCTTTATCTTATGGCTGATAAAGATGATTCCAATTTGTTGCTTTTTGAGGTCCCTAATTACTTTAAAAAGGTGATTGACCTCCATATAATTCAACGGTGCCGTTACCTCATCCAACAGTAGGATTTTCGGATTCAATAATACAGCTTTTGCAATACTCGCGATCTCCATTTCGACCAATGACAAGGTACTCACAGGTCGATTGATATCCATATTTTCGTGGCCCAATTTGGATAGGGTCTCGCGGCACTCTCGCTTCATCACTTCAAAATCAAGGAAAGGTCCGTTTTTAAGTTTTTCCTTCCCTAGAAAGATGTTCTCTGCAATGGAAAGTCGAGGTACTAGCGTTGGCTCTTGGTGGACGATCCCGATCCCAAGGCTCTCAGCCATGTTTGGTGAACTGATTGAAACGAGCTCGCCATTCAGCAATATTTGTCCTTCGTCAGGGGGATAGATTCCGGCGATAATGTTGCAGAGCGTGGATTTACCAGCTCCATTCGTACCCACCAAAGACACAATTTCTCCAGCTTTCAAGGTGAAATCGACATTCTTGAGGGCGTTTACGGAATAAAAAGATTTACTTACACCGTTTATTCGCAGAATTGGTTCTGTCATATTTTTATCCTTCTTAGCTTAACGTGCAGGCTTCCGAATTGCCTGTGAAGATGCGATCAAGATGATCGCGCCAATCATAATCGTCTGATACCAAGATGCAAGTCCAAATATCTGCATGATGTTGAGAATTATCACTAAGACAGCAGACGCCATCAAAGTGCCAGAAAGCGATCCTTTTCCACCAGCTACGCTGATGCCGCCGATGATAGCGATGGACAACGCATAAAATTGCAGACCTTCACCCTGGATCGGGTCAATGGATTCCATACGTGACGAATACATCAAGGCAGCCAGACCGGCACAAAAACCGCTGATTCCCAGAGCAATAATTTTCCACATTTTGGTATTGACTCCAGAATACACGGCTGCTTTTTCATTTCCTCCAGTGGAATACAACCTCAATCCGAAGCGGGTGTATTTCATCAAGAGAATTAAAACAATACCGATCAAAAGGAAAATTAGAAACGATACAGGGAATGGTCCGATAGCTGCTGTCCCTAGCCAGTTGATGTTCTTGATTTCGGACAGATAGATCAGATTGGAATTTGAAATAATGTAACTGGAACCCTGTAGCAGGTAAGACATCCCTAGTGAAATAATTAACGAAGACACACCAAATTTAACCCGGATTGAGCCGATCGTGACACCGACGAGGACCGATATTAACAAAACCAAAAAAACAATCAGAGGTACACCACCCACTAGTTGGACCCCGCTCCTCACAATCTCGACACCAGAAGCTGCATATATATTCCGAGCAATCCAGATTGCAAGGATAGGTGAGAATGCCATCGAAGCGCCCAGTGTAAGGTTCAATTCTGAGACGAGCATGTTCAACGATTGTCCGACAGCTAACAGCCCGTATATTGCGACCGTGAATAGCAACCCTTTTAGATTAGCGGTGGAGAGAAAGGCATCGTTCACCAAAGTTCCTGCAACGATTAAGAGAATCAGAGAAAACAGAAGATAGTTTTTTCCTATGAACTTTCCAATCCTTTGAATTGAAAACGTGCTTGCGAGATCTCTTTTTGATATTTCTGTTTGCATCATCACACCTATTAACGCAGCGCATGCTGCTTTTTGTTGAGCGTTGCGTACGCCACAACAATAATGATCAACAGAGCTCCTCTAAGCACCTGTTCTACATATGTACCCAAACCAGATAAAGCCAGCAGGTTCAAAAGGCTCTGATAAGTTAACGCTCCCAACAGTGTTCCAACCACACTTCCGCGCCCACCGCCAATCGCTGTTCCACCAAGCACCGCAATGGCGATTCCGGATAGTTCATAGCCTACACCGAGCGTGGCAATAAGTTGGTTGGTCTGACCAGCGAGGAACATGCCTGCAAGAGCACTACACATTCCAGAAAATGCGAAACTGGCTGTCTTGATCAGGGAAGTATTCACACCTGATAACCAGGCAGCTTTTGAATTAGCACCGGTAAAATAAAGCTTCTTTCCAAAAGCTGTATAGGTCAGTACAATATGCAACACAAGCGCTAAGCCCAAGAAAATCACGAATGAGATCGGAATTCCAAACCACAATCCGGTGCCCATTTTTTTATAGAGGGGTGCGTTATAAAGTAAAATATTCAACCCTGAAGTTAGAAGATATGCCAGTCCAGAAAACAGATTCATGGCACCTAAGGTGGCCATGATTGCTGTAATTTTTAACTTGGTGATAATTAATCCGATAAATGACCCTGTGAGCAGTCCAAAAATCAAAGTTAGGATAATCGGTGTCGCTTGACCTGGCAGCTTTCCAATGAACATCCCCCCCAGGAGTGTCGTGAAGGACATCACCGCTCCCATCGAAATATCCATCTCGCCAACCAACAGGACAACGGTCGCCCCCAAGCCGGTAATGCCAATGATTCCGCAGGCACGCATAATTGTCTGGATGTTTTGAAATCGTAGGAAGGAAGGGTTGGTTATACCTCCAAAGCCTACTACCAGGACAAAAAGTATCACTAAAATACTGACATTCGACCGCATTAATTTTTTGATAGTATTCGTAAAGCCATTCGTCTTTTCCTGCAATATGTCACTAGAATTTTGATTTGCAGTTTCGTTAGTCATCCCTAGTCACTCCAACTTCTTTCACACATATATGAAGAGGCATAATACCTTGAAAGTTATTGGACTGGCAGAAAACTGCCAGTCCAATAAAGATATTATCTGCTAATCCACTGCTGGTCCATAGGCATATTCGATCCAATCTTCTACAAGCATTGTTTTCATTCCGAACAATGAACGACCATCTTGTGTAATCAGAAGGATATCTGGATTGACTACATATTGAGGAACTGTTTCACCAGCAAGAATACGGGCAACCATTCTGGATCCGATGTCACCCATCAAAGGTGTTGAAGGTGCGGCACAATCCAGGTCATTCGATGTAATCTTGGAAAGTAATTCTCGAGAATCGTTATTGGATAGAATTATGATCTTCTTACCACCTTCACGACTGTTCATTCTGCCAGCCAGGTTGATTGCTTCAATTGCGGCTAACGCTTCGTGATCACCTAGATTCATGAAGATGTCTATGTCGTCATAAGCCATTAAGGCAGCCTGCGCGTTATCAAAAGCTTCGGTGCGATTGTTCTTGTCAAAATAACTCTGAAGAATCTTAATCTCTGGGAAGTAGGACAATACCTTCAGGAAATGACCTGTGCGCAGAGCATCATTTGTGGCTCCCAGAGGTTTACGCAAGAAGATCATGTTCGCTTCAAAACTTCCTTCTTGGTGCAGTTGGTCGATCAGGTACATCGCATTTTGTGCACCATTTGAGGGGAAATTACCTGCCACTTGGACAGTAATATTAGTGGCACCAGTTAAGGTGTCTACTGCCACGACCGGTATTCCAGCATCCAATGCTCTTCTGACGGCAGGACCAGAAGCCGCTTCGCCACGGGGGAACAGATATATAGCATCCATTTTCTGTGCGATAAAGGTATCCATGATGCTGGAAAGTTTTGCATCATCAGCCAGGTGTTCCTGATAGTTGACCTCAATATTCTCAAATTGATTCATCTGCCAGAGCATAGCGTCTGAGACAGCTGCACCCCATGGATGACGAACACCTGAAGTAAGGACACCAACCTTATAGGTTTTGTTCGGGTCACCAACTTTTCCAGCGGGAAGCGCCATATAATCAGTGTAGGGCAGTTTCTGAAGCACCTTTGTTAAAGGTCCAGTAAACTCAGTTCCCGTTCCAGGAACCCAGACATAGTTGTCAACGGTAGCGCCGTAAGGATAGTTAACGGTATACGTATCCAGTGCATCGCTCACGTACAACGACTTCGCATCGCTGTCAACGTCGGCTAATGGCAGGTGGATGAAAAACTTCAGAATTTCTCTGTCAGTCAGACCTTTATCTTTGAGAGTCATGAAGTAATCAAAGGCAGCTTCTCCCGATAATCCTATCACCTCATCATAATATTCCTTGAATTGATCTCCGAATCCGGAAGCTTCGCCAGTCAACGGTTTTGCTCCTGAGGGAGGATTTTCTGTTTTTTCTTCACTAGCAGGCACATCTTGAACTGCAGGAGCTTTGGGTGTGCAGGACATGATGGCAGTCGATATGAGCACGATCACAAGCAAGACTACGATTAATCTAATATTCTTCTTCATTTTTTCACCTTTATTTGGTTTTGAAATCGTCAATTGATTTTGCAATTCGCCCATCAGGCAAGGCTACAGGTTCTACACAACCTTCACTGTGTAAAGCCCAGGGAAGGATTACGCCGTCGTGACCACCACGACCACCGATAACAACAACTTCAACATCTTCAGGAGTGCGAGTGACGGGCATGGGATGTTTGTTTTTGAAGCTTTCTGGGCGCACCGGAACCAGCCCACGGTTGCGAACCATTGGAACTTCGTGATAAGCATAAGTGTGGATATGCTCCTGGATCATTCGCTTTGTGAACCCTGCTCTTTTCAACATGATTCCGTGATCAGGTGTCAGACAAACAACCAAAGGACCGGGCATGTATGCGTTGTTAGATCCAAGGGTCGTACAGCAGTGTGTGATAGTGTCGAGCAAGTCATATCCATCCAGACTCAGGAAGTCGATAATATCATGAATGGGTTCAGCCTTCAAGACATAAACCGTCGTGGTCTCTGAATCGTAACGGTCTTCATTGATCATGTTCCACTGAGCTAGTTCAGGTTCCTCAGCAAAACAGAAGGTAAACTCTGCTTGGGAAGCTAGGCAGTCCAAATCACATACTCCTGGCACTGAGCGAAATATGTTCATAATAACAAGGTTCACAGCACGACCGATGGTGGCGTTAGCAGGGTAACCGGGTCCCATACAACCTTGCTTTCCGGACAGACCGACTTGCTGGGCGATTGGACCACTCACCAGTACCAAGTTACCACCTGGATGAGAGGTCGTCACAGATTGGTTAAGATTGTAAAGTGGGCTGTTCAGCGCCTTAAACGCAGCAACGAGGATCGGCATGGCGGTTGGTTTACAACCTGCCATCACTGCGGCAATTGCTACATCTTTCACCGTCACCGTTTTACCGCTTGGTCCACTGGGGTCACACAGAACCAGGTCTTCATCGAAGGGACAGTATTCCATCATTTTTTCATAGCGCGCTTTGGTTGGGGGAATGATTGGTAAACCGTCGCTGATATGTTCTTCGTTAAAATAGTCATTGATCTCTTCCATATAACAACCAGGTTCGATTAGACCTTCATCCGTTACCTCGATCTGTTCAACCAAAGGTAAAAAACCATCCTTCGCAGGTGGAACTCTGTCCATTTTGAAATCAATAAAGGCTAATTTTTCAAGTTCAGCACCATTCGAAGTCAAAGAGCCGAGGATGTAATCCCATTTCAGATCAACCTGCTCAGAAACCTCTTGGACAGTACTTGCCTGGAAGATATCAACGGAACAAAGACAAAGTTGTCCAGCCCGGTAAACCCCGACACCTTCCGTGATTGCAGATCCGGGAGGAGCGGTCATATATACAGTGGGTATTCCTAGTTTTTCAAGTTCAATCGCCACTACAGTGGTTGAGGAGGATGTGCCCATATCGCCAAAGGCAACAATGGCAGCCAGGGGTTTCTCTTCCGCAAGCATTGCAGCGTATTCTGCAAGCCTTTCGGCGTTTTTCCCTCTGACTGTCTCGGTATACTCCACGTAATTGGTGATACCTAGTTCAGACAGTTTCTCCTTAATTCGATCAAACACGGTGTAGTAGTTACAGAAACCCAATTTTGTATTGTTATAAAAAAGAATTTTTCCTGATTTCAGTTCATCCAGGGTCGGTCTTTTGGCAAGCTCGATCTTGGTGCGCTCCTGGAAGCCTCTCGGGTCTAAGACTCTGTTAAGTTTTTTCGTCATTCTGTTATAAACCTCCGATTATATATATTCCTGCTGCTCGTAAGTCTTGACAAGCTTGCGCGGCTCGAATAAGATTGCATTTTGGCTCAAGAGTACTTCCTGAATTTCTTCGATGTTTTCTTCCATCTCACGAGGGGTCTTATCGTTTTTCACACACAGAGCTGCTGCGACACCAGCCGCCTGACCGGTTACCATGGTCTGTTGCACATAGCGTAGATAGGCTGCCCTATCAGTGGAGACACCTTTTCCTGCGACCAGTAGGTTTTCAATTTTCTTGGGAACCAGGCAACGATAGGGAATATCATAGGATCCTATAGGCTGAGCTCGGTCTTTGCCAAGTTCCTGGGTCCCGATGGAAGCAAGGGTGTTCACGTTCGCTGTATGGTAAGCTCCAGCAGGGAATGAAGATTTTCCGATCGTATCGGAGAATTGTCTGGTGTTGATCACATCGTCGCGATTAAGAACATAGTCTCCGACAATTCTCGGCC
Organism: Chloroflexota bacterium; assembly: GCA_012514645.1. Taxonomy (GTDB): domain Bacteria; phylum Chloroflexota; class Anaerolineae; order Anaerolineales; family Anaerolineaceae; genus Mesolinea. The sequence goes on from JAAYZW010000152.1 coordinate 9,341, forward strand.
CTTCGCGAAGCCGAAGTTCTGTGCTGATTTTGACAATATAAGCATTCTCGAAACCCGGAACATAATTCTTGAAGAAGCGCCATGCAATTTGAATCTGCTTGCGACATTCAATATGGCATCTCGAAAGCGCCCATGCGTCGGTGGGCAGTGTTTTGTCCCAATGAGAGGAATGTTGGAAATGAGCGAGAATCTTACCGCCTTCCTTAGGCTGCAGGAAGAAACCGGCGCCTGAAAAAGGATGCCAGTCACCATTCTTCAACGCAGCGTCTCGCAAATCTTTGAAGCCCATCACTTCTCCAAGCTCGCGGATATCGATAACCTTGGAATAAGCTTTGTAAACATCTTCCTTGGTCTGGTCTGAAGCTCGGTGTAAAAGTTGTTGATATTCGAATTGTTCGGGGTTTCTATTAATATAAGTCAAGAGCTTATCCCAATCCACACCATCGGCTGTAAAACTGATGGTATGCGGCTGGATGTCTTCGACATCAACACAAACAGTCTCGGCACCAGCATAGTTGGCAAAGTATGCTTCCCCAGTGCAGTCGATGACAATTTTTCCCTTTAATTCTCTTCTGCCATCTGCGTTCTCTACAATCACTCCTTTTACAGTGTCATTGTCCTTGACAGCACCAACGACCAGACTATCAAGAAGCAAATCGACACCCTCCTCTTCCATCATATTGAAGATCATCAACATCCACCACTCAGGGTCGACGTATGAGAACGTATATGCTGCTGGAACTCGATGTTTCGGATGGTAATGTGGCCAGGCATGTCCCGCTTTGTAGAGACGCGCATGGGTTTCTTCTACAAAACCAGCAGTATCCTGCTCGCCATGGGTATTGAATAACCTGGCATAAGCAAATCCCGGAGGACCTGAAACGCACATTTGACCGCCTAGGCAACCGGTACGCTCGATCACCAATGTTTTTGCACCCGTGCGGGCAGCTGAAATTGCCGCTGCTACGCCAGATGTGCCGCCACCACAAACTATTACGTCATATTCTGTATCATATCCTGCCATAATATCTCCTCTTTTTTGTCGATTGACCTTTCATTTATTAATTTTCTTAAGTTGGGGATAGACCAAGGTTAATCGCTTGATCAGTGAACAATTGGTTGTTAACAGTTTTTCCATTTGTTAACTTTCCGTGATGGTAGTATAGGCATGTCTTATCGCATCAACAATTCCAAATTGGATCTACTGTGATTCCAAAATAGAATATCAACTTGGTCATCCTAAGAGAGTTTTCCAAAGAGCGGAGATAAGCATGACAATGATCAGTGAAGGCAGCAAGTTGATCATTTTAATTTTTGTAAGACCTATGATGTTCATTCCAGCACCAAGGGTGATCAACCCACCGCAAGCGCTGAAATCCGCCAGCATTGTGGGGTTGGTTAAGGGCAGTATCAGTCTGGAAAGCAAGAAGAGACTCATATAAATAATGAATTGTGGGATTGATATTGTGGCGATGATATAGCCAAAGGTTGATCCAAAAATGATGGCAGTGAAAAAGTCCAAAATCGATTTTACCAAGAGAGTGGATGAGGTGCCGTAAAACCCTTCTTCCATCGCCCCATAGATACCTGAACCGCTCGCACAAAACAATACGATAACGCTTGTCAGTACGTTTATATCAAGATCGCTTGCATCAAAAATGGGATTGCTCCTTTTAGTTATAGCGACACTCGCTTTACTTACACCTACTTCTACTTTATCATGAATGTTTAAAGCCACCCCGACGATCGTTCCAATTATTAAGGACAAAGCCACTGCCTGTAGCGTTTGAACTTTGATGATCAACGTTATTGAGATTGCCAGAGCTATCAGACCAAAAACCTTTGGCAACATTTCTTTATATCGGAAGGGCAGTCTCTGCCCAAGTGATCCACCAATAATTCCCCCAATTACAACAGCTGAGCTACTTACGAGTATTCCAATCGGCATTAACGCACTCCTTGATTACTGAATTAAACCGATTCTATGCAAGAAAATGCGTTTCTAAAATTCCAAAAACGGTTTTACTTATGACATTCGGGAATAGTTCAGAGTTAACTCAGTAGCCCGTTAGCTTGATCCACAAGAAACGCGATAAAGTCTTTTACACAAGCGTTGATGACAGAAGGATTGATTGCGACGCAAAGGGCGAACTTTGGATGATTAGTTAATGGATAGTTACGTATTTCAGGAAAAGTATTAGGATTCGCCATTTTCTTCATAGCCAATGTGATCCCTTCCTTTTTGCTAACTAAATCGATAACAGTCCTGAACCGTGTGTTTTGGTATGTGATTTTTGGGCGGAGTCCAGCTTTTCTGAATTCAGTGATGATAATATCGTTCACTTGACCAAGTTTTCCCATCAAAATTGTTTCACCCATGAGATCATCTAAACTTAAGATTTCCATCTGATTGAATGGGTGATCCTTATGAGCAATCACGACTAACTCGTCATAAAGAAAGTTCCAAAATGGGATTTCTTGCGGCAATTGCCCTGAGTTCCTTATGATGATAATATCTGCCTTTTTATTTCTGAAGGAGTCCAGAACAACCTCAGGGTCATTTTCTGTGATATTAAAACTAACATCAGGATTGCGTTTCTGATATTCATTAAACACTGGCATAAGTTGATATTGAGTAATTATCGGAATAGAAGAAACTCTGATAATCTTTTGCTTATCAGGCAATTTATTACACAAGTCGGATTGCATTTCACGATAAGTAGTATATATATCCTGAGCATACTTTAAGAAAGTTTTTCCTTCAGGCGTTATCTGCACACTACGTCGGTCCCTTATAAACAACTGGACACCGAGATCTATTTCTAATTTCTTGATATGTTTCGAGAGTGAAGATTGCGAGATAAAACATTCTTCCGCAGCTAGTGTGAAATTCAAATGCTTCTCTAGTGTCAGGAAATAGTGAATTAACTCGATATTCATGAGAAAACCATCTAATTTGGGAATTCTATCATGTTTCTAAATAACCGCGCCACCCTTGCCATTATGCAATGATTATTCTGCAAATTCATATCAGAAAAACCCTCATCTCCTTAGTTTTCTGTTCCTGCTCAGACACAACAACGTTTTTGGTTCTGACATTCTTTGGGTACATATGCGTTGGTGTTTTGCTGCAGACGAAACTGGCATCTTTGCACCGCACAGCACGCAAAGCGATGGTGCGCTGCCAAACACAAACCTCCTGGCAGCACCGTGTCCCTAATGGGCATCACTTGTGATCAACTGCATTCTTCGCAGCCCATAATGATAGAATTACCTATTATCTGTGTTTGGTTCTATTGAAAAATAATTAATAAGGGATTATTGATGAAAGTGGATAAAAAACCGCTGACAAAACAAGCAGCCAGGCTTACGGACTGGAAAAACTTCTTCATCCCTTTGATAATTTTTTTAGTAGCAATCTCCATTCGCCTTATCGGCCTAAAATTCGATTTTCCCCTCTTTACGCACCCGGATGAGAATTTCCTGATGAGCCCTTTGCGGGAAATGAGCGTTGAACATACCCTCGATCCGGGGACCTATGTATATCCAGCCTTTCCAAGTTTCTATTCCAATCTTTTCGTCATGAACATTTTGAGCCTCTTAAAATTCCGCATGAATTATGGTTGGGGACATTGGCAAAATCCTTACTTCTTTTTCACCGCAGCAAGATTGATGACCGCTCTTCAAGGGGCTTTAATTCCGGTTGTTGCCTTTTTAGTCGGTAAAAAATTTAAAAATCTTCCTTTTGCTTTTGTATCAGCATTGTTGTTTACTTTTTATCCTCCTTACGTTTTGCATTCACATTATGTTACGGTTGATATTCCACTGACGCTTTATATTCTTCTTGTCTTGCTTTTCTCTATGAATTATCTTTCGACTAAAAAGGATTTTTGGTTAACCTTTGCCTCTGTGATGGCATCAATCGCCACCTTAGAAAAATATCCCGGTATTCTTTCTTTTGGAATCATCCTGGTTGCGGTTGGAATCCGGGCTTTCAAGTGCGTTGAGCAATGCGATCAACCCGGATGGAAGTTTTTCCTGAAAACGATCGCAACGAGTATCTCAATCTGCATTTTAACGATCCTAATTCTTGCTCCACAACTTCTGATACACTTCGAAACCGCCTGGCATCAAATCGTAAACGAAGCAAGACCAACCCACCTCGGCGCTGACGGTCTCGGTTGGGGAGGCAATCTCCTGTATTATTTTAAAGAATTTTTCCAAACTTCAGGCATCTTCATCTCTATTTTGGTGCTAATTGGGCTTGTTGCCATAGCTTTGATGAAAGATCCCACCTATTTACTTCTCTTGTTTGGAATTGGCTATTGGATTGCCCTCAGCGTTCTCCATCTTCATCATAGCCGCTGGTCTTTGCCAATGATGATAACCCCGCTATTCCTTGCGGCGATTGGTGCTGCGTACATTTGGCAGAAAGCAAAAGAGAAAAAATCTACCAGAATTTTAGTAATAGCTGCGCTCACAATAGCTTTGCTGCCATTTGTCTTAAAGGGCATAAAAGCTTCAGTTATGCTTACCTGGAATGATACGCGCGGCGAAGCCCTGCAATATATGGAAGAAAACAAGATTACTGTTAGTAATACAATTTCGGAAGGTTACACCCCACACAATCCAAACAACAAAAACGATATCTTTGCTTTTGATATCTATGAACCAAAAGATAAGAAATACATTGTATTATCATCTCTGATGGGCGACAGATATGCAGCCGAACCTCAGCGCTATATAGAAGAAAACGCTTTTTACGCAACTGTCCGAAGCAACCTTGATCTCATCCATGAATTTCAACCAGACCCAGAACCGGTGTCTGTTATTGAGCAATTTCAGGTGATCCTTGAATATCTGAACCGGCAAATTTCGAAAAGCAAGTCGCAGTTTACCAAAGGACCAAAGCTGGAGATTTTCAGGCTTCCATGTGATTGAGAATATATTTTTAATAATTATCTATATTTCTTAGTTCTCTTTGGGTAAGGGCTTATAAATAATTGAACCGAAATTGGACTTCCCCATCCGCGCCCAGACTAGCAAGCACACATACAATCCTTGCGGTTAATTAACAGTTATTGTCGGTTAATTCCTGGCGCCGGGCTGGGCGCATTCGTAGGCATCGCCGCGCAGAGTTTCGACGGCGTGGTTCATCACTGGCAAAAATACTTCCAGACATTCCAATGCTGCTTTGGGGCTTCCGGGGAAGTTAATAATCAACGTTTTCCCACGGATTCCAGCTGTTGCCCTGGATAACATCGCAAACGGAGTAATTTTCAAACTATTTGCCCGGATCGCTTCGGCAATCCCAGGTGTCAGGCGTTCGACTACCGCCATGGTTGCCTCAGGGGTCAGATCTCTCGGCGCAAAACCTGTGCCGCCGGTAGTGAATACCAGGTCCACCCCCATGTCAGCATATTCGATTAGCTTGGTCTTGATCATCTCAAAATCATCAGGTACGATTTCCTGCAACGCCACCTGGGCTTTACCTTCCAAAGCCTCTGCCAGAGCTGGTCCGGAAAGATCAACCCGTTCACCAGAGAAGCCTTTGTCGCTGACTGTCAATATGGCTACGCGTATTGTGGAGATAATTTTTAAGTCCAACCCGGGGGTAATCACACCCTCCTTCAGCACAGTCGCAAAAATCCCTTCACGCGGCATGACACAATCGCCCACCTGCCTGAACACCTGGCAGTGGCGGTGGCATTCTTTGCCAATTTGGGTGATTTCGAGCAGCGTTTCTCCAATTTCTATGCGCGTGCCAACCGGCAGCGACCACAGATCGGCACCTTCCGTAGTGATATTTTCAGCAAAAATGCCCGGCCTCAGGTCGACCGTTGCCTTGTTGTGCATTTTATCAAAGCTGCTCAAGTCCAGCAGGCTGATCTGGCGATGCCAGTCGCCCGCGTGGGCGTCGCCTTCAATTCCCGACCCAACCTTAAGGCGAATCTGGTTAACCGGATATTTAATTGTACCTTTTCGTTCGCTTACATTTACGGAAACAACCTTTGCCATTTAGCCTCCAATCCGGCTCATATTACGCTTTGCCAAGGCCTCCTGGTCGAAACAGTGCCGCGCGGGCTTATCCACGATCGCTTCGCTCATTGCCTGTTTCAAGGCAGCCTTGCCTTCATCCAGAGCTGCCCGCAGCGAAACTTCATTGTCCCTGCCCAGGCAGGTGCGCAGGCAGCCATCACTCATCACGCGTATGCGGTTGCAGTCACCGCAGAATCGATGCGAGATCGGAGAGATAAAACCGACCCGACCCAAAGCACCTTCGTAGGTGTAGTCAGACGAAGGCTGCCCGTGCAAACGGGGAGCCAGCGGCACCAGCCAGGATCTGGCTGCGACCAGCTCCTGGTTATTCACGCGCAAGCGGTCGCTGCTGTTGCTGCCGCCAATTGGCATGTATTCAATGAAGCGGACATCAATTTTATGGTTCTCAGTCAGGGCGATAAAGTCATCGATTTCGCTGTCGTTGACCCCACGCATGAGCACACAGTTAATCTTGATCGGATCAAACCCAGCCTCAATCGCTGCCTGGATGCCGTCCAGCACTTTTTGCAGGCTCCCACCGGTAAGATCATTGAATAGATCCGGCTTCAGCGTATCCATGCTGATGTTCAAGCGCATCAGACCAGCTGCCTTTAGATCTGCTGCCAATTCCGCGAGCATCTGCGCGTTGGTGGTCATGGAAAGGTCACTCAATCCTGGCAGACTGGCGATTCCGCTCACAATCTGAAGCAGGTCTTTTCGCAGCAGTGGCTCCCCACCGGTCAGGCGGATGCGCTTAACGCCTAAATCGACAGCAGACTCAGCAATCAGAATAAATTCTTCGGCGGTCAGCTCCTGGCTCTTGGGGCAATAGCCCTCATCTGCACGGCAGTAGGCGCAGCGCAATGTACAACGCTCTGTCAAAGACAGGCGCAAATAGTCAATTTCTCTTCCAAACGAGTCTTTCAAATGCCAAGCTCCTCCTGGCTAAACTCCCCGGATCTGCCACCGCTTTTTTTCTCAAGTCTGATCGCGCCGATCTCCATGCCGCGATCGACCGCCTTACACATGTCATAAACGGTCAACGCAGCTACGCTGACAGCGGTCAAAGCTTCCATCTCAACACCGGTCGAATAGGTGGTCTTGGTTTCAGCGGTAATTTGCAACAGATTATCACCAACAAACTCAAAATCAACTTTTGCTGAAGTGAGCGGCAGCGGATGACAGAGTGGGATTAGCTCAGCTGTTTTCTTGGCAGCCATTATTCCGGCAACACGGGCAACCGCCAACACATCGCCCTTCTTTGCCTCGCCCGAACGAATCAGCTGCAGCGTTTCTGGCTGCATTTTTACCGTTCCAGATGCGACAGCAACGCGCTCTGTGGCGGATTTTTCACCAATATCTACCATGATCGCGCGACCCTCTTCATCAAGGTGAGTCATTTTCACAAGATCACCTCGCCAGGATTGTTGAGCTGGTAGCCGCCCAATTTTTCGAGCCGCTGCGCAAATTCAGCGCTCTTCAACACTTCCAGCAAGTGAATAAATTCAGGATGCTCAAGCGTCTTTTCACCCACCAGGAGATCATATTGCTCCCAGATCAGCGGGATAAAACCCAGATCATAAATCTTAGCTGCTGCCAAAATGCCCATGCCCGCATCGGCAGTTCCGCTTGCGACAGCGGCTGCCACGGCAGTGTGCGTGATCTCTTCTCGCTCATAGCCTTTGATCTTGTTGGGCTCGAGCCCGTTCTTCTCCAGCATATAATCGAGCAATATGCGCGTTCCCGACCCTTTTTGCCGGTTAACATACTCAGCCCTGGTCAGGTCAGCAATTGATTCAACCCCAAGGGGATTATCCCTGGCAATGATCAGACCCTGGCTGCGGAAGACAGCGCTGATCAGCGTCACACCTCCATCAGGGAAGTAACGCTTCACATAGCTCCGGTTATATTCGCCAGTTTCTTCATCCATCAAGTGGGTGCCGCCCAGGTGCGATTCGCCCCGTTTGAGCGCCATCAGACCGCCCAGGCTGCCAACGTGCGATGATGCCACCTGGCTATCGGGCCATTTGATTTTCATCAAATCGATCAGTTCGTCAATCAACGGGTCATGACTGCCTGTAATTATCAGTGTTCTATTGATGTTTTCCATTTTCCTCACCAAACTTACCGGCACTTTTTCGCCAGCTTCAAATCCTTCTGCATTTTGAGGAACCTCAATAATACCATCTGCTTTAACAATTGAACTGACCACACCGGCTCCACGATTAAGCGGCACTGCCACCAGTTTCCCGTTCACATTTCCGATTCTGGCTCGAATAAACTCCAGGTATTTTAGTGATGAAGTTAGCCGTCGTGAGACTGTCGCCTCCGTGAGAGCTTTTTCTTCGCCACTTTTCTTTAATAATAGGTTTATCGCTGGGCGAACCAGCTCTTCCATCACCAAAATTGCCGAAACCGGATAACCAGGCAATCCCACCAAGGGTATCACTTTAGGACCCCGCTTTGCAATGCCAAGTACAACCGGTTTGCCAGGACGAATGGCAACGCCGTGCAAGATTACTTCGCCAATTTCAGCAACAGCGCCAACCGAAAAATCTTTTGTTCCGGCCGAGGAACCGGCATTCAACAGCACGAAGTCACATTCAGTGGCTGCTTTTCGCAGTGCCTCGATGACGAGACCAGGCTCATCGCGGACAATCGGATAGACCACCGGCTCACAGCCCCAATCTTCAAGCATACCCTTGATGATCGTGGAGTTAAACTCAATGATGTCTCCTTCACCGGGCTTTTCCTGGGGGAAAACCAACTCATTACCACTGGGGATCACAGCAACTACCGGTTTTTTAATCACCTCGAGTTCCAAGGCTCCGGCTGCCAGCATGGCGCCTTGGATTGCGGGGGTAATCTCGGTGTAACTGGGGAAGATCATGTCGCCCTGGGCGATATCTTCGCCGATTTGGCGAATGTGCTGCCAGGGAACCGCCGCGATAAAAAGCTGAATTTCTCCGCCCTCGCCCTCGATCACATCTTCAACCATCACAACCGCGTCGCATTTTGTTGGCAGTGGGTCACCAGTGTTCACCCAATGAAACTGGTCTTGTTGCAGGGTGACCGGACGGGTGTCAGTCGCCCCAAAGGTCAGGCTGGCATTAAGGGCGATGCCGTCCATCGCACACGAATTGTAATGCGGCGCGCTTATGTGGGCATAGACCGCCGTGGCAGCGACACGGTGATTGGCATCCACAGTCTTGATTATTTCGGTCTCTGAAGTCAACCCTTCCGCTTTCAAAACAGAAAGGAACTGGCTGCGGGCTTCATCCAGTGGAATATTACTCAAGTATTTAAAAGCCATAAATCCTCACAATAAGAAAACATTCACAAAAGCGCCAGAGGTCAGCCCCTCGAGGTCACGCGGAATCAGAAAATAACCATCTGCCCGGCACACAGTTGAGACCAGACCTGACTTTGACGGGACCGGAATCGCCTGATCGCCCTCCAGGCGCACAAGAATCACTTCCTCGCGACCATGATTGGAGGAAATTGCACGGCTCAACTGTGCCCGGATCGCTGTTTGCTCGAAAACACTTCCGGAAAGCAAATATAGCAGCGGTTTAACCAGGGCATGGAACATGAAGAATGCCGCCACGGGGTTGCCGGGCAGCCCGAAAACAGGCTTGCCGTCAACTTTGCCGATGATCGTCGGCTTGCCGGGTTTGATGGCGATGCCATGGACAAAAACTTTGCCCAACTCACTAATCAGCTTTGGGAGATTGTCATGCTCACCAACCGATGTACCGCCCGAAACCAAAAGCACGTCCGCCATTGCGAGCGCGGTTTTCATCGTGGCTCGCAGCAGATCGTGTTGGTCTAAAACAATTTCGTGTTCCTGAACGATTGCTCCGGTTTGTTGCAGCAGCGCAGCCAGCATGGGTGTGTTGACATCACGGATTTTTCCGGGCTCAAGCGCTTCGCTTGCAGGCACCAACTCGTCTCCGGTGGAGATCACCGCCACTTTTGGTTGTCTGAAGACTTCGATCTCAGTTATGCCCATCGAAGCCAATGTGCCGATATCGGCGGGGTTGAGCCGTTGACCTTTCGGTAAAATCAGGTCATCAGGCTGCAGGTCTTCGCCTTTGAAAATCATGTTCGCGCCGGGTGCTATTGGTTTGACGAAGGCGAACTCGTCAGCACCAATGTCTTCCACAAATTCGACCATCACCATAGCATCTGCACCTTGCGGAAGCGCGCCGCCCGTGGGAACGTAAAAACATTCGCCAGGTTGCAGTATGTGCGTGGGCAATGTGCCCATTTGGCTTTCACCAGCTTTATGCAGGATAGCAGGGATCGTATCAGAACACCCACGCAGGTCGCGGCTGATCACAGCGAAACCATCGACTGTTGACCGATCGAAGGCGGGCACAAATTCACCCGAGGCGATATCAATTGCTAAAAACCGACCAGCAGCGTCTTTAAGTGTTGCTGATTCGGTTAGCAGCCTTAAATTGCCAAATTGGCAGTCGAGTACCTTTCTGGCTTCTAATAGTGAAATAACCTTAAACATTTAGACTTGAATTGTACTCAATTATTTAGTCATTGTCATCAGCACCGCGTTAGTTCAACAAAAATGTTACTAAAGCAGCGATAACAAAAACAGATTCTGGGACAGTTAACGAACAACGCAAGCGAGTTCGGAGAATTCGAGGGTTAAAAAACCGAGGAACCCGCTGCCCTGCTCTTTCAATTCACCTGTAAAGATATTATGACACTTGAAAAGCTGGTGACTACGCGCATTAAAGGCGCGTCGTGCAAAGACGATCTATTGAAAAATGTAACAGGCAGGTCCAGTTCCCTGCCTGTCATCCTGAGCGCAGCGAAGGATCTGTCGGTTGGAGGGGTAAGAGTCTTCACTTCGTTCAAAATGACAAAACCCACAAGTAGTGTTGAGGCCTGCCTCACATAAATGGCATTCCGATGCAAACATAACAGAACAGACGTGCCAGTTCCCTGCCTGTCATCCTGAGCGCAGCGAAGGATCTTGTCGGTTGGAGGGGTAAGATTCTTCTCTTCGTTCAGAATGATAAGATCAGGCTGTAGGGCGAGATTGAGGGCACCGTGAGTTTTGTGCAATTCGTATGTATTGTGCCCACAATCCGCCATTTTATAGCAACCGGGGAAAAGATGGCTTCGCACGGCGGATAGGAAGCACGACAAGATTCTCGTTCGTCAAAGTTTCCGGTGCTTCCAATCACGCCCTACTTGAACGCAATAGGAACATGCAGACCCAGTTCCCTACGAAGTATTAATCCGGGTCTTTGTAGGTTGGAGGAAAAGGCAAGCCCAGCTCCCTACAAAAACATCGGTCAGCTACAACTAAAGTCACTCAAAAGCGATGATCAGCTGGTAATGCGGTTGACCGCCGTTGTGGATCTCGATCTCGACTTCGGGATAATCCCTGCGTACTGCATCAGACAACTGGTTTGCCTGGGTTTGGTTGAGATCTTCGCCATAAAAGAAGGTTACTCGTTCAACCTCATCCATATTCGCTTTTTGGAGCAATTTCTGGATGGCTCCCTCGATGGTTGGAGCAGACGAAACCAATTGCCCGTCATACAGCGCGATCACCTCACCTTTTTCCACCTGGACGCCATCAATCTCAACTGAGCGAGTAGAAACGGTAATGTCGCCAGTATGTACTTCCTCGATGGCTTCTTTCATCGATTCTTCATTCTCCTCAAGTGAGCCTTCCGGGTTGAGCCGCAGCATGGCGGCGAAGCCCTGCGGGGCGTTTCGGGTCGGAATAATCGCTATTTGTTTGACGCTGACTTTCGCCGCATTTTGGGCTGCCAGAATGATGTTTTTATTATTAGGCAAAATAATGACTTTGTCGGTTGGCAAATTCTCAAACGCGCCCACCAGTTCCTGCACGCTGGGATTCATGGTCTGTCCACCTTCAACGATGGAAGTGACGCCCAGACTGGCAAAAATAGACGACAGCCCCTTTCCAGGGGATACCGCCACAACCGCGATCTCGCCGGGGTTGACGGGTGTAAGGCTGATCTCTTCACCCCTGCTTTGTTTACCATTCATCTGGTCTTGCAGGTTTTCCATCATGACCTTCTTGACCACTCCCTGCGTTTCGGTGTAGGTGATCGGCTCAAAGCGTTTCGCAAGCTCTGTGTGGATATGCATACGGTAAATTCCGTCGCCTTCGCCAACCTGGATGCTCACGCCGATTTCGCTCAGATCTTCATAAAACTTTTCGAGCGAAAAATTTTGATGCGGGGCAAAATCGATGACAACTTCGTAATCCTGCCCCTCTTCCACGGTTTCCATGGCGTTGGCAAGGTCGAGTTCTGCCATTGGGCGCAAAACCGC